>NZ_QNFZ01000567.1 GCF_003313395.1 Nonomuraea lactucae | reverse complement strand
CGTCCGCAGCGCCGGAGCGGTCGCCGCCGCGGGCCGCGCGAGCGCCGCCGCCGGGACGGCCATCGCCCCTGCCGTGATGAGGCTCCTCCGCGTGAGCGTCGTCACTTATAACCCCCAAGTCACATCCATGCAATTTAAGCCCCGTATCTTACGGGTACGGCGGGCTCACCGTCCGCCGCCGTGCGTCACGGAGCCGGCTCGCGGAGGCGCGGGCGGGCCGGTTCCGTCGCGCACTGCGGCTCGCACGGCGCCCGGGCGGGTGTGCGGATCCGTTACCGGCGGGCGGGAAGTTCCGGATGGTTCTGCGGTGTTATGGCGTGTTGTGGGTGATAGGCCGAGGCCTTGCTGGCCTGGGTGTTCCGATTCTTCGGTAATATCGGCGTGCTTAATCTAGAATTCTGGATTTTCAGCGCATCGAACGATATGGGAGGGTGAGGCATGACGACGGCTGCCCTGCAGACCGTGTTGACCGTTCCCGCACGTTTCCGCGGACCGGCGGGGGTCGCCAACGGCGGCTGGATAGCCGGGACCATGGCCGACGCGCTCAGCGACAACCGATCAGCCGTCGAAGTCACGCTGCACGCACCCACGCCCCTCGAGACCGATCTGTGCCTGGAGCACGTCGCCAACACCGTCTCCCTCTCGCACGGCGACCGGCTGCTGGTCGAGGCCATCCCGGTGGCCGAGGACCTGACGGCGCCGGAGTTCGTGTCGTTCACGGACGCGGCGCGGGCGGAGGCCGGGTTCCCCGGGTGGCGCGGGCACGCCTTCCCCGAGTGCTTCGCCTGCGGGCTGCGCGAGCCGGGCGACGGTCTGCGCGTCTTCCCCGGCCCCGTCGAGGGCACGGACCTGGTGGCCGCCGCGTGGCGGGTGCCGTTCACGGTCGCGGAGCAGGACGGCGTCCCGGCCGCCGTCGTGGGGGCGGTGCTCGACTGCGTGACCGGCTGGGCCCACTTCCAGCCCGGCGAGTCGGCCCTGCTCGGTCGGCTGGCCGTACAGATCCACCGGCGCGTCTACCCGGGCGGCGCCTACTCGGTCGTGGCGCGCGCCACCGGGCGCGAGGGGCGCAAGCTGTTCGGCGAGAGCGCGATCTACGAGGTGGACGGCACGCTGGTGGCCGCGGCGCGGGCCACCTGGATCGCTCCACGCTGACCTGAGCTCCACGCTGACCTGAGCTCCACGTGAGCTGACGTGCGCGTGAGCTGACGTGCACGACATGACCTGACCTGGACGTACGTGACCTGACCTGGACGTGACCCGTCGTCAGGCGACGCTCGACGGCCGCTCTCGGGGCTCCGAGGTGAGGCGGTCGGCGAGGAGGGACGTGCAGTGGTCGGCGAACAGGATGGTGTAGTGGTTGCAGTCGGCGACCACCTCGTCGGCGAGCCCCGCGAGCCTGGCTGTCCAGGGGGCGGCCAGTTCGTCGGGCAGCATGCCGACCCCCTGGTCGAGCAGCCCGCGCGGAGCCCGCAGCAGCGACAGCGGCGCCTTGATCGACTCCAGGGCGTGGCCGATCCGGTCATGCTCGGCCAGCAGCCAGCGGCCGTCCTCGCGCACCGCCTCCACCGCGACACGTGAGCGGAGCGCGCCGGGCGGCCCGGTCAGGTCGTAGCGGACGTACGCCTCCACGTCATCGGTCCACCGCCCCGCGAAAGCGGGGTGCGCCCGGAAGAAGGCGACGTACTCCTCAGGCGTGGCGAACGTCCGGCTGAGCCGGTCCATCGCGGGTCCGAGCGTGGCCGCCAGCGCGTCGTCGGGGCCCACGCCGTCGGGCAGCGGCAGCGGCAGGCCGCCGTCGACCAGGACGACGCGGGCGAAGTCGCGCCGGGAGGCGGCCAGCGCGGCGACATACGCGCCCATGGAGTGCCCGGTCAGCACCGCCT
>NZ_QNFZ01000565.1 GCF_003313395.1 Nonomuraea lactucae | reverse complement strand
GCCCGGTCCCGCTCCGGCTGCCGCCCGCGCAGGTGGCCGGTCGCCCGCTCGCGCAGCGCGGTCACCGCCGCCGGGCCGACGAGGCCGGGCAGCCGTACCCATCCGTGGTCCTGGAAGAAGGCCACCTCGTCGTCGGTCGCCTGGCGTACCGGGATGTCCATGGCGACAGTGTCGCATCTAAAGCAAGCGCTTGGTAAGGGTCTTCCCGGCGTGGGCGGCGTACACTCTTGGCCAAGCGCTTGGTCGCCTCGGCGGCGAGAGAGCGCTCCGGATGCGGTCACCAGAGGCGAGGAGGGCCCGCGGGTGCGGCGGTTCAGGTTCGGGGCTGTGGTGCGGCAGGCGGAGTCGGGCAGGGAGTGGGCCGAGAAGGCCAGGCGGCTGGAGGCGGCCGGGTTCGGCGTCCTGCTGGTGCCCGACCACCTCGTCGGCGGGCGGTTCGCGCCGGTGGCGGCGCTGACGGCCGCCGCCTGCGCCACCGACCGGCTACGGGTGGGGACGCTGGTGCTCGCGAACGACTTCCGGCACCCGGCGGTGCTGGCCAAGGAGGCGGCGACGCTGGACGTGCTGTCCGGCGGGCGGCTGGAGCTCGGCCTCGGCACCGGCTGGATGGCCGGAGACTACGCCTCGGCCGGTCTGGCCCTGGATCCGCCCGGGGTCCGGGTGGAGCGGCTGGCCGAGGCCCTGACCGTGCTGAAGGGGCTGTGGGGCGACGGGCCCTTCTCCTTCGACGGCGTCCACTACCGCATCCGCGGCCTGGACCAGCGGCCCAGACCGCTGCAGCGGCCCCGTCCCCCGTTGCTGCTGGGCGGCGGCGGCCCCCGGATGCTCCGGCTGGCCGCCCGCGAGGCGGACGTCGTCCACGTCACCATGCGGGTGAAGCCGGACGGGAGCGGCCCCGACCGCGACGACGGGGGGCGGGAGGCGTTCCTCGCCAAGCTGCGGACGCTGCGCACGGCCGCCGGCGACCGCTACGGCCGCCTGGAGCTGGGCACGAGCGTCATGCAGGTGGGGGTGCGCAAGCCCGAGGAGGCGTGGAGCGCCGCCGACAGCGCGCCCCTGGACGGGACGCCGCAGGTGCTCCTGGGCACCCGTCGCGACGTCGTCGACAGGCTCCGTCACTGGCGGGACGAGCATGACGTCTCCTACTTCGTCATGCACCACGAGACCGACCTCGACGTCTTCGCCCCGGTCGTCGAGGAGCTCGCAGGGACGTGAGCCGGGGGTCGCCGTGACGGGAGCGTGCCGGATGATGGTGCCATGGACGAGATGTTGCTCCTCAGGCACGGCGAGACCGAATGGAGCCGCACGGGCAGGCACACCGGCCGCACCGACGTGCCGCTGACCGCCCACGGCGAGGACCAGGCGCGCACCCTCGCACCCCTGGTCAAGGAGGGCGGGTTCGGCCTGGCCCTCACCTCCCCCGCGCAGCGCGCCCGCCGCACCGCCGAGCTGGCCGGACTGCCGGAGTACGAGGTGGACCCCGACCTGTGGGAGTGGGACTACGGCGGCTACGAGGGCGTCACCACGCCGCGCATCCGCGAGTCGCGGCCCGGCTGGTACCTGTGGCGCGACGGCGTGCCACCGGGCGACACGGAGCACCCGGGTGAGACGGCGGCGCAGGTGGGGGCACGGGCCGACCGGGTGATCGCGCGCGCGAAGGCCGCGGAGGGGCGCGTCGTGCTTGTGGCGCACGGTCACCTGTTGCGCGTGGTGGCGGCGCGCTGGCTGAGGCTCCCGCCGGAGGACGGGCGGCTGTACAAGCTGGAGACCGGCACGTACTCACGGCTCGGCTTCGAGCACGGCGAGCCGGTCATCGTGACCTGGAACGCCCCGCTCAACGGCACCTGACCCCCCGACGCCCCCACCCCGGCCCACGCCCGG
>NZ_QNFZ01000566.1 GCF_003313395.1 Nonomuraea lactucae | reverse complement strand
GGACCGCGGCGAACGCGGCGCCGGCCGCGAGGACGGCGGCCGCGGTCACGGTCGCACGTCGGGCGGGCCGCAGGGGGGCGTGGCGGAACATGGAACCTCCGGAGAAGGCGAGTGGTTCAAGAGTCAGATGATGTCGCCGGAACACTCTGGCCGTGAGAACTGCTCACCTACCAGTCCGCTTGATGCTCGTTTTCTGAGCACGGAGACCCCGCACGATTGTGCAGCTCATGCGGGGTCTGGCTGGTGGAGGGTCGCGGCTACCCCACCCGGGGCCCGCTCACTTGGGCGGTGTCGTCATCTGGCGGTACGCGCCGAACAGGTCCTCCAGGTGGTCGGTGCGGGCGATCCGCCGACGGTGGTCGAACTGGTGGACGTCGACCGCCCGGTACGACAGAAGCCTGCGCGTGGCCGGTACGCCAAGGAACGGGCGTACCTGCGTGCCGCTGATGACCGAGCGCACCGTGACGACCCGCCCGGCCACATGGATGGCCTCGACACGGATCTTCAGATCCGGGAACGTGGCCACGATGTCATCCCGCACATGGGCTTTCATGCCCTCCCGGCCCGGCCCCTGCCCCGGTGCGAGCGGGACGTCCACGAAGTCCTCGGTGAGGAGGCGGTCGTACACCGTCGTGTCGCCGGTCTCGAACGGCTCGTACAGGCCCAGGGCCGCGCGCGCCAGGGATGAGCGCTGGGTCGCCGTGCGAGCCTGGTCGCTCAGGCCACCGGCAGGCGACCACGGCTCGGCCCGGGCGTACGCGCGGATGGGCGCGGCCTCGCCAGGAGCGGTGTCCGCGCGGACCGCGGTCACCGTCCCGGCGGTCATGAGCAGTGAGCCGCCGAGCGCCGCGGCCAGGAGGACGGTTCGGCTGGATCGCAGAGACATGAGCGTTCGTCAGGCTTCCGGCATCTGCCGGAGCTTGGCGAGGGTCAGGACGTCGCCGCCGATCCCCCAGCCGCCGTCGGCGACCTCCTCGACCAGCACCATGGTGTTGGCTCGGGCGCGCTCGCCGTAGATCTCGACGTACAGCTCGGTGGTGCGGGTGACGATCTGCTCCTTCTGCTTCTCGGTGAGGGTCTCGGCGGGGACCTTGAAGTTCGCGAACGGCATGTTCGTTCTCTTTCTCTGATGGGGTTGACCGGCGCCGGGGCCTCGCGCCCCGCCGTCTCCTCCACGATCGCGGCATGACCAGCCCGCTAACCAGGGCTGTGTCCACCCAGGGGTCGCCGTCCCCTGGCTCCGGCCCGCCCGGGTCAGAGGCGGTCCATCCATGCCTGGCCCGTCAGGACCTCGGCGCCCCGGGCGGGGAAGATCCGTTCCATGAGGAAGTCGTGGACGTCGCGCTCGCCGTCGGCGCAGGCGTCGCTGAGCACCGTCAGCCCGAAGTCACGGTCGGAGGCGTCGAACAGGGTCGCGGCCACCATCGCGCCGGTAGCCACCCCGGTCAGGACGATCGACTCGACGCCGAGCGCCCGCAGCACCAGGTCGAAGTCGGTGCCGGCGAAGGCGCTCGTGCGGCGCTTGAGGACGACGGGCTCTCCCGGCAGCGGCGCGACACGTGGGTGGATCCCCGTCTCGCCGGATCCCTCGTGGAACAGCGTTCCCAAGCGAGCCCGCCGAACTGGCCGCGGTCATCGTGGCCGAGAGGGGCCGGCCTGCCAGACTGCGCGAGCGCCTGCGCGGGACGCCCGCGGTCGAGGCCAGGATCGCCGGGCTGTCCAGGGACGACCGAGCGGTGCACGCCGCCGAGCTCCTCGGCGGGGACGGCGTCGGGGCCTGGATCGAGCCCGCTACGCCCGGCTGTAGACGCGTACGTAGTCGATCAGCATGGTGGCGGGGAACTTGGTGGAGGAGTTCGGCGATCCCGGCCAGCTGCCG
>NZ_QNFZ01000564.1 GCF_003313395.1 Nonomuraea lactucae | reverse complement strand
CGCGCTCGGACGGCCGCTCGCGCTCGGACGGCCGCTCGCGGTCCACGGGACGCGAGGCGCCCTTGCGCGCCGCGACCGTGCCCCCCGCGCCGAAGCCGCCCTCGGCCGCGTCACTGCGAATGTTGGCCCAGAACTCCTCGTCATCCTCGTCCGAGCGGGGGTTGCCCCACTCGTCGACGCCACGTTTGCCACGCTGGCCGGTGCGCACAGGCTTGGCCTTGGGCTCGTCGATCGGGCTGAAATCGGGGCTGAAATTGGCCATCCGGGGTTCGTGAGCCGCGAACTCGTCCGTCGACCGAGCGTGGGTCTGCTCCTCTTTCTCGGCCATCTGCTTCAGCCGCTCCGGGGGGAGCGAACTCTCCCTACGGTTCATCGAACGCATGCCCAGTGCCACGACGACGAGCACGAGGAGCACGACTGCGACCAAGCTGACTACGACCGCGATCATTGCACCACCCTCAAGCCATGGCCTCCCATTGGCACCGGTGAGATCGCGCGGCCATCGACGCGACCTGCCCCCTTTGATCACCAGCGCCTGACAATTGGATCTGATTGTGTCGGACCACTGCGAGCGTTGTCACACCCTAAGCGAAGAATTGGTAACGATTATTACACCCGGTGTTTGATTTCTCACTCGATGTGCACCACGGTGAGCCGGCCACGGGCGATCGTCTTGTCGGCGATCTCCTTCAGGACGTCGGAGAGGGGGGCGCCCTCCTTGACCTGAACCTTGGCCTGCAGCGTGTAGACGGTGAACCGGTAGCTGGTGTTTCTGTCGCACGGGGGCTGGTAGCCGACCTTGCCGCTGGTCACCCGCGCCTGGCCGGAGCCGTCCGGCGGGCTGTCGGCCGCGCCCGGCCCGAGCTCGGTCACGGTGGCCGGGATGTTGTAGAGCACCCACTGCACGGCGGACGCCGACGGGGAGTGCGAGTCGACCACGATCGCGGTCGACCTCGCCTGCGGCAGCGGCTCGCTCGACCAGCGCAGCGGGGGGCTCGCCTGCGTGCCCTGGCACGAGTATTCGCGCGGCAGCGGCTCGCCTTCGCGCAGCTCCGGGCTGGAGACGTTGATCTGCCCGATCTCCTTGGCCTCGGATCTGCTGATGAAGGGCGCGCACCCCGACGTGGCGAGCGCGACACCCACCGCCGTCACACTGACGGCGATGCGTCCCACGCGTCCAGTCGTGTTACACAGCCCCATGCCGCACGATGCTACGCGCCCATCGGGCATGCGCCGACCGTTTCGCGAGGGTCGGTGGTCGGTATAGGGCGCGAAATCCGCCACAATCGAGGGCATGAAGGGGGTGAGCTCGGACACAGTGATGACTTTCGCCGTCCTCGGACCGCTCGAGGTCCGGCGCGACGGCCAGGTCGTGGAGGTCACCGGGCAGCGCCTGCGCACCCTGCTCGGCCTGCTCGTGCTCGACGCCGGGGTGACAGTTCCGTTCGAGCGGCTGATCGCGGGGGTGTGGGAGGACGACCCGCCCGGCGTGGTGGACAACGCCCTCCAGGCACTGGTCTCACGGCTCCGCACGGCATTGGCGAAGGGCACGGCACCAGCCAAAGACGCGGCACTCGCGGAGGGCACGGTACTGGCGAAGGGCGCGGCGCTCGCGGAGGGCACGGCACTGGCGAAGGGCGCGGCGCTCGCTGAGGGCAGCGCCCACGACTCCCCGCGCCCAGCCGTACCGGAGTCGCGGGCGCGGCAGCTCGTGCTGGCGGATCCGACCGGATACCGCCTGGCGGCCGACCCCGAACAGGTGGACGCGCACCGCTTCGCCCGGCTCGCCAGGCGCGGAAGGGCCGCGCTGACGTCGGGCGACGCGCTGGCGGCGGCCGGCCTCCTGCGAGAGGCGCTGGCGCTGTGGCGCG
>NZ_QNFZ01000562.1 GCF_003313395.1 Nonomuraea lactucae | reverse complement strand
CGCCCGCCGCGCCGCCCGCGACGTTCGCGGCGGAGTTCGGGTCGCCGCGCGAGGCGGGCGCGGCGGTCTCGGCGATCATGGCGGCGGGCTGCCAGCCGTCGCTGATGGAGCTGATCGACCGGGCCACCCTGGAGGCGATCGACGACTGGCGCAACATCGGCCTGGAGCCGGGCACGAACGCCATGCTCATCGGCCAGTCCGACGCGGCCGACGGGCAGGCCGTGGCCGAGCGGATGGAGCGGCTGTGCCTGGACAACGGCGCGTCGTTCGTAGCGGTCTCGTCCAGCCCGCAGGAGACCGAGGAGCTGATCGGCGTGCGCCGGATGGCCTACGACGCCAAGGAACGCCTGGGGGCGTGCCTGGTCGAGGACGTGTGCGTGCCGCGTTCGGCGCTGCCCGACATGATCGGCGCGATCGAGGCGACCGCGGCCCGGCACGACGTCAGGATCTGCACGGTCGCGCACGCGGGTGACGGCAACCTGCACCCCGTCTTCATCTTCGAACGCGGCCTGGCCGAGCCGCCCGCGAACGTGTGGGCCGCGGCGGACGAGGTGTTCAGGCACGCCCTTGAGCTCGGCGGCACCCTCACGGGCGAGCACGGCGTCGGCGTGCTCAAGCGGCGCTGGCTGGCGCTGGAATCCGGGCCGGTGGCCCAGGAGGTGCAGCAGGGCATCAAGGCGGTGTTCGACCCGCTGGGCCTGCTGAACCCGGGCAAGGCCATCTGATCACCAGCCCAACAAAACGTGAAAGATATGTCACTGTCAGGCCACGCACCATTCGTCACGCTGGTAGCGTTCTGCCCCAGTCGTTGAAGGGTTATGCGTGGTCTCGGGGGGTTCCGACGTGAATCAGGGGCAGCCGTTGGCGGTGGACGATCCGCGACGGCTGGGGGCGTACGAGCTCCTCGGCCGTCTCGGGGAGGGTGGCCAGGGCGTCGTCTACCTGGCCCGCAGCGAATCCGGCGAGCAGGTCGCGGTCAAGCTGCTGCACCACGCCGCGGTGGCCGACCCCGAGGCCAGGTCCAGGTTCCTGCGCGAGGTGTCGGTGGCCCAGCGGGTCGCCCGGTTCTGCACGGCGCCGGTGCTCCACGCCGACCTGGAGGGCAGCCGGCCGTACATCGTGAGCGAGTTCGTCCCGGGCCCGTCGCTGCGCGAGCTGGTCATCAACGAGGGGCCGCGCCGGGGCGCCGCGCTGGAACGGCTCGCGATCAGCACGGCGACCGCGCTCGCGGCGATCCACCGGGCCGGCATCCTGCACCGCGACTTCAAGCCCGCGAACGTGCTCATGGGGCCCGAGGGCCCCGTTGTAATCGACTTCGGCATCGCCCGCGCCCTGGACTCGCCCGGGGCCACCGCCACCGGCATGGCCATGGGGACGCCGTCGTACCTGGCGCCCGAGCAGCTCAGCGGGGGCGTGGTGTCGGAGGCGGCCGACGTCTTCGCGTGGGGTGTCACGATGGTGTACGCCGCCACGGGCAAGCCGGCGTTCGGCGCCGACTCGATTCCCGTGGTGATGAACCGGATCCTCAACGAGGAGCCGGAGCTCGGCGGGATGGACGGGACGCTCGGCGAGCTGGTGGCGGCCTGCCTGTCCAAGGATCCGGCGCGGCGGCCCGGCGCGGACGAGATCATCGTCCGGCTCACGGGCCAGCCCGCCCCCAGCACGGCCATCGAGCCCGTCACCGGCCGGCGCCTCGTCCCGCCGCTCCCGGGCTCCCCCCAGCACGACACCCCCCAGCACGACACCCCTCAGCCCGATCCCCAGCAGGAGGGCCCCGCCCTCCAGCCCGCCGTCCCCCAGAGCACGGGCGGCCCGACGGCCGCCGCGGCAGGGACCTCCGGCGCCGCCCCCGGCGGGCAGCATCCGG
>NZ_QNFZ01000561.1 GCF_003313395.1 Nonomuraea lactucae | reverse complement strand
GTGAAGAGCGCGTTGATCAATCTGGTCGAGCACGCGCTGAACGTCCGGATGGCCGTGCCAGGCTGGAACGGCTAGCGGAGCGGCTAGGCTGAGTCCAGACCTACATCCGCTCCGAGGACTGGCCAACCACGTGTTCGAGACACTATCCGACCGCCTGACATCGGTCTTCTCCTCCCTCCGATCCAAGGGTCGGCTGTCCGACGCCGACATCGACGCCACCACCCGCGAGATCCGCATCGCGCTGCTCGAGGCCGATGTCGCGCTGCCGGTGGTCAAGGCATTCGTCGCCCAGGTCAAGGAACGCGCGCGCGGCGCCGAGGTCTCCCAGGCGCTCAACCCGGCGCAGCAGGTCGTCAAGATCGTCAACGACGAGCTGATCGAGATCCTCGGCGGCGAGACCCGCAGGCTCCGCTACGCCAAGACCCCGCCCACGGTGATCATGCTCGCCGGCCTGCAGGGCTCCGGCAAGACCACGCTGGCGGGCAAGCTCGCCAAGTGGCTGCGCGACCAGGGTCACGTGCCCCTGCTGGTCGCCGCCGACCTCCAGCGCCCCAACGCCGTGCAGCAGCTCCAGGTCATGGGCGAGCGCGCGCAGGTCGCCGTCTACGCCCCCGAGCCGGGCAACGGCGTCGGCGACCCCGTCGAGGTCGCCCGCCACTCCATCGACGAGGCCAGGCGACAGCAGCACGACATCGTCATCATCGACACCGCCGGCCGCCTCGGCATCGACCAGGAGATGATGCGGCAGGCCGCCGACATCCGCGACGTGGCCTCTCCCGACGAGGTTCTCTTCGTGGTCGACGCCATGATCGGCCAGGACGCCGTGACCACGGCCCAGGCGTTCATGGACGGTGTCGGCTTCGACGGCGTCGTCCTCACCAAACTCGACGGCGACGCCCGCGGCGGCGCCGCGCTGTCGGTCAGGCACATCACCGGCCGGCCGATCATGTTCGCGTCGACGGGGGAGAAGCTCGAGGACTTCGACGCCTTCCACCCCGACCGGATGGCGTCCCGCATCCTCGACATGGGTGACATCCTCACCCTGATCGAGCAGGCCCAGAAGACGTTCGACGAAGAGCAGGCCGCCAAGATGGCCGGCAAGCTCACCTCGGGCGAGAACTTCACGCTCGACGACTTCCTCGAGCAGATGATGATGGTCCAGAAGATGGGCCCCATCAAAAACCTGCTCGGCATGATGCCCGGCATGGGGCAGATGCGTGACCAGCTCAACTCCATCGACGACCGCGACCTCGACCGCATCGCCGCCATCATCCGCTCGATGACGCCGGCCGAGCGGCAGGACCCGAAGATCATCAACGGCTCGCGGCGCTCCCGCATCGCCTCCGGCTCCGGCGTCACCGTCACCGCCGTCAGCAACCTGGTCACCCGCTTCTTCGAGGCCCAGAAGATGATGAAGCGCATGGCGGGCGGAATGGGCATCCCCGGCATGCCGGGCGGCCGGGGCAAGGCCGCCAAAGCCCAGAAGAAGGCCAAGAAGGGACGCCGGGTGAGCGGCGACCCCCGCAAGGCGGCGCTCGGCAAGGCACCCGCGTCCTCCTCTCCCGATGGCGCCGACGCGCCCGCGCCCAAACCGGGCGGGGTGCTGGGCAACCTCGGCGGCAAGCTGCCACCTGGCCTCGAACTGCCGCCGGGCTTCGACCCGTCCAAGCTCAATCTCCCCGGCCAGAAGTAGCCCCCGCCGGGGCCGCGGTGAGCGACTCCGTCCGAGAGCCCGTAGCCCGTACGCGTTCGTGGAGGGAGAGCGCGGCCTGAGCCCCGCGCGCCCAGTGCCCACCGGGCCCCGCGCGCCCGGTCGGCAGGCTGGCCCCGCGCGTCCGATGGCTACACCGGCCCGGCGGCACGTT
>NZ_QNFZ01000560.1 GCF_003313395.1 Nonomuraea lactucae | reverse complement strand
CCACTGCCGCGCCCGCCACCGCCGCGCCCGGCGGCTCCGCGCCCGCGACCACCGCGCCTTTCAGTGGCGCCACCGCTCCCACGGGCGCTCCCGCAGCAGCTCCCACGGGCGCTCCTACAGGCGCTCCCGCAGCAGCTCCCACAGGGGCCGCCGCCGCGCACCGCACCATGGTGGTCGGCGTCGACATCCAGCCGGGCACCTACCGCACCACCGGACCCGCCACGGGCCTGCCGGCGTGCTACTGGGCCAGGCTCAGGAGCACCAGCCCGCGGCCCGCCGACGTCATCGCGGCCGACATGCCCAAGGGGCCCGCCACCATCACCATCGCACCGACCGACAAGGCCTTCCAGACCAGCGGCTGCGCCGACTGGATCAAGGTCTGAGGCATGTTTGGCGCTGGGCATCACCGTAGGAGGACCCCACCAGCCCTCTGAGGAGGATGACATGTCGGTGCTGCGGAGCCTCGTCCAGAGCGTGCGCGACGGCGCGATCGAGGTGATCGACCTGACCGCGCCCCTGTCCTCCGGGACCCCGATCCTCCGCCTGCCCGAGCCGTTCGGCAACACGATCCCGTTCCGCCTGGAGGAGATCAGCCGCTACGACGACCGCGGCCCGGCCTGGTACTGGAACGACATCCACACGGGCGAGCACACCGGGACCCACTTCGACGCCCCCGTCCACTGGGTGACCGCCCGCGACGGCCAGGACGTCTCCCAGGTGCCGCCCAGCAGCCTGCTCGCTCCGGCCGTCGTCCTGGACTTCGCCGCCGAGGCGGGCAAGGACCCCGACTTCCTGCTCCGGGTCGACCACGTCAAGGAGTGGGAACGGGCGCACGGCCCGCTGCCCGACGGCGGCTGGCTGCTCTACCGCACCGGCTGGGACAGCAGGGCCGGCGACCAGGAGGCGTTCCTCAACGCCGACGAGACCGGCCCGCACACCCCCGGCGTCTCGGTGGAGTGCGCGCGCTGGCTGGCCGAGGAGACGCCCGTCCTCGGGATCGGCGTCGAGACCGTCGGCACCGACGCGGGCACGGCCCACTCGTTCGACCCGGCGTTCCCCTGCCACTCGTTCCTGCTCGGCGCGGGCAAGTACGGCCTGACCCAGCTGCGCAACCTCGACCGCCTGCCGGCGACCGGCGCGGTGGTGGTGGCCCCGCCGCTGCCCATCGTGGGCGGCTCCGGCAGTCCCGTCCGCGTCCTCGCCCTGGTCGAACGGTGATCGTCGCGGAGGCGGTCGGCCGGGTGCTTGCCACGCTCGGCGTACGGGCCGCGTTCGGGGTGGTGGGCAGCGGCAACTTCCACGTCACCAACGCCCTCGTGTCGCGGGGCGCGGGCTTCGTCGCCGCGCGGCACGAGGGCGGCGCGGCCACCATGGCAGACGCCTACGCCCGCACCAGCGGCACGGTCGCCGTCCTGTCGGTGCACCAGGGGCCGGGCCTCACCAACGCCATGACCGGTCTCGCCGAGGCCGCCAAGAGCCGCACGCCGCTGGTCGTGCTGGCCGGCGAGGCCACCGACGCCCGCTCCAACTTCCACATCGACCAGGACGCCATGGCCCGGGCGGTCGGGGCCGTGCCCATGCGGATCACCTCCGCCGCCGAGGCCGTCGAGGACACCGTCGCCGCCTTCCGCACCGCCCGGCACGGCAGGCGCACGGTGCTGCTCAACCTGCCCCTCGACGTCCAGACGGAGGTCGTGCCGTGGCCTGGCCCGCTCGACGAGCACCCCGCCGTGATCGCCTCCGCCGCGCGGGCGGGGGCGGCCCCGCAGGACGAGCCGCCATACGGGCCGCTGTACGAGCCCGCGGCCGTCCCCGCCGAGGCGGACGTGGCGGCGCTGGCGAGCCTGCTGGCGGCCT
>NZ_QNFZ01000559.1 GCF_003313395.1 Nonomuraea lactucae | reverse complement strand
GGCCCTGCGCCGAGGCCGACCTCGACCAGGCGCGCAAGCTCGACGCCGAGCTCGGGCAGGCGGCCTTCCCGCCCGCGGCGGCCCCCACGTACCGCGACCTGCTCAGCGCCCGCGACCGCCTGGCCGACCAGCTCACCGCGGCCCTGGCCCGGGTCGCGCGCCTGGAGACCAAGCTCACCTACCGCGAACGGGAGCTGGCGCGGGCCAGGGCGAAGCTGCGCAGGACGCAGCGGAAGGCGGCCGCCTACCGCAAGACGCTCGGCTACCGGCTCTCCCGCCGCCTCGCCCACCCCCGGAAGGTGGCCCGCAGGGTCATGCGCCTGCTGTCCGGCTGAAGAAGAGGAGCTTCTGTGCCGATCCTTTCGGTGATCGTTCCATTCCACGACGTCGAGAAGTACATAGGCCCCTGCCTGGACTCGCTGGCGGCGCAGACGCTCCGGGACCTGGAGGTGATCTGCGTGGACGACGGCAGCCGGGACGGCGGCGCCGCCGTGGTCGGGGCCCGGGCCGCGGCCGACCCGCGGATCCGCCTCGTCCGGCAGGCCAACCAGGGCGTCGGCCGGGCGCGCAACACCGGCCTGCGCCACGCCACAGGCCGCTACCTGGCGTTCGTCGACGGTGACGACACCGTGCCGCCGAAGGCGTTCAGGAGGCTCGTGTCGTCGCTCGAATCCACGGGCTCCGACCTGGCGTGCGGCAACGTCATGCGGCTCAACCGCAACCTGCTGGTGCCGTCCTGGGCGCACAAGGAGGCGTTCGCCCGGCCGCTGAAGCGCACCCACATCACCCGGCACCCGCTCCTGATCCGCGACCGCATGCTGTGGAACAAGGTCTACCGGCGCTCGTTCTGGGAGTCGCTGGGGCTGAGGTTCCCCGAGCGCATGTACGAGGACCAGCCCGTCGCCATGGCCGCCCACGTGAGCGCCACCTCGGTGGACGTGCTCAAGGGCGTGGTCTACCACTGGCGGCAGCGCGAGGAGGAGGGCTCCTCCATCACCCAGCGGCGGCTGGAGCCGGGCAACCTGCGCGACCGCCTGCTGTCGGTGCTGGAGACGTCGCGCCTGCTGGCCGAGCGGGCGCCGGACCTCAAGCCGTACTTCGACCGCGACACGCTGGAGATCGACATGGTCGTGGCGGTGGAGGCGGTGGCCCGCATGGGAGCCGCGGCCGACCCCCGCCTGGTCGGGCTGATCACCCGCTACCTCGACGGTGTCGCGCCCGAGGAGTGGCTCGGCGTCCCGTTCGCGCGGCGGCTCATGGTGAGCCTGCTGCACCAACGACGGCTGGAGGAGCTGGCGGCGGTGTTCGCGCGGGAGCGCGAGGGGCGCCTGTGGCCGCGCCTCGGCTCCGCCGGGCTCCTGCGCAGACGCTGGTACGGCCGGCATCCGGCCATGCCGCGGCGCCTGTCCGAGGTGTCGGGGGAGCTGGGGCTGACCGCCCGCCTGCTGACCTTCGGCTGGCGTGACGGCCTGCTGCGCGCCGAGGGGTGGGCGACGGTCGGCCGGTTCGCGGTCGAGGAGCTGCGCCGCGCGCGTGTGCGCGTATGGCTGGCCGAGCGCGGGACGGGTGACAACCTGCCGCTGCTGGACGAGAGGGTGTCGCCCGCCTGGCGGAGCGTGGCCCAGGAGGACGGCGAGGCGGTGCCCGAGCACGGGTTCTCGTTCGAGTTCGCGCTGGACCCGGCCGCCCTGTCGGCGGCTCGGCTGGCCCGGGAGGGGCGCTGGGACCTGTGGGTGGAGCTCAGGGGGGCGCGGCTGCGGCTGGCGGCGATGGTGGCGGGCCCCCGCTGGCTGCCGCCCTCGGTTCCGGCGCCGCTGCGGCTGGCGAACGCCGAGCCGCCGT
>NZ_QNFZ01000558.1 GCF_003313395.1 Nonomuraea lactucae | reverse complement strand
GGGCGTGGCCGGCGTCCCGGGCGGGGGAGCGCCCGCCCAGGCCGTGGGCCTCGGCCACGTCGGCGAGCAGGTGGAAGCGGCCGGGACGCTGCTGGGGGGTCGCCGTCCTCACCTGGCGGATCAGCTCGTGGAGCTCGGCTCTCAGCCGCAGCTCGGCCACGGTCGGCGGTCCGTCCGGAGCGCCGGGGGCGGGAGCCGGTCCGGTGTCGGGTGCGCCGGAGGCGGTCGCGACCATGCCGGCCATGGCGACGGCCACCGCGCGTTCGACGGCCGGCACCGGCCAGGCGCGGTCCACGGTGAGCACGTGGACGCCCTGCCGGGTGGTGAGCTCGATGGCGTTGTCCGTCGAGGTGTGGCCGGCGACCACCTCCATCGGGATCGGCGCGCCGCCGTCCGGCGTGATGTCGACGAGCGCCGAGCCGTACGCGCTGGTGGTGGCGCCGGTGAGGGTGGCGGCGCGGCCCATGGCGGCGACGGCGGCGGTGACGGCGGGATGGGCGGGGCGGCCGCAGAACTCGTTGACGGCGTTCAGCTGAGCCGCCGTCAGCAGGCCAGCGCGGGCGGCGGCGACCTGCCTGGCGGTGGCGCCCTCGGCGCCGGGGGTCAGGCCGGCGTCCCGCAGCTCGGTGCGGAGCCGGTCCTCCACGAATGCGCGGTCGAGCGGCGAGGCGCCGGCCCGTGCTTCGATCAGCGCCCTGATGTGGACCAGCGTCGCGGCGTCGCCGCGCCGGAGCGTGGGCACGTCCTGCCGGGGGCCGGGGACGAGCGCGTGGCCGGGGGCGAGCCCCGCCTGCTCGGCGACCGCCTCAGCGACGAGTTCGGCCAGCCGGAGTCGCACCGACGACCCGTCGGCGGGGGAGACGGCGACCGACAGGCGGCCGGGACCGGACGTACGCACCTCGACCTGCCCCGGAGGCAGCTCCGCCTCGCTCACCTCGAGAGTGAGCGGGCCCGCGGGCGACGACACGTCGAACGTCCCCGAGGGAGACAGCGCGGGCGACACAGCGGGAGACAGCATGGGCGACAGCGCGGGTGAGGGAGAGGGCGCGGCGGGGGTGATGGCCGTGACCCCGGACAGGTCGGCGAGGGCGACGAGGCCGGTCGCGGTCGTCGGCAGGGCGCCGATGGAGCCCGTGTGGAAGTCCGGCACCGCCTGCGGGCCCGCCGACCACGGGAACGACGGAGGCGCCTGCCCCTGCCGGAGGAGGGCGGCGGCCAGGGACTCCAGCTCGTGCGTCCACTTGCGCACCTCGTCCGCCGTCCCGGGCGTGGGCTGGGCGTCGTGGGCCGCCCGCGCGGCCAGCCACCGGCGGGTCAGGTGACGGAACTCGTCGAAGCGGGCCGCCACGCAGTCGTCGTGGCCCACGGACGACTGTTTCCCGGACACCCATCGGCGCAGCACGCCCTGCTCCGACCTCGCCGCCCTGGCGGCGATGGCCCGCCCGGCGTGCGAGATCTCGTGCAGCACCGCGCGGGCGAGCTGGTCGTCGGCGGTGCGCGGGGGGATCGTCATCCTCCCGCTCTCCAGGTTCGTCTCGGCGACCTTGCCGGCTGCGACCTCGCCGATCGCGACCTGGAAACGGAGCGTCCCCCACGACTCGGTCTCCACGGTGAGCGTGGATCCGGACCAGGACCAGCCGAGCACATTCCCGCCGAAGTCGGAGACGCGCAGGTCGCGCGCGAGCGCCTCCCTGAGCTCGTCGAGCGTCACGTCGGGGAGGTGCGGCGCCCTGCCGTCGCCGGCGAACGCGGAGTCGCCGACCTCCGGCGCGCTCACGGACGCGCCCGCCGAGCCCTGGGCCCGGCCGCCGCTCGACGGCGT
>NZ_QNFZ01000557.1 GCF_003313395.1 Nonomuraea lactucae | reverse complement strand
GGTCGGCATCACCGCCGACCTGCGCGGCCACGGCGCCCCCGGCAAGGCCGGGCCCAGGCAGCGGCTGCCCGTCGCCCGCCCGGTGCGCAGCGCCGAACAGTGGTGGGTGCGGGACCAGTGGCTGACGGTGCGCGCCGAGCAACGTGACGGCGGAGTGCTGACCCTCGCCGTCATCGACGTGGTCCGGCACCGCCAGGTGGTCAAGGTCAACCCGCGCGGCAAGCGCAAGTCGAAGACCAAGACCAAGGCCGTGCAGCGCATCCACACCAGCCGCGCGCTGGCCAAGGGGCGGCAGCCGGCGCGGCCGGGCGTCCCGCCGCCGCCGTGGATCCGGGTGCGGGTCCGGCCCGGCCAGAGGACAGTGATCAAGGCGGCCGCGAAGGTGCCGCTGCCCCGGGAGCACGAGCAGCTCGGGGCGATCATGACGGTGTCGACCGAGCTGTTCAGGTGGACGGCGCCGCGGGGGAGGCGGAGCGCGTGACCCCGTGCCTGGAGACCACCGGCTTCTTCGTGCTCGGCCGGTGCGGCCGCCCGGCGGTGACCGGGTGCCCGCGCTGCGGCAAACCCGTCTGCGAGCGGCACGTGGCCCCCGCCGGCCTGTGCCCCGAGTGCGCGGCGGCCCAGGGGTACGGGACGCCGTACGACCCGTTCTGGACCAGCGGCTACCGGAGCCACCACTACCACAGCAGCGGCTCGGCCTACTCCGACCCCGGCTGGTACGCCACCTTCGACGACTACGACAGGGGCGCCTTCGACCTGGAGGACCAGGGCGACTTCGGCGACGGGGACGACGGCGACTTCGTGGACAGCTGATGCGGCTGCTGTGGATCACCGAGCACTACCCGCCCAGCCGTGGCGGCATGGCCGAGTCGTGCGACAGGATCGTCCGCGGTCTGCGCCGGGCGGGCGTCGAGATCGACGTCGCCCACCTGACCCGGCGGGCGCGCCCCTGGCGGAGCGCCGGCGAGCAGGGCGGCCGGCTGCTGACCGTCCCGCTGGAGGACAACCCCGAGCACGCGCTCCGCAGGATGTGGACCGTCCTGGCGGGGGAGCGCTACACGCACGTGGTCGCGTTCGGCGGCACGTACGCGATGCTCGCCGCCCCCGTGCTGGCCGCCTGGCTCGGCGCCCCGCTGGTGACGCTGCTGCGCGGCAACGACTTCGACACCGGCGTGTTCTCGCTGCGCCGGAGGGGCGCGCTGCTCGACGCGCTGCGCGCCTCGGCCCGGGTATGCGTGGTGGCCTCCTCGCACGCTCCGCTGGTGTCGGCCCTGGTCCCGGAGGTGCCGGTGACCTGGGTGGCGAACGGCATCGACGCGTCCGGCTGGGAGGTCCTGCCGTCGGAGCGGGAGGCGGCCACGGCCAGGCGCGCGGCCGCGGGAAGGCGCACGATAGGGCTCGTCGGCCAGCTCAAGAACAAGAAGGGCGTCGGCTTCCTGCTCGACGCGCTGGCCGCCTCGGGGCACGCGGACACGTTCCACCTGCTGCTGGTGGGCGAGCTGGAGGAGCACCTGGCCGTGCCGGTGGAGCACACCGTGCTGCCGTTCCTCGACCGCTACGAGCTGCCCGCCGTCTACGCGGCCTGCGACCTGGTCGCGCTGCCGTCCTTCTACGACGGCCTGCCGAACGTCGCCCTGGAGGCGGCGGCGCTCGGCGTGCCCCTGCTCGCCTCCGACGCCGGCGGGCTCGGCGACCTGGTGGACGACGAGATCGGCTTCCGCTTCGCCGCGGGCGACCCGCACGACTGCCGGGCGGCGGTCGACCGGGCCGCGCGCGCCACGGAGGAGCGGCTCGCCAAGCTGGGC
>NZ_QNFZ01000556.1 GCF_003313395.1 Nonomuraea lactucae | reverse complement strand
CGGCGCTGCCGCGCCGGAGCCCCGCGGGTGCGGAGGGCCCCAGCGCGCCCCCGCGACGCTAGGTGCACACTCCGCAACCTGTAGTGAGCCGCTGAACGCAGGCCACTGCAGGCGCACACCAATGACATGCTGAACGCAGGCCACTGTGGGCAACCACCCAACTACCCGAAGTATGTCCTACGTCCACCACCTGCGGTGGTTTCCTTCCCCTAGGACTTCTCCCGGCGGTTTTCTTCCTTACGCCCTAGGTAGACGTGTCTTACTCAGGAAAGGTTCGCGGCGATCCATTTTCCGATGCGACGAACGAGATCAGGGGTGGCCGCGGACTCCGCGTGGCCGTACCCCGGCTCCACCCAGAGCTCCTTGGGCTCACGCGCGCCCGCGTGGAGCTGGTACGCGTGCTCCAGCGGGAAGAACGTGTCACGGTCACCGTGCACGACCAGCAGCGGCGTGGGCGCGATGAGCCCCGCCGCCTCGTGCGGCGGCACGGGGATCGGGTCCCACTGGCCGCCGGAGATCCGGGTGCGCTTGACCACCCTGGCCGCCCAGCGCCCGAAGGGCCGCTCGATGGCCCAGTGGACCTGCCGCATCGGCTTGGTGCCGCGATAGTGCCAGCGGGCGGGGCCGCTGACCGCCACGACCGCGTCGACGCCGCCGCGCAGGCCCGCGTGGCGCACCGCCACCGCCGCGCCCATCGAGAAGCCGACCACCGCGATCTTCGAGTAGCCGACCAGCCGCGCGTGCCTGACGGCCGCGGCCACGTCGAGGATCTCCAGGTCGCCCACGGTCGACTCGCCGCCGGAGCGGCCGTGACCGCGGAAGTCGAACGCGAGCACCCCGCCGTACCCGCTGAGCACGTGGACGATCCGGCGGGCGGTGCGCTCCCGCCACGAGCCCGTGAACCCGTGCGCGACGACGATTCCGATGTCGGAACGCGCCGACGGGGTGTGCGCGGCGTCGATGCGGACGCCGTCGTCGGTCCTGAGCATGACGGGGAAGCTTGGCGCGAACGGCATGACTCCGAGCTTATGATCCCCGCTCCCCGGCCACGCTCGTCGCGGTCATCGCCGCCGCTCGCCGCTGAGGTCGGCGACGGTCACCACCATCCGCAGGGCCGACCCCTCGGCCGCGTCCACCGCATGGGGCTGGTCCGAGATCATCACCCGGGCGTGGCTGTCCAGGATGCGCTGCCGGAGGACACCCGCGTCCAGCTCGGCCGGGACGGGCCAGACGACGCCACCGGCCCCGATCACCGCGTCGGTCGCCACCAGCAGGTCGGGCCCGACCGGCAGGCAGACGAGCACGGAGTCGCCCGCTCGCACCCCGCGGCGCCGCAACTGGACGGACGCCGCCGCGGACCTCTCGTCGAGCTGCCTCTCGGTGAGCTTGAACCCCGTGCCCGGGTCCACCATGACGACGCGCTCACCCATACGGCCCACGGTAAATCAGGGCATCTCACCCCTACATGCGGCGGAATATGCAGATGCCTATGCAGACGCTCTCAGGTGTTCGGCGGCCCACACCGCGATCTGGGCCCGCGAGGTGTGGCCGAGCTTCTCCATGATGTTGGCGATGTGCCGCGCCACGGTCGCCGGGCTGATCACGAGCTCCTCGGCGATGGCCCTGTTGGACAGGCCCAGGGTCAGCAGCGCGGCGATCTCCTGCTCGCGCGCCGTCAGCGGCGAGCGCCTGACGCGCCCGGCGGCCACGGCCCCCACGGCGGCGAGCGGCTCGAACCCCAGCTGCTCGGCGGCGGCGAGCGGCTCAGAGCCCAGCT
>NZ_QNFZ01000555.1 GCF_003313395.1 Nonomuraea lactucae | reverse complement strand
GACCACCGCGGCCGCCTGCTCGGCGGTGCCGACCAGGGGGACGATGACGCCGCCCGCGCCGTAGTCCAGCGCCCGGCCGATGGCCGCGGGGTCTCCGGACTCCAGGCGTACCAGCCCCACCGAGCCGCGACCGGCGCCGCTCGCCGCGCCGGCACCGGCGTCGATCGCCATGAGGCCGGCGAGCAGGCCGGCCTGGCCGATCAGCCCGTGCTGGGCGTCCAGGACGATGTAGTCGTAACCCACCCTGGCCAGACGCTCGGTGGCCGCCGGGGCGTCCAGGACCAGCCAGTAGCCGACGCACCTCTCGCGGTTGCGGATCTTCCTGGCCAGCTCGGCGGCGTTCATCTGTGCTCCCCCGGCTCCTGCGGACCGCTTCGCGTTCACGGACACACCATCGGATCCATGCTGTACGGGATCCGATGGAGATGCCAGGTCCGCCCGCGGCGTGGCGGCCCCGAGCCGGGTGGTTTCCGTGCGCCGCCCGAGCTCCGTACAATTTGGCTCCGAACGACCAGTCCGGTCCGCCCGCTCCCGAAGGAGTCCCTCGTGCCTGGCCACCGTTCCATCACCGAAGCCGAGAAGCTGGCCGAGGCGAAGCTGGGCGGCATACCGATCCGCCGGGACCAGATGGCGGCGGTCGCCAACATCTACCGGGCCGCGGCGGCTGTCCGCCAGCACCTGGAGAACTCGGTGCTGCGCGGCTCCGACCTGACGTGGACCACGTTCGTCGTGCTCTGGGTCGTCTGGGTGTGGGGCGAGTCGGAGAGCCGGCACGTGGCGGAGGAGGCGGGCATCTCCAAGGGCACCCTCACCGGGGTCTCCCGCACCCTGGAGTCCCGGGGGCTGATGAGGCGGGCCGTCCATCCCAGTGACGGGCGGCGGGTGCTGCTCAGCCTCACCGACGAGGGAGAGGCGCTGATGGAGCGGCTGTTCCCCGAGTTCAACGCCGAGGAGACCTTCGTCACGGCGCAGCTCAGCGACGAGGAGTGCCGGAGGATCGCCGAGGGGCTGCGGCGCGTCGTGCTCCAGGTCGAGCTGCACGGGGAGGAGCGCCGCCTGGCGCTGCTCGACGGGGCCGCACCCGCCCCTCGCCGCAGCGGCCGCCGCCCCAGGTCCTGACCCGCCCGGAGATCCCGTCCCGTCCAGAGGCCCGACCCGTCAGGAGGGCGCGCCTGGGGCCGTCAGTGGCGGGTGCGGGCGGCGCGTACCAGGGCGGCGAAGAGGCCCTGCTGGGCCGGGTCCCGGTGCGCGGTGTCCTCGGGGTGCCACTGGACGGCGGCGAACCAGCCGGGCGCGCCGGGCAGCTCAAGGGCTTCCACCGTGCCGTCGGCCGCGGTGGCCGTGACCTCCAGCCCGGAGCCGAGGCGGCCGGCCCGCTGGTGGTGGTAGCACGACGCCTCGGCCTTCTCCACGCCGGTGGCCCGCTCCACGACCGAGCCGGATCGCAGGGCGACGGGGTGCACGATGTGGCGGTGGTCGCGGCCCGGACCGCCCATGTCCTGGTGGAGCGTGCCGCCGAGTGCCACGTTGACGACCTGGAGACCGCGGCAGATCGCGAGCAGCGGCAGCCCCGCCCCGAGGGCCTGGCGGGCCAGCTCCAGGTCGAAACCGTCCTGCTCGTCGTCCACGTCGTAGACGCTCTCGTGGGTGAGCCCCACCTCGTAGCGGTGCGGGGCGACGTCACCGCCGCCGGGCAGCAGCACGCCGTCGAAGCGGGCCAGGCGGGCGGCGACCTCGGCGGGGTCGGCGGCGCCGCCCGGCGCGTACGG
>NZ_QNFZ01000553.1 GCF_003313395.1 Nonomuraea lactucae | reverse complement strand
TCCGCGGCCGACGCGCTGCCCGGCCGGCTCTCCGGCGGGCAGCGGCAGCGCGTGGCCGTCGCCCGCGCCCTCGCTCTCGAACCCGGCCTGCTCGTCGCCGACGAGCCCACCAGCGCGCTGGACGTGTCGGTGCGGGCGCAGATCCTCAACCTGCTGCTCGACCTGAAGGAACGGCTCGGGCTGGCCATGGTCTTCGTCTCCCACGACATCCAGACGGTCAGGCGGATGAGCGACCGGGTGGTCAGCATGTACCTGGGCCGGATCGTCGAGCAGACGCCCGCGCGCGCCGTGCCCCTGGGGGCGCGCCACCCGTACACGCGGGCGCTCTTCTCGGCCACGCCCGGCCTGATCTCGCCGATCAACCCGATCCCGCTGGTCGGCACCGTCCCCTCGGCGACCCGGCCGCCGAGCGGCTGCCCGTTCCGGACCCGCTGCTGGCGGGCCGACGCCGACTGCGCCGCCACCTGGCCCGCCGCGACGACGGGTGACGACCACCTCTTCCACTGCCACCACCCGGTGGCCGCCGGAGCCACCGACCTCGAACTGATCCAGGAGCGCGCATGACGTACCCCGATGTCGCCGGGTCCGCGACGTTTCCCCAAGTCGCCGGGTCCGCGACGTTTCCCCAAGTCGCCGGGTCCGCGACGTTGACCGGTGTGATCCCCCCGGTTTGCACCCCCATGACCCCCGACTACGAGGTGGACGCCGGCTCGCTCACGCGGCTGGTCGACCACCTGCTCGAAGGCGGGGTGGACGGGCTGTTCGTGCTCGGCTCGTCGTCGGAGGCGGCGTACCTGCCCGACGCGCAGCGCCGCGCCGTGCTCGACACGGTGGTCGGCCACGTGAGCGGCCAGGTGCCGGTGCTGGCCGGAGTGATCGACATGACGACGCCCCGCGTGCTCGAACACGCCCGCGCCGCCGTCGAGGCCGGGGTGTCGGGACTGGTGGCGACCGCGCCCTTCTACACGCGGACCCACCCCGCGGAGATCCGCACGCACTTCCGGGTCATCGCCGACCGGGCCGGACTCCCGCTCTACGCCTACGACCTGCCG
Organism: Nonomuraea lactucae; assembly: GCF_003313395.1. GTDB lineage: Bacteria > Actinomycetota > Actinomycetes > Streptosporangiales > Streptosporangiaceae > Nonomuraea > Nonomuraea lactucae. Next base: position 713 of record NZ_QNFZ01000553.1, on the reverse strand, counting down.
GTCTCCGTCCACACCAAGCTGCCCGCCGCCCTGCTCCTGGAACTGGCCGCCGAAGGGGTGCTGGCCGGGGTGAAGGACTCCAGCGGCGACGACGGCGGCCTGCGCGAGGTGATCCTGGGCCGGTCGGCGCCGTTCAGCGTGCTCACCGGGTCGGAGGTGACCGTGGACTCGGCCCTGTGGATGGGCGCCGACGGCGTGGTCCCCGGCCTCGGCAACGTGGACCCGCACGGGTACGTGCGGCTCGTCGAGGCGGCCGGGCGCGGAGACTGGGAGGCGGCCCGGCAGGAGCAGGAGCGGCTGGTCCGCCTCTTCCAGATGGTCCGCGTCGGCGGCGGCCGCATGGGCGGCAGCTCCTCGGGGCTCGGCGCCTTCAAGGCCGCCCTGCACCTGCGCGGTGTCATCGCCCACCCGGTCACCGCCCTGCCCCAGATCCCGCTGAACGACGACGAGACCGGCCGCATCGGCAAGCACCTCGCCGCGGCGGGCCTCCTGTAGATGTCGGGCCGCCACGCGCGGTCGGAGCGCCCGGTCGAGCGCATGCGGTGTAAGCCGCCCGGCGATCGGCAATATCCCCACCAGGGGCCGAGGTGACGGGGCGTGCCGATGAGGGGAATCAGGATCGCCGGGATCGTGGGCGGGCTGCTGCTGGCGGGAGGGGCCGCGCCCGCGCTGGCGCGCGGCCCGGCGCCCGACGGGGCGAGCGTCCTGGGCAG
>NZ_QNFZ01000552.1 GCF_003313395.1 Nonomuraea lactucae | reverse complement strand
GGGGGGACGGCAGGGCCGAGGGCGAGGCGCCCGCTGCCGCGCGGCGAGCAGTTCTTCACGCCGGGCGCGACGGGCGCGCGCAAGGCCGTCGAGGCGCGCAGCGCGGCGCCGATGACGTTCCTGTTCACCCAGGTGCCCCGGTGGGTGACACCGACCGTGCTGGTGGTGCTGCTGCTGGCCGGGTTCGCCGTCCCGGGGTGGCTCGGCGGGGTGGCGGTGCTGCCCGTGCTGGCCTTCGTGGGCTGGCTGGCCTACCTGTCGTGGCCCTCTTTGGGCGCCGGGGGGCGGCTGCTGCGGGTGGCGATGCTGGCCTTCCTGGTGGTCCTGGCGGCTGACCGATTCGGGGTGTTCTAGCCGGGCACCGCGTAGATTTTGACAATCGTTTTCATTTTCCCCATAATTGGGGGCGTGATGTCCAGAACGCCCCAAATGCTGGCAGGCCTCCTGGCTGGAGGCTCGTTGCTCGCCACCGCCGCTTGCGGGGCGGGTCCCGGTTCCGCGGAGACCGCGCCGTCCGCGCCCGACGGCCGGCCCGCCGTGGTCGCCTCCTTCTACCCGCTCCAGTGGCTCAGCGAGCAGGTCGGCGGCCCCGACGCCGCGGTCACGGTGCTGACCGCGCCCGGAGTCGAGCCCCACGACCTGGAGCTGGGCGCGCAGCAGGTGGCCGAGCTGCAGGACGCCGCGCTGATCGTCTACATCAAGGGCGTGCAGCCCGCCGTGGACGAGGCGGTCGAGGCCGGCAGGGCGTTCGACGCCGCCACCGCGGTGACCACGCTTCCCGCCGGGGCGCACGAGGAGGGCCACGCCGAAGGTGAGGCCCACGAGGAGGGCCACGCCGGGCCGGAGGTCTCCTACGACCCGCACATCTGGCTCGACCCGCACCGGCTGGCCACAGTCGCTACCAAGCTGGGCGAGCGGCTGGCCGCCGCGGACCCGCCGCACGCCCAGGGCTACAAGGACCGCGCCGCGCGCACGGCGGCCGGGCTGACCGCGCTCGACAAGGAGTTCGCCGCGGGCCTGGCCGCCTGCGCGACCAAGACCATGGTCACGAGCCACCAGGCGTTCGGCTACCTGGCCGACCGCTACGGGCTCAAGCAGGTCGGCATCACGCTCGACCCCGAGTCGGAGCCCTCCCCCGCCCGCCTGGCCGAGGTGGCGCGGATCGCCCAGGCCGAGAAGGTCACCACGATCTTCACCGAGGCCCTGGTCAGCCCCAAGGTCGCCGAGGTGCTGGCCAAGGAGGTGGGGGCGAGGACGGCGGTGCTCGACCCGCTGGAGAGCAAGCCGTCGGGCGACTACCTGTCCGGTATGAGAGACAATCTCAAGAGCCTGCGCGCCGCACTGGGCTGCGCGGCTTGAGCAAGGGATGCGGGGCATGAGCGAGACCACGTTCGCGATGACCGGCGGCCGGGTCACCCTCGACCGGCGGCCCATTCTGCGGGGCGTCGACCTCACGGTGCGCGCCGGCGAGGTGGTCGCCCTCCTCGGCGCCAACGGCTCGGGCAAGTCGACGCTGGTGCGCGCCCTGCTCGGCCTGATCCCGCTGTCCGGCGGGCGGACCCTGCTGTACGACAGGCCGCCCGCGAGGTTCCGCGAGTGGTGGCGCATCGGCTACGTGCCGCAGCGACTCCAGGTCGGCGGCGGGGTGCCCGCCACGGTCCGCGAGGTGGTGGCCTCCGGCCGCATCGCCCGGCAGAGCAGGCTGCGCCGCACCAGTGCCGCCGACCGGGCGGCGGTGGCGGGCGCGCTGGAGGCCGT
>NZ_QNFZ01000563.1 GCF_003313395.1 Nonomuraea lactucae | reverse complement strand
TAGCGATCTTCGGTCGCTGGTTTCTGTAGGTTTGTGTCAAGTTTCACGACGCCCGAGGAAGTCGAGCTTGGGCGGCGTAGTCGTCGACATGCCGGGTGATGGTCTTGAGCGCCGTTCGGAGTTCGGGTGGCGCTTGGGCTTGGTCGGCCGCGGTGAGCGGGACGAGTAACCGGTTGTAGATCTTGGTGTAGAAGACGGCGATGCGCACGCCGTCGTCGGTCAGGACGTAGCGGTTGGAGCGGGGCAATCGGCGGATCAGGCCGTTGAGGCGCAACCGCCGGAGGTCGTAGGTCATCTGGCCTGTGCTGTAGCTGGTGGTGCCGAGCAGTCCGGTCATCAAGACGCGAAGGTTCTTGTTGGTGAAGCCGGTCGCGGCGAGCAGCGTCTGGCACAGGGCGCCGGCCAGGGCCATGACCCGAGGATCGCCGAAACGTAGCGCCGGGGTCCTCCGCCCCACCTCATCGGTGGTGGGGTGCGCGATCCGCTCAAAGGCTGGACTCGCAAGGACGCAACCCTGGCCGGCACGTTCGACTTCCAGTATGCGCCGGTTGGCGGCGCGGGCCTTGACCTGAAGCTCCTCTAGGTTGGGCAGGCGGGCGTTGCAACGCAGATCGCGGGGGGCGTTGATGACGGTCTCGATGCGCATCGCGCGGCCGTCTTTGAGGTACTGCTTGATCCGGGAGTGCTTGTAGAAGACGTTGACGATGACGCCGCCGTTGTCGCGGCGGTCGATCGCGGTGCGGAAGGTTGCTCGGGTGTCGCGGCGGATGCGCCGGGCGAAGATGATCTCGACGTTGTGCGGGCGGCCGATGTCGAGGTTGTCGGCGATGAGGGCTTCGAAGAAGCCGCGGGCGTGCCGGGGAGCGTCGAAGACCAGGGTGCGGGAGATCTCGATCTGCCGCATGGAGGTCTCCCACCAGTAGCCCGCATCGTGGTCTTTGTCGCCGAAGGGCAGCGGCAGGCGGTGCAGCCAGCGCTGGACGAACACGTTGATGGTGCCGGAGGTGAGCCGGTCGCAGATCTCCTGCAGCGCGGCAGGGTCGTGGCAGGTGGCGAACCCGTTGGACAGTTCGGTGAAGCCGAGGCCGGCTTTGGCGGCTTGGCGTTTGGCCCACTCGTGGCCGTTGATCCAGATCTTGCCCGGGTAGGGGAAGTAGGCGCAGATCTTGATGAAGGCCGGGCCGAAGTTCTCGTCCCAGAGATAGAAGTAGTAGCAGGTCACTCGCCGGTCGGCCTTGACGAAGCTCCAGCGTGGGGTGCCGGTGGAGGTCTTGCCCTCGTGCGCGGTCCATACGCGCTGGAACTCCTGCGCCACCCCGATCGCCGCGACCCCGGAGCGCCCGGTGGCGGCCTGGCGGGCCAGATACGGCTTCATCGTCTCCAGCTTGGGCTCGTCCTTGCCGAACTTGACCCACGGAATGTGGTTGGCCTCGGCAAAACCCGCGACCGCACGCCGGAACCGATCACCCAGTTGCTTGAACAGCACCGGCGAGGCAAACGGGAAGCCCAGGTGCCCGGACAGGAACGCCACCACCTGCGCGCTGGTCTGCAGGATCGGCACGTAGGCATTGAGATAGATGCGATCCAGGCACTCGATGTCCAAACTCACGTGCCCGTCGAGAACATCGTTCACCGTCACGACCCGCGCCATGGCGACCACCCACCGCAACCGTTTCTATGGTCGTGACGATGCACTCACCAACGCCTGATCGCCAGCGGAACCGGCAATCTCGGCGGTCCGAGGCGGAGCCTCATTAG
>NZ_QNFZ01000548.1 GCF_003313395.1 Nonomuraea lactucae | reverse complement strand
CCCGGGCCGCCACCCGGGCCCGCGCGCGCTCCTCCGCGCCGCACGCCACGATGTCGCGCAGCCCACCCGCCAGCTCCGTCATGGCCTCGGCCAGCCGCTCGTCGGCCAGCAGGAACTCCCTCTGCCGCCGCGCCAGCAACGGCAGCGACGCCAGGAACAGCGCCAGCCCCGCCACGAACGGCGGCAGCACCAGCAGGGCCGCCCCCGGCGCCAGGGTGAGCAGCCCCAGGACCACGCTCACCACCGTGAACACGAACCCGCGGACGGTGGTGACCACCGCGGCGAACGCGTCCCTGGCCAGCTCGACCTGGAGCCCGGCACGGGTGACGGCTGCACTGTCCCGCCCGCCGTCCGCCCGCCCACCGCCCGCCGCGACCGGCTCGGCCGCCGCGCGGCGTACGGCGCTCTGGACGACGTGGGAGAGCAGGTCGTCGCGGAACGGCTCCGCGATGGCGGCGACCGCGAGGACGATCTGGCGGGCGGAGACCGCGGCGACCAGCCAGGCGGCGCCGAGCGCGGCCAGCCACGCCATCCCGGTCCAGGGGCGCGCGGCGGCGAAGCCGTCCTCGATGGCGCGGGCGATGGCGTGCCCGATGAGGAACGCGGGCCCCGCCTCCAGCACGGACCAGAGGCCGAGACGGGCCAGCTGGCGGGGCTCGCGGCGCAGGGCCAGCCACGGCAGCCTCTTCACGACACACCCTCCGCCTGGAACACCGCGCGGTAGCCGGGCTCCCGCCACAGCTCGCGGTGCGCCCCCCGGCCGCGCACGGTGCCGTGCTCCAGCCAGATCACCTGGTCCGCGAGGACGGCCGTGGCGAGCCGGTGCGCGACGATCAACCGGGTGCGGCCCCCGTTTCCGGCCGTCAGCGCGTGGGCGACCTGGTGTTCGGTCACGGTGTCGAGGCTGGAGGTGGCGTCGTCCAGGACGAGGAGGCGCTCTCCCTGCGCGAAGGCGCGGGCCAGGCCGATGCGCTGGCGTTCGCCACCGGACAGGGGAGCGTCCGCCGGCCGGGTGGCGTACCCGTGCGGCAGCCTCCGCACGAAGGCGTCGGCACGGGCGGCCCGCGCCGCCTCCACCACGTCGTGATCGTGAGCGGCGCGGCCGGGGGCGACGGCTTCGGCGATCGTGTCGCCGACCAGGACCGGCCTGTCGAACGCGTAGCCGACGGCGCGCCTCAGCTCGCCGTGTCCCAGCTCGGGCAGCGGCACCCCGTCGAGCAGCACGGCGCCCTCGTCCGGGTCGGCCAGCCGCGCGGCGAGCGCGGCGAGCAGCGACTTGCCCGAGCCCGACCGCCCCACCACCGCCGTCACGCTCCCGCCCGGGATCAGCAGCGACGGCACGGACAGTCCGGCGGCCGTCACCCCGCGGAACTCGACGGTCCCCGGCCCCGGGCCTCGACCGAGCGTGTCCCTGGGCGGGAGCCGGCGCGTTCCGTGGCGCGTGAGCGGGACCTGCAGCACCTGCGCCACCCGCTCCCCCGCCGACCGCGCCCTGGCCAGGCCGCCGACCAGGCCGAGCGCGGTGCTCAACGCCGAGCCCAGCACCGCGTACCGGGCCGCCGCGTACAGCTCCCCCACCGTCAGCTCCCCGGCGGCCAGCATGAACCCGCCGACCCCCAGCACGGCCACCTCCGCCAGCGGCACGACGAGACCGGCCCGCACACCGCCGGAGGCGTTGGCCCGCCACAGCTCCATGCCGTGGACCCGCAGCCGGGCCAGGGGCGCGAGGACCCGGCGCGCCTCCAGGCCGGCGGT
>NZ_QNFZ01000551.1 GCF_003313395.1 Nonomuraea lactucae | reverse complement strand
GCCCCGGCCCCGGCCCCGGCACCGGCCTCGGCCCCGGCACCGGCCTCCGCTGGGGCGGCGCCGGTGGTGGTGTGGGTGGGTGGGGTGCTTCTTGCCGGGCGGGTGGCTGGGCCGCCGGCGGTGGCTCGCAGCTCGCTCGGCGTGAACCCGTACGTCTCCCGCATCGCCGCGTTGAACTGCCGCACGCTGCCGAACCCCGCCGCGAACGCCACATCCGTGACCGGAAGCGCCGTCTCCGTCAGCAACTGCTTGGCCAGGAGCAGCCGCTTGGTCCGCGCCACCGCGAGCGGGCCCACGCCCAGCTCGGCCACGAACAGCCTGTGCAGGTGGCGCTCGGTGATGTGCAGCCGCGCGGCCAGCCCCGCGACCCCCTGCTCGTCGGCGGCACCATCGTCGATGAGCCGCAGCGCCCGGCCGATGAGGTCGCCGCGCAGGTCCCAACCCGGGTCGCCGGGAGACAGCTCGGGACGGCACCGCTTGCACGGCCGGAAGCCCGCTGCCTCGGCGGAGGCCGCGTGCCGGTAGAACCGCACGTTGCGCGAGGCGGGAGTGCGGGCCGGGCAGATAGGGCGGCAGTAGATGCGCGTCGTCGTCACCGCCGTGTAGAAGCGCCCGTCGAACCGGGCGTCCCGGGCGGCGACCGCCCGGTAGCAGGAGTCGAAGTCGAGCTCGAGTGGTGACATGTCCACGACGCTATCCGCTGTCCGAGCCGTACGGCTGGCGGAAATCGGACCTCAGCGTGAAACAGCAGGTCAGCAGGTAGGAGCGGATGAGTGGCGGGAATCGGACCTGGCTGGACTTGGAGGTCAGGGTTCATGGCGCAGGGGTGAGAGGAGGACCGGTAGCCAGCTCAGCGCCATCATGATCGCGCCCGCCCAGAGCGACGCCCGCACACTCCACACCTCTCCGAGCACGCCGGCGAGCAGCCCGCCGAGAAGGAATGACGCTGGAGCTCACCTTCACGGCCCAGGACGTGGCCGACATCCGCTTCGCCGTGTCGCCCCTCGGCGAGGTCATCGCCAGCGTGCGCGTCGTGAAGGACCCCGCCGCCCACCCGATCCTGCGCCCCTGGGCCGATGAGGTGCGCCGCCGCCTGTCGGACGTCGACTGGCGGCTGCTGTCGGATCTCGTGCCCGTTCCGACGGTCTCGATCGCCGGGTTCACTTGCACCCCGCCGGCCATGTCGATCCCGACCTGGAGCTGGAGCTGGCCACGGTGCGGGCAGCCGCCGGACGCGTGCGCGCCGACCTCGACAACGTGCCCGGCCCGCGCACCAGAAGCATCGACGCCCTGTACGACGACCCGGAGAGGGGGCTCGAACGGCTGGCGGACGAGGTGGCCGCCTACCGGGAGGCCGCCATGGCCCCGTAGTGGCCGAGGATCAGGTCGCTGCTCGAAGGCGAGATCCTGCGCCGGGCGAGGCTGCTGGCGGAGGGCGGCGCGCGACGGATGCTGGCCGACCTCGACGACTCGGTCACCTGGCGGGACGGCCGGCTCCACCTGGAGCACCGGTACGTGTCGGGGGTCCGCTCGCTGCGCGGGCTGGGGCTGCTGCTCGTGCCGTGCGTGTTCGCCTGGCCCAGGGTCTTCTCCGTCACGACGCCGCCGTACCAGCCGACGGTCCGCTACCCGCCGCGCGGCATCGCCACGCTCTGGGAGCGCGGCGCGGTGGACGTGCCCGAGGCGCTGGCCGCCCCGGCGCCCGGCATCGAGGCGCCGGGCGGTGCTCGGCCGCACGCGCG
>NZ_QNFZ01000549.1 GCF_003313395.1 Nonomuraea lactucae | reverse complement strand
CGCCGCGCCACGGTCTCGCGCACCGCGGCCACCGCCACCAGCCCCGCGTCCGCCGCCACCGGATCGGAGCCGGGGACGGCGAGGAGCGGCTCGCCGAAGCGGTGCCAGCCGGTCGCCGACCGGTGGCGCACGGGAACGCTCAGCCGGATGCCGCTCGCGGGGAAGTCCAGCACGAGCTCCTCACCAGCGGCGGGAACGGGGGTCGCCGTCTCGCGCACGTACGCGCGCAGCAGCGTCTCCATCGCCGCGGCCTCGCCCGCCCGCCCCGGATCGGCGTGGTCGAGGGGGTCAAGGGGGTCGAGGGGGTCGAGGGGGTCGAGGGGGTCGGGGCCGGGCGGGCCACCTCGGTCTCCGGCGGCTGAGCGGGACATGGTGACCGTACGGTTCACAGGGCGTCCTCCTCGGCCTGGCCAGCCGCGGCCACGGTGCGCACGAGCCGTTCCACCTCGCCGGTGGTCGTGTGCGGGTTGAGCAGCGTGAGCTTGAGCCGGACCCGGCCGGGACCCTCGCCCGGAAGCTCGGTACGGCCGACGACCGCCCGCCCCTCGCGCAGCAGCCGGCGCCGCAGCCCGGCGTTCACCCGGTCCGCCAGCGCGGGGTCGCCGGGCAGGTAGCGGAACAGGAAGGCCGTCAGCACGGGATCCGCGTGCAGTTCGAGCCGAGGGTGCGCGCGCACCGCCCCGGCTCCGGCGCGGGCCAGGTCGTGGCAGGCGTCGACGAGACGGCCCAGCCCGTCGCGTCCCAGCGTCCGCAGCGTTACAGCGATCTTGAAGGCGTCGGCGCGGCGGGTCGTGCGCAGCGAGCGTCCCAGCAGGCTCGGGTACCCGGCCTCCTCGTCGTCCGCCGGGTTGAGGTAGGCCGCCCGCCTGGACAGCGACTCGTACGTCTCCGACCGCCGCACCAGGAACACGCCCGCCGCGACGGGCTGCCACCCCAGCTTGTGCCAGTCCAGGGACACGGAGTCTGCCAGCTCGATCCCGGACACCAGCGGCGCGAGCCGGTCGGACAGCAGCGCGCCGCCACCGTACGCGGCGTCCACGTGCAGCCAGGCGCCGTGCTCGGCGGCCAGCTCCGCGCAGGTCTCCAGGGGGTCGATCGCCCCGGTGTCGGTGGTGCCCGCCGTGGCGACCACGGCCACGGGCAGCTCGCCGCGTCCCGCGCTGTCACGCAGCGCGGCGGCCAGGGCCTCGGGGACCATCCGCAGGTCGTGGTCGACGGGGACGGACACGACCGCCTCCTCGCCCAGGCCCAGCAGGGCGGCCGACCGCCGTACCGAGAAGTGCGCAGCGGCGGAGGCGAAGATCCGCGGCGGTGGGCCGCCGCCGGGCACCCCGCTGAGCTGGATCGGGCGACCGGTCGCGCGGCCCAGGACCTGGTCGCGGGCCAGCATCAGGCCCATGAGGTTGGACTCGGTGCCGCCCGAGGTGACCACGCCGGCGGCCCCCGCCGGGTAGCCGACCAGCCCGGCCAGCTCCTCCAGCAGCAGGGTCTCCAGCTCGGTGGCGGCGGGAGCCTGGTCCCAGGAGTCCAGCGACGGGTTGAGCGCGGACGCGGCCAGATCGGCCGCCACGGCCACGGCCAGCGGCGGGCAGTGCAGGTGCGCGGCACAGGCGGGGTCGGCGGGGTCGGCGCTCCCGTACGCGAGCAGCGCGGTCATCCGCCGCAGCACCCCGTCGCCGTCGCCGTCGTGGGCGTCGTCGCCGGCAGGTCCCGAGAGGGCGCGG
>NZ_QNFZ01000550.1 GCF_003313395.1 Nonomuraea lactucae | reverse complement strand
CGCCTCCCGCCCCGCGGGGGCCACTTCCGGGAGCGGCGGGGCGGCCGGGCGCCGTTCGTGGCCGTACGCGACCACCGCGGCGGCGCCGTCGCCGAAGAGGGCACTGGCGACCAGGTTGGCCGGTGACGCGTCGCCGCGCTGCACGGTGAGCGAGCACAGCTCCACGGACAGCAGGACGGCCACGTGCTCGGGCCAGCCGCGCAGGTAGTCGTGCAGCCTGGCCAGGCCGGCGGCGCCCGCCACGCACCCCAGGCCGAACACGGGCACCCTCTTGACGTCGGGCCGCAGCCCCAGCCGGCCGGCGAGCCTGGCGTCGACCGAGGGAGTGGCGACGCCGGTGACCGAGGTGAACATGATCATGTCCACCTCGCCGGGCGCGACACCGGCCGCCTCGAGCGCCGCGCCCACGCTCTCGGCTCCCAGTTCGACCGCGGTGGAGACGAACGCGTCGTTGGCCGCGCCGAAGCCGTCGAGCTTGTCGTACTGCTCGATCGGCAGGGCGAGGTTGCGGAACTCCACCCGGGCGCCGCAGTGGAAACGGTCGAGCAGCCGGCGGTCGGCGCCCTCCGGCAGGCAGATCCGCGCCGCCATGTCGGTCAGCTCCGCCTGCGAGTAGCGGTTGGGGGGAAAGGAGGCACGTACCGCAGCGATACGGGTCATATAGGTCTCCCCGGCAGGCGCTGAACTGCTTCGACGTTCCGGACGCTTCCCTGCTGGGCGGTCGCTAAGCCACCGGAGGCCAGGCAATCCTGAAGGGTGCGGCGCGCGCTGGGGACCGTTCCCGTCACAGGCGGCGGGGCGTGTCTACGATCGTTCCTGTGACGGGGAGCGGCGCGGGTCTGCGGCGGGTGGCCGGTGGGCTGGCGCGCGCCTGCCATCCAGGTCCCTGCGTCGCCGTCACGGTGCTGGTCACCGCGCTGGCGATCGCGAGCGGGCGGGACACCAGAGGGTGCGTGCTGGTGGCCGCCGCCGTGCTCTCCGGTCAGCTGTCGGTGGGCTGGTGCAACGACGCGGCCGACGCCCGCCTCGACAGGACCGCGCTGCGCAGGAGCAAACCGATCGTGGCCAATCTGGTGAGCGTGGGGACCGTACGGGCCGCCGCGGTGATCTCCCTTCTGCTCTGCGTGCCTCTCTCCCTGGCGTCGGGTGTGCTGGCCGGGACCGTCCATCTGACCGGGGTGGGAGCGGCGTGGGCCTACGACCTTGGCCTCAAGGCCACCGTGGTGTCGTGGGTGCCGTACGCCGTGGGGTTCGGCGGCCTGCCGGCCTTCGTGACCTTGGGCCTGCCGGGGCAGCCGTGGCCCGCCTGGTGGGCGATACCGGCGGCGGCGCTGCTCGGGTGCGGCGCGCATCTGGCGAACGCGCTGCCGGACATCCCCTCCGACCTGGCGGCCGGGGTGCGCGGATGGCCGCAGCGGCTGGGGGTGAGCCGGGCCGGGGTGCTCGCGCCGTTGCTGCTGCTGTCGGCGTCGCTGCTCCTCGTCCTCGGGCCCGCCCGGGGCATCGGCGTGACGGAGTGGGTCGCGCTGGCGGCGGCCGGAACGCTCGCGGCCTCCGGATTGCTGCTGCACGACCGGCTGCCCCGGGCGCCGTTCGCGGCGGCGATCGGGGTGGCGGCGGTGGACGTCGCGCTGCTGGTGGGCCACGGCTCCTGGCTCACCGGTTAGCGGGCCGGCCCGGCGGGCCGCGGTCCCGGCGGCTGGGCG
>NZ_QNFZ01000554.1 GCF_003313395.1 Nonomuraea lactucae | reverse complement strand
CCCTAGGAGTGTCCTGAAGATCTTGGTGGGTGGGTCGGTATGAGCTGGCCCGTCCACTGGTTATGGAGTGGTGGCGATGAGGGTCCAGGTGTTTTTGAGGTAGGCGAGTCCGAGGTTGATCAGGCGACGGAGGTTGAGAGCTGCGGCGCGGTGGTGGAGCCAGCGGTCGTTGGCGTGGGTGCCGCGGTAGGGCAGGCGGCGGTTGCCGCGGGCGACCAGCCAGGCCACAGCGCGTTCGACCATGGGCCGCCAGCGCCGGTAGTCGGCCTGCCAGTCGGGGTCGGTGGCGGCTTGGTGGCGGGCGGCGGCTTGCAGATCGTGGTGGGGGCGGATGGTGAGAATGCGGCCGGTCTTGGCGGTGGTGCAGCGATCATGGAGAGGGCAGGCGGTGCACAGGCCGGTGAAGGTGGCGCGGCGCTGCTGGTAGCGGCCTGCGGGCGCGGCGAGTGCGACGGTGTGGCCAGCGGGGCAGGTGAGCGTGCCGGCGGTGGTGTCGATGGTGAAATCGTCCAGGGTGAACCCGCCGACCACGGCAGGCTTGAGCGCGGGTGGCTTGATCAGCAGCCGATGTCCGGCGGCCGTCAGGACGGCGCGCAGCTCGGCTGCGGCGTAGGCGGCATCGGCCAGGATCTGCAGCAGGCCGTTCTCGCCGGCGAGCAGAGCGGGGGCGACGGCGGCCTCATGGTTGTCGGCTCCGGCGCCGGGGTGCAGGGCAACCGCGGTGAACAGGCCGGTCTCCGGTTCGACGGCCAGGTGGGCCTTGTAGCCGTCGTCACGCTGCTGCGCACTTTTGTGGATGTGGCGGGCCTCGGGGTCGACAGTGGAGATGATCCGATCGGGCGGGATGCGGCGGGCGATCTGCCACCGCCCATCAGTGCCGTCGGAGCCGACGGCAGGTTCGACGTCTTGGCCGGCGATCAAGGCCAGCAGGCCGACGGCCCGGGCGGCATCTGCGTCCAGGTCCTGGCCGGCCAGTTGGCCCAGCAGGGTGAGCGCATCGGTGACCAGGGCGCTGACCAGGGCAGTCTTGGCCTCCTCGTCGTCCCAGGCGATCTTCGGTTTGCCCGGGTCGGTGTAGTCGTGGGCATTGCAGTGCGCCGCGATGATCGCGGCGGCGCCGGGCACCTGGCGGGCCACCCGGCGGATAGCGGCGATCAGTTGGGTGATGGTGTCCTGGGTGGCGACCGCGTCGGTGAGCACAGCCGAATCCAGCGCCCGCCGGGTCCGGCCGGTCAGCACCCCGGTCTGCTCGACCACGGTGCGGACGATCTCGAAGATCCGGTCCGGGCGAGAAGAACGGGCCAGGCGGCGCCGGAAATAGGTCAGCAGCGACGGATCGAATCCCTGCTCGTATAACCCCAGCCCGCAGGCGGCCTTCCAGCGCAGATCGAACCGCAGCGCGGCGAGGGCTTCCTCATCCGACAGCCCGTGCAGCGCTTGCAGCACCACCACCGTCGCCAGCAGGTCCGGCGGCACCGACGGGCGCCCGTTGACCGGCGCATACATGTCCGCGAACGCCTCCAGCGGGAACAACACCCGCCGATGTTCGGCCAGGAACGCGAACACGCTCCCGGCCGGGATCAACTCACGGCACACGACCCACACCTCAGGCCCGGCCGGAACCATCCGACGGCCCATCATGACCCGAGTGTGAATCCCCGATCCCCGCCTGGAAAGACCACCAAGATCTTCAGGACACTCCTAGG
>NZ_QNFZ01000546.1 GCF_003313395.1 Nonomuraea lactucae | reverse complement strand
GCTCGCCGACGTCGCGGCCGACGCCGTGGCCGGCCGGCCGCCGTTCCGCGCCCCGCGGCCGATCGTCGCGCTCGCCCGCCTGTACGACAACTACGTGCAGCTCGTCGTGCGCGATGACGGCCCGGTGCGGGCGGTCCGCGACCTGAAGGGACGGCGCGTGTCGGTCGGCGGCGAGGGGTCCGGCACGGCCGTCACGGGCGAGCGCATCCTGGAGGTGGCCGGGCTCACCGACAAGGTCGAGCTGCGCCGCCTCGACGTCGGGGCCTCGGCACGGGCGCTCGCGGCCGGGCAGATCGACGCCTTCTTCTGGAGCGGAGGGCTGCCCAGCGCCGCGATCACCGACCTCCGCCGCGGCACCGGCGTCCGGCTGCTCGACCTGAAGTCCACGGCGGAGTCGCTGACCCGCGAGTACGGCGACCTCTACACGGAGACGACGGTGCCCGCCTCGGTCTACGGTCTGTCCAGCCCGGTGACGACCGTGAGCGTGCCGAACTATCTCGTCGCCGGCCGCGAGCTTCCGCCGGGGACGGCCTACTGGCTGACCCGGCTGCTCTTCGAGGGGCAGCCCCGGCTCGCCGAGGTGCACCCCGAGGCCCGCCGCCTCGACCCGGGGTCGGCGATCATGACCTATCCTCTGGACCTGCACGAGGGAGCGGCTCGCTGGTACCGCTCGTCGCACCGCTGACGGGCAGCGTGATGACGACCTCGAGCCCGCGCGGCCTCGCGGCCGACAGGGCCATCGAGCCGCCGCTCGCCTCGGCCAGGGTGCGCGTGATGGCGAGCCCCAGGCCCGTCCCCGGCACGTTCTGGTGCCGCGGACTCCGCCAGAACCGATCACCGGCGCGGGCCAGCTCGTCCGGCGGGAGGCCGGGCCCGTAGTCGCGCACCCGGATCTCCACCACGCCGTCGCGGGTCCGGGCCGTCACCTCCACAGGGCTTCCCTGCCCGAACTTCAGCGCGTTGTCGAGCAGCGCGTCCAGGGCGTGGTCGAGCAGGCCGGGCAGGGCGGTGGCGGACAGGCCGCCCGGCACGTCGACCACCAGCGGCGTGGCCGAGCTGGCGTAGGCGACGTGCCAGGCCACCTCGCGCCGACGCACGGCGGCCGACACGTCGAGCGGGCAGGGGGGCTCGTACGTGGACTCCGCGCGGGCGAGGTGCAGCAGCGCGTCGACGCTCTCGCCGAGCCGGTCCGCCTCCTCCAGGGCGAGCCGCAGCTCCTCGCGCCCGTGCGGGTCACCGGCGAACGCCTCCGCGTTCTCGATCCGCAGCCGCAGCGCCGTGAGGGGGTTGCGGAGCTGGTGCGAGGCCTGGGCGACGAACGCCCGCTGCTTGCGCACGGCGGCGGCGACGCTGTCGGCCATCGCGTTGAAGCTCGACGCCAGCCGCCGCAGCTCCGGCGGCCCGGTCCGGTCGGACACGTGCGTGGCGTGCCGGCCCGACTCCACCGCGTGCGCCGCCTCGTCCAGGTCGTGCACCGGCCGCAGCACCCACCGCACCAGGGGCACCGCCACCGCCGGCACCACCACGAGCAGCGCGACCACGCCGCCGAGCCCCAGGTAGGCGAGCTGCATGGCGACCTCGCCGCGCGCGCGGCCGGTCGGCGAGATCGTGACGGCCGCGCCGAGCACCCGGCTGTCGCGCACCACGGGCTCGACGACGACGTACGGCCGGTCGTCCCACGGCCACAGCACGTGCGGGCGCTGCG
>NZ_QNFZ01000542.1 GCF_003313395.1 Nonomuraea lactucae | reverse complement strand
CCAGGGCCAGGCCCACACCGTCGAGGCCACCCCGCCGCACCGGCCGGCCCGCGGGCAGCAGCCGCGGCGCCGCCGCGACGAGAAGCAGGCCGATCGGCGCGTTGACGAAGAAGACCGCTCGCCAGCCCAGGCCCCACAGGTCGGCGGTGATGATGACGCCCCCGAGCGCCTGCCCGGCCATGCCGGCCAGGCCGAGGGTGGCGCCGAGCAGGGCGAACGCCCGCGGCCGTTCCCCCGGCGGGAAACCGGTGGTGACCAGGGCGAAGGCCTGCGGCACCAGCAGCGCCGCCGCTGCGCCCGCCACCAGGCGGGCGCAGAGCAGGACGGGCAGCGTCGGCGCCAGCCCGCACAGCGCGGTCGCCGCGACGAACCCGGCACCGCCGATCATCAGCATCCGGCGGAGACCGTAGCGGTCGCCGAGCACGCCGCCGGCGACGAGGCCGGCGGCGTAGGTGAAGGCGAACGCCGACACGATGAGCTCCAGCCCGGCCACGCCACCGGTCAGGGCGCGCTGCGCCGACGGGGCCGCGACGCCCACGGCGAAGAAGTCGAACAGCATCATGAACAGCGCCGCCAGCGGCAGCGGCAGGGCCTTCCAGCGGCGCGGGTCGTACGCCGTCACCGGCGCATCGACCCGACGCGCCTCCAGGACGCTGGTCATGGCCGTCCGTCCACGACGGCCACGGCGTCGATCTCCACCAGGAACGTCCCCGGCAGCGGCATGTACACGGTGGTGCGAGCGGGGTACGGCCGCGGGGCCAGCCGCGCGTACGCCGCGTTCATCTCGGCGAACAGCTCCGGATCGCGCAGGTACACCCGCGTGGCGACGACGTCGTCCAGGGTGGCGCCGGCGGCGCCGAGCACCGCCACGAGGTTGGCGAAGACCTGCTCCACCTGCTCGGTGACGGTGCCGCCGACCGGCTTTCCGGACGTCGGGTCGATCGCGATCTGCCCGGACACGTGCACGACGTCGCCCACGCGCACGCCCGCCGACAGGGGGAACCCCGGCTCCGCCCAGCCGGCGGGGGTGACCGCCCGCCTGCCGGCGCCGAGCTCCTCGATGTGCGGATCGTCGGCCGTGAAGCGCGGCCAGCCCGGGTCTCCCGCCGTGACGAAGCCCGTCCATGCCCTCTGCACCGCGGCGGTCAGCCCGTCCGCCCCGCGGGCGGAGCCGAGCAGGGCTCGCGGCCCGCGCAGCGAGGGCAGGCCGGTGGTGCCGAAGACGAACGGCAGCTCCATGCAGTGGGCCGCGCCGAGCGCGCCGTCGAAGGCGTCGGAGGACCAGCCGAACGTGTACCGGAAGGTGCGCCCACCGGCCGCGGCGTGCCCCCGGGCGAGCGCGCCGGTGCCGTCGCCGAACAGGGCGTCCGACATCTCACGGGCGTCACGGTCACGCCGGCCGGTCGGCACCTGGTAGAGGTTCGCCTCGTCGGCGGCGACCCCGATGAGCAGGTCGACGTCGTGGCCGCGGCCCGCGGCGACCGCGTCGGCCGGCTGCTCCGGGAGGGTGTCCGGGTCCAGCACCACCCCGAACGGGCCCAGCCCGAGCAGCGGATCGCGGGCGCCGTCGATGTCCAGGTCGAGCCCGGCCAGCGACGCGGCGTGCGCGACGAGGTCCGCGTCGGACAGCGCCGCGAACCCGGCGACGGTCGGCTCGACACCGGCCGCGGCGGCCAGCGCCTCGGTCACCCTGCGGGCCT
>NZ_QNFZ01000543.1 GCF_003313395.1 Nonomuraea lactucae | reverse complement strand
CAGCCGGTCGAGCGGCGCGGGCAGCCCGCGCAGGTCGGGCGGCGCGGTGCGGGCGCGGGCCGCCATCACGTAGGCGTCGCCCTCGCCGAACGGGTGCCCGCCCAGCCCCGCGTACGCGATGAGCGAGCCCCACGCGAACACGTCGCCGGCCGGGCTCGTCCGCCCCTCGAACACCTGCTCCGGAGCGATCCAGCCGGGCGTGCCCATCACCATCCCGGCGTTGGTGTGGCGGGACGCCACGTGCGTCGAACGGGCCAGCCCGAAGTCGATCACGCGCGGACCGGCCAGCGTCAGCATCACGTTGGCGGGCTTGAGGTCCCGGTGGACCAGCCCGGCCGCGTGGATCGCGGTGAGTGCCGCCGCCACGCCCACCGCCGCCGAGTGCAGCACGGAGGGTGACAGCGCCCCGTGCTGGATGAGGTGGTCTTCGAGCGAGACGCCGTCGATGTACTCGGTGACGAGGTAGAGCACTCCGTCGTCCTCGCCGTGGTCGAGCACCCGGGCGGTGCAGAACGAGGCGACCTTGCGGGCGTTGGAGACCTCCTCGTGGAAGCGCGCCCGGTAGACCGGATCGGCGGTGTAGTCGCGGCGGATCGCCTTGAGCGCCACCTGCGCGCCGTCGGCGGCGCGCGCCAGGTAGACGGTGCCCATCCCGCCCGAACCAAGGCGGCTGACCAGCTCGTAGGGGCCGACCGCCGGCGGATCCTCGGGCGTCAGCGGAGTGCCCGCGGAGCGGCCTTGCTGCCCCAACGTCGCTGTCCTCTCGCCCTCGTCATCCGCGCCTCAACCGACCGATCCTCCGCCCGGCATGCCCTTTTCCACCCCAGACTCTAACGGAGGAAGGGCCCGCCCGTTGGCGACGTGACACCCTCGGCTCGTACGGGCACCCACGGTCCCCGGCCGCGCGCCGCCAGAGGCCCCGGGCGTCCGCGTGGCGTCAGCGGAGGGCGGCGGCCTCGGAGGCCAGCTTCTCCACGCGGCTCCAGTCGCCCGCCGCGACCGCGTCGGCCGGGGTCAGCCAAGTGCCGCCCACGCAGCCCACGTTCGGCAGCGCGAGGTAGTCGGCCGCGGTGGACGGCCGGATGCCGCCCGTCGGGCAGAACCGGACGTCCGGGAGCGGCCCGGCCAGCGACTTCAGGTACGGCACGCCGCCCGCGGCCTCCGCGGGGAAGAACTTCAGCTCCTTCAGCCCCCGCTCCGCCAGCGCCATCACCTCGGACGCCGTCGCCGCGCCGGCCAGGTAGGGGGCCCCGCTCGCGTCCATCGCCTCCACCAGCGACAGGGTGGTGCCGGGGCTGACCAGGAAGGTCGCGCCGGCGTCCAGCGAGGCCGCGACGTCACCGGGGGTGCGGACGGTCCCGGCGCCGATCACGGCCCCGGGCACCTCGGCGGCGATGCGGCGGATCGCCTCCAGGGCGACGTCCGTACGGAGCGTCACCTCGATGGCCGGCAGGCCGCCGGAGACGAGCGCCCGCGCCAGCGGCACGGCGGTGTCGACGTCGTCGATCACCACGACGGGGATCACGGGGGCGAGGTCGAGCAGGCTCATGGGTGGTTCTTCTCCTCATTCCCCTGGTCGGGGGCGTGGTCGTCTTCGGTCGTGTCCAACGCGTGGGCGCGGGCCCGCCACGGCGTCGCCGTCACCGGCCTCACCGGCCAGCCACGGCGTCACAGGCCGGCCGGCGCGGGCCGGGCCCT
>NZ_QNFZ01000544.1 GCF_003313395.1 Nonomuraea lactucae | reverse complement strand
CTCAGGGCGAGCGCCGCGGTGGCCGCGCCGGCCGCCGCGCGGCCCATCATGCTCCGCCAGGTGATGCCCTTGCCGGTGGTGTGCTGGAACGTGTTCATCAAGACCTCCGTCATGAGTGCTGTGCTGCCTTTATCGGACAGCCGGAACGCTAGTTGCCCCCCCGCCGGCGATCTGCGCACAAATCCACATATGACACAACAAAAATCCTTCGTGCCCGTCAGAGCACCCCCGAAGGTGTCACGAGCTGGGCAGACGGACAGGACCGTAAGGCGATCATCTGTCCATGAGACAGTCCATTACCTGATCACTTTCCGACTATCCGGCCATCTCCGGCGGACGCCCTCCGATCAGGCTCGCCGCGCGCTCGGCGATCGCCATGACCGTCGCCTGGGTGTTGGCCGACGGAACGGACGGCATCACCGAGGCGTCGGCGACGCTGAGCCCGCGCACTCCGCGGACGCGCAGCTCGGTGTCGACCACGGCCATGGCGTCCGTGCCGATCCGGCAGGTGCCCGCGTAGTGGTAGTAGGAGTTCGGCTGGGCGCGCAGGTGATCGCGTGCGGCCTGACCGGCGACTCCGGAACCGGGAAAGACCTCCTGGCCCCGCCACGGGCCCAGAGCGGTGGAGCGTGCGATCCGGCGCACCATCGCCAGGCCGGCGAGCAGCGCCTCCACGTCGCGGCCGTCGGAGAGGTAGTCAGGGTCCATCAGGGGCCGTACGCCGGGGTCCGCACCGGCCAGGCGCAGCCGGCCGCGGCTGTGCGGGGTGACCAGCCCGGCCGAGATGACGTAGCCGTCGGCGTCGCCCGGCGCGGGCGCGTACATGAAGATCTGCAGATCCGGCACGTCCACCGACGGGTCGCTGCGGACCAGCCCCATGGCCTCGATGTTGTTGTTCCGGCCGGGCGGCACCGGCGCCGGCGTCCCGTACACGACCGGGGCGTACAGATGGTCGTGCAGGTTCTCCCCCACGCCGGGCAGGTCCGCGACGACCTCGATCCCGACCTGCCGGAGGTGCTCGGCCGGGCCGACGCCCGACAGCAGCAGGAGCTGCGCGGAGCCGATGGCGCCCGCGCACAGCACCACCTCCTGCTCGCACCCCACCCGCGCGAACGTGCCGCCGGCGGTGTAGTCCACCCCGGTGCAGCGATCACCGTCGATCCGCACTCGGTGCACCAGCGCACCGGTCACCACGTCCAGGTTGGGCCGGTCCAGCGCGGGCCGCAGGTAGGCGTCGGCCGCGCTCAGCCTGGCGCCGCGCACGATGTTGAGGTCCACCCAGCCGAACCCCTCCTCCAGCCCGCCGCTGATGTCGGTGGCGGCGCCGTGCCCGGCCTCCAGGGCCGCCTCGACGAACGCCACCGTGGCGGGATGCCGTTCGACGGCGGGTGCCACGATCATGGGTCCGCCGAGCCCCCGGACGGCGGGATCGCGTCCCTCGGCATGCTCGGTACGCCGGAACCAGGGCAGGAGGTCCTCGAACCCCCACCCCTTCGCACCGGCCGCCTCCCAGGCGCGATAGCCGGACCGGTGCCCCCGGATGAAGATCATGCCGTTGATGACGGAGGTGCCGCCGAGGCCGCGCCCGCGCGGCCATGGCACCCTCGTCCCCGAGACGGCCTGCTCCACTGTGCTGTCGCCCCAGTCGGCGGACCCGCCGCGCAGGCCCCACCACGCCGCGGGT
>NZ_QNFZ01000547.1 GCF_003313395.1 Nonomuraea lactucae | reverse complement strand
GTCGCACGGGGGGATACCCGGTCCCCTGCCCTCGTCGCCCCAACGGATGCCCATATTCCGGCGCGGACGAGGACGCGGTCCGTGCTGGAACGACCGGGATTGTCACATCTCGAAGGGCTGGCCCGTCCTCCATACGCACACACCCGAACTGTGGAGGTTTCGATGAGCCCACGGCTCAGCCTGGCGGACCTGGTGACCGGCGGGACCAGCATGTCCGCCCCGCTGATCGCCGGCTCGTGCGGCGACTCGTACCTGTGCACGGCCCGGCCCGGCTACGACGTCCCCACCGGTGTCGGCGCCCCGCGCGGCGTCCGCGGCCTGCGCGCGCGCGAAGAAGCACGCCTGGGGCTTGAGGAAGCATGCCTTCGTGATCGTGTCCAGCCTTCAGTGAGACTGCCATGAGCACCGCGGACGTGCCGGCGGACAGGCCTCCCGCCCAGTCAGCGGCCAGGGCGAAGGCCGGAACCCGGACTGTGGCCTGGATCTCCTGCGTCGCCATGGCGCTGATGACGAGCGGCCTGGTCGCCAGCCCGCGGCCCTCTCCGACCAGGGCCGCAGCCACGACGCCGACCTGCACAAGGAAAGGAGCTACCTCGCCGGCCTCCACCTTCGCGCCGTGATGATCTGGACCACAGGCCTCACCCGGACCACCCCTTGATCACAACCCGATACCTAGGGGGCAACAGCGATTATCTGATGCGACCGGTCCTTGTCATGCTCTGTTGATGGGGCCTATGAACAGCAGGAACTTTAGCGCCGGATCCTGTTCCGATGTTGCTCATCGCCTTGCGCTCAGTCGAGCATCGCGGTGGCATCGACCTCGACCAGGATGTCGGGCTCGGCCAGTGCGGCGACGCCTATCCCTGTAAGCGGCGGGAGCGGGGTGGTGATGCCCAGCTTCTTGGAGGCCCGGGCGACGCCCTCCACGAACTGGGGCATCTTGTCGGGGGTCCAGTCGACGAGGTAGACGGTCAGTTTCGTCACGTCGTCGAAGGAGCCGCCGACCTCGGCCAGGGCGGTGGCGACGTTGAGGTAGCACTGCTCGACCTGGGCGGCGAGGTCGCCCTTGCCGACCGTGCGCCCGTCGGCATCCCAGGCGACCTGGCCGGCGATGGAGACCAGCTTCGATCCGGTGGCGACCGACACCTGCCGGTAGATGTCGATCTTCGCCAGTCCTTTGGGGTTCACCAGGGTGATGCCCTTGCTGACTGCTCCTCGTGGTGAGGGCGCGTGGGTCTGGGGTCCGTCTTTCGGGACGGGCGCGCCGCCGCATGCGGCGAGGAGAAGGAGCCCAGCCGTGGCCGTGACCGCCAGTACGGTTGGGTTTTTGCGCAGTTTCATATGACCCTCCAGGGGGCTGAGTGCAGCAGATCATATGTATCGTTCCAAAAGCATAGCATAGCTATGCTATGGTTTCTAGCGCCATGGCGAGGACGAAGGATCCAGCGGTCCGCTTCTCCGGTACAGAATCCACGATCTTCGCGCAGCGCTGTTCGACCGTGTGGGCCGGTGCGCCCATGGCCTCGGCGGTCACTGCCGAGGTCGGAGTCCGAGAGGGTTACGCAGGCTTTCGACGGGGGCTCGAAGTCGGCAACCCCATAAATGTCGCTCTATCTGGACATTCCCGCCATAACGCGGTCGACGATTCCCTGGGTGCCCTCCTGGCGCGCGCAGTGGGCG
>NZ_QNFZ01000541.1 GCF_003313395.1 Nonomuraea lactucae | reverse complement strand
GACCGCGACCCCGCGGCGGCCAGGCGCCTCGCCGCGGCCCGCGCCGTGGTGGCCGCGCTCGCCGACGAGCACCGCATGCCGACGGAGAACCTCCTGCAGCCCGACGCCGTGCGCCGGCTCACCTGGGAGCCGCCCGAGGCGATCAGCGACGAGACGGTGGCCGAACGGCTGCGCGCGCTCGGCGCCCGCGAGTGGCAGGTGTCGCTCACCGCCCATCCGCTGGCCAAGTCGCTGGCCAGGCTGGAGACCAAGGGCGAGGTCTAGGCCCGGCGGGCCCTTGACGCCTCCGGCGGCATCGCCGTACGGTTCGGGAAAGCGCTTTCCTCGGAGGGATGCCCATGAGCGTGCGCACCATCGGCGTCGTGATGAACGGCGTCACCGGCAGGATGGGGTACCGCCAGCACCTGGTCAGGTCCGTCCTGGCCATCAACGGGCAGGGCGGCGTCGCGCTCTCCGACGGCAGCCGGGTCATGCTGAGGCCCGTCCTCGTCGGCAGGAACGCCGCGAAGCTCGCCGACCTCGCCGCCCGGCACGGCATCGCCGAGCACACGACGGAGCTGGACGCGGCGCTCGCCGGCGCGGGCAACCTGATCTACTTCGACGCCCAGGTCACCTCGGCCCGGGTGAAGGCCGTGCTCAGGGCCATCGAGGCCGGCCTGCACGTCTACGCCGAGAAGCCGACGGCCGAGTCGGTCGAGGAGGCGGTCGCTCTGGCCCAGGCCGCGGCGGCGCGGGGCGTCGGGAACGGCGTGGTGCAGGACAAGCTCTTCCTGCCGGGGCTGCTGAAGCTCAGGAGGCTGATCGAGGGGGGCTTCTTCGGCCGGATCCTGTCGGTGCGCGGCGAGTTCGGCTACTGGGTGTTCGAGGGCGGCTGGCAGGAGGCGCAGCGCCCGTCGTGGAACTACCGCGCCGAGGACGGCGGCGGCATCGTGCTCGACATGTTCCCGCACTGGCACTACGTGCTGGAGAACCTCTTCGGCCCGGTGCGTTCGGTCTACGCCCGCGCGGTGACGCACGTCCCGGAGCGGGTCGACGAGCAGGGCCGGGCCTACCGGGCCACGGCCGACGACGCGGCGTACGCGGTGTTCGAGCTGGAGGGCGGTGTCATCGCGCAGATCAACTCCTCCTGGACGGTCCGCGTCAACCGTGACGAGCTGGTGGAGTTCCAGGTGGACGGCACGGAGGGCAGCGCGGTCGCGGGCCTGCGCGACTGCCGGATCCAGCACCGCGCCACCACCCCCAAGCCCGTCTGGAACCCCGACCTGCCCGCCACCTGCCGCTTCCGCGACGACTGGCAGGCGGTGCCGGACAACGCCGAGTTCGACAACGGCTTCAAGATCCAGTGGGAGCTGTTCGTCCGGCACGTGCTGGAAGGCGCGCCCTTCCCCTACGACTTCGCCTCGGGCGCGCGCGGCGTGCAACTGGCCGAGCTGGGCCTGCGCTCGTCGGCCGAGGGCCGCCGGATCGAGGTGCCGGAGCTGTGATGATCGACCTGCCCGGAGGGGCGTACCAGCTCGGCGAGCCCGTGACCTGGCCGGTCCCCGACGGGCCGGCCGCCGGCCGCGTGGCGTACGCGGCGGCGCACGTGGTGGCCGACCCGCTCGGCGACAACACGCCCGGCTCCCCCGCCGCCGTCGACTGGGACGCCACGCTCCGCTTCCGCCGCCACCTGTG
>NZ_QNFZ01000540.1 GCF_003313395.1 Nonomuraea lactucae | reverse complement strand
GGCGGCCGGGTCGGGCGGCGCGCCCGGGATCACCGCGAGCCGCCGGCCGCGCAGGCTCGGCCGGGGGATGGCGCCAAGCAGCGCCTCGGTGTACGGGTGGGCGGGCCGGGCGTACACCTCCGCCGCGCCGCCCTGCTCCACCACCCGCCCGGCGTACATGACGGCGACCCGGTCGGCGACGTCGGCGACGACGCCCATGTCGTGGGTGATGAGCACCAGGGCGGTGCCGTGCTCGCGCTGGATCTCGCCGAGCAGCCGGAGGATCTGCGCCTGGACCGTCACGTCGAGCGCGGTCGTCGGCTCGTCGGCGATGATCACCTGGGGGTTCAGGGCGATGGCCAGCCCGATGCCGACGCGCTGGCGCATGCCGCCGGAGAACTGGTGCGGGTAGTCGCGCGCCCGCCGCTCGGCGGCGGGGATGCGGACCAGGTCGAGCACCTCCACGGCCCGCCGGTGGGCCTGCCTGCGTGACAGTCCGCGGTGGGCGCGGAACAGCTCGGCGATCTGGTAGCCGACGCTGAGCACGGGGTTGAGCGCGCACAGCGCGTCCTGGAAGACCATGGCGATCGTGGTGCCGCGCAGCCGCCGCCTGGCCTCCTCGGGCAGGGCGAGCAGGTCGACGCCGCGCAGCCGGGCGGTGCCCGCGGTGACCGTGCCGACCGGCGGGCGTACCAGCCCCATGATCGCGCGGGCCGTGACGCTCTTGCCGCTGCCCGACTCGCCGAGCACGGCGAGGGTCTCGCAGCGTTCCACGGCGTACTCGACGCCGTTGACCACCCGGGCGCGGCCGAGGCGGACGTGCAGGCCGGAGACGGCGAGCGGCGGCGCGGCGGCGTCGTAGCCGGGCAGGGACTCCAGCGGGCTCGTCGCGTCGCCCGGCGCTATCGGGGGGCTCATCACATCACCTGGCGCAGTCGGGGGTCGAAGGCGTCGCGGAGCGCGTCGCCGAGCAGCACGAAGCTGAGCACGGTCACGGTCAGGAACACGGATGGGAACACCAGCAGGTGCGGGGCCGAGGTGAAGTACTGCTGGGCGGTGTTGAGCTGCACGCCCCAGGAGATCGCGGGCGTCTGCAGCCCCACGCCGAGGAAGGTGAGCGCCGACTCGGAGGCGATCACGCCGCCCACGTTGAGCCCGGTGAGCACGGCGACCGGGCCGATGGAGTTGGGCAGCACGTGGCGGAGCAGGATCCTGGGGGTGCCCGCGCCCACGCCGCGCGCCGCGGCGATGTACTCGCAGCCGGCCGTGGCGAGCACGGATCCGCGCATGACGCGTGCCAGCGCCGGCCAGCCGAACAGGATGAGGACCGCCGAGACGGTCAGCTCGTTGTGCGTGCTCAGCGTCTGCAGGATGACGATCATCCCGACGAGCGCCGGGAAGCCGAAGAACACGTCCATGACCCGGCTGATCAGCGCGTCCACCCAGCCTCTGAAGTAGCCGGCCAGGCCGCCCAGCACGACGGCGACCACCAGCATGCCGGCGGTGACGAGCACCGCGATGAGGACCGACGAGCGCGCGCCGTACACCACGTTGGCGTAGAGGTCGCAGCCCTGGATGTCGAAGCCGAACGGGTGCCCCGGCGCGGGCGGCAGGCCGCTGCTGGCCAGGTCGCAGCGGCGCGGGTCGCCGTCGGCGAACCAGCCGGCGAACGCCTGCGGCGCCGCCGCCATGG
>NZ_QNFZ01000545.1 GCF_003313395.1 Nonomuraea lactucae | reverse complement strand
CTAACCTCGATCTTTCTCGACCTTGAGTTGGACGGCTGAGAGGTTCGGCTGGGGGTCGTTTTTCTCGCTGTGGTCAGCGTGGATGCCCGGCTGTCGCGCCGGGTGGGCGGGGTTCCACGGGCCCGCAGGGTTTCCTTTCCTGGTCGTGGGGCGGGTTGGTGCTGGTCAGGTTGGTGCCAGCAGGGCGTGCAGGCGTGCTAGGGCAGTAAGGATCTGGCCGGCCCAGGGCCATCGCGTGGGGATGCGGAGATGCAGGCGGCGGCCTCCGTGCACCAGGCGGCCGGCGACGGCGAGCAGGCGGAGCCGCAGGCGTTTGGGCTCGTAGCGGCGGGCGTCAGTTCCGTGCAGGGCGAGCATCTGCATCCACGCGAGCAGTTCACAGGCCAAGGCGACGATTTCAAGCCAGATCTGGTTCTGGGTGAAGTCGTGCAGGGGCAGGTTGCGCAGGCCGGTGTCCTTGGCGGCGCGGATGCGGTCTTCTGCGCGTGCGCGGCGGCGGTGACGTAGTTCCAGATCGGCGAGCTGGCCGCCTGGGGTGCCGGTGACGAAGCAGGTGAAGCGGTGTCCGTCCAGGTCGGTGAAGCGCAGTTGGGCGCCGGGGTGCGGACGTTCTTTGCGGACGATGACGCGCATGCCCTTGGGCCAGCCGGTCAGGTCGAGCAGGCCGGTGAGTTCGGCAACCCAGGCGCCGGGCCGCGGTTGGCGGTCGGCGTTGTAGGCGGGGGTCCAGGCGGTGGCGGGCAGTTTGAGGATGGCAGCGGCGATGTCGTCGGTGATGGTGAAGCCGATGGAGTACTTCAGCCAGCGTCCGGGGCGGGTGAGCCAGTTCAGGAATTCATGGGTGCCGCCGCCGGAGTCGGTGCGGATGAGGACGTTGCGTCGCTGGGCGCGGGGTAGCTGGGCCAGGGCGAGCCGGGTGGTCTCGATGTGGTCGGCGGCGGTGTTGGAGCCGGCGTTGCCGGGCCGCAGCAGCAGGATCAGCGGTTCACCGCCGCCGTCGCCGTGATGATCGGCGAAGGCGGTCATCGGGTGGAAGCCGTAGCTTTTCTTCCAGGTCGGTGCCGCGTGCTGCTTGTCGGAGTGAGAGATCACAATGGTGGCGTCGAGGTCGACGATCACGGGCTGGCCGTCGGTTCCGGGGGCGTGATGACCGGCCAGTTGCCAAGCGCGTTCACGCGCGGTGGCGCGGGCGGCGCGGATGGCCTTCAGCGCGCGGGTCTCGTCGGCGGCGAGCCGGTCGATCAGGCGTGAGACGGTCGGGTCGGAGGCGACGGAGCCGAACAGGTCGGGCTGGGAGCGGAGCATGGCGATGTCGGCCAGGCAGTCTCCGCCGAGCGCCAGGGTGAGGGCCAGATCGGTGATGATCTTTGCGGGGTCGTGGACGGCGCGGCTGGGCCGCCACCGCTCCAGCCGCTCGGATAGGGCCTTTTCCAGTCCGGTGGTGCGCAGCGTCTGCACCAGCAGCAGACCCCCGCCGTGTGAGACCAGCCCGCGGCCGTCGGCGGACACAGTGATCTTGCAGCGGGAAGCGGTAGAGTTCACTCGGAAAGTGCCTTCTGATCTGGGGTGGACGGGGCCTTAGACAAGTCCGATCCTCCCAGCTCAAGGGCACTTTTCTTATGTGAATGATCAGGTCGGCTCAAATTCGCCGTGAAAGCCGCAGGCTAAT
>NZ_QNFZ01000539.1 GCF_003313395.1 Nonomuraea lactucae | reverse complement strand
GGCGGTGACGGCGACCGCGACCGCTCGCCGCGTCCCGGGCGGGCCATGGGCGCGGTGGGCCGCGGCCGTGGCGGCGTTCCTCGTCCCGGTGATCGCCGCGTGGCTGTTGCTGCCACCGGCCGGCGAGGCGCCCGGGGACTTTCCCGCCACGCTGTTGTGGAGGTTCAGGCTGGCGTCGCTGGGGACGCAGGCGGTGTTCTGGACCGCATTCGGCCTGCTCGTCGGCTGGGTCAGCACGCCACGCGGGCAGCTGCCAGGGCCGCCGCGGTGATCCGGGCGAGATCCTCGTCCGAGGTCACATATGGCGGCATCGTGTAGATCAGGTCGCGGAACGGCCGCAGCCACACCCCGTGCCGGACGGCCTCGCGCGTGGCGGCCGGCAGGTCCACCGGCTGGTCCATCTGGACGACGCCGATGGCGCCCAGCACACGGACGTCCCGAACGCCCGGAATGTCCATGGCCGGGGCCAGGCCCTCGCGGAGCGCGCGCTCGACCCGTTCGACCCCCTTCTTCCAGTCGCCCTCCGGCCACTGGTCGCCGAGCAGCAGTGACAAGGAGGCGTTGGCCGCGGCGGCGGCCAACGGGTTGCCCATGAAGGTGGGGCCGTGGGCCAGCAGCGGGACCTCACCCTCCGAGATCCCGGCGGCGACCCGTTCGGTGCAGAGCGTGGCGGCCATGCTCAGGTAGCCGCCGGTCAGCGCCTTGCCCAGGCACATGACGTCCGGTGACACCCCGGCGTGCTCGGCCGCGAACAGCTCACCTGTCCGCCCGAACCCGGTCGCGATCTCGTCGAACACGAGGAGGACGTCGTGTTCCCGCGTCAGCTCCCGCAGCACCCGCAGGTACTCGGGTGAGTGGAACCGCATCCCGCCCGCGTTCTGCACGACCGGCTCGACGATCACCGCGGCCACCTCGTCCGCGTGCCGAGAGAGCACGTCCGACAGGTGCTCGGCGTAGGCGGGGTCGAACGCGGCGGGCGGCGCGTCGGCGAACACCTGCGGGGGCAGGACGCCGCCCCACAGGTCGTGCATCCCGCCGTCGGGGTCGCACACCGACATCGGGTGCCAGGTGTCGCCGTGGTAGCCGCCGCGCCAGGTCAGCAGCCGCCGCTTGCCGGGCCTGCCCAGCGAGCGCCAGTACTGCAGGCACATCTTGATCGCCACTTCCACGGACACCGACCCCGAGTCCGACAGGAACACGTGCCGCAACGGCTCGGGCGTGATCTCGACGAGCGTGGTGGCGAGCCGGATGGCCGGTTCGTGGGTCAACCCGCCGAACATGACGTGGCCCATCCGGCCGAGCTGCTCCCGCAGCGCCTCGTCGATCACCGGGTGGGCGTACCCGTGGATGGCCGTCCACCACGACGACATCCCGTCGACCAGCTCGCGCGCCCCCTCGACCGGGGAGGCGAGCCGCAGCCGGACACCGGACGCGGACTCGACCAGGAGGGGCGCGGTGGTGCCGGGCATCGGGGCGTAGGGGTGCCAGACGTGCCGGCGGTCGAGTTCCAGCAGTTCACGCGTGGTCGGCATGGTGACCGAGAGTAGCGCGGGACCCCGGCCTCGCGCATCCTCGGGGTGCCGGCCCGGCGGCGCACCTCACCCGCCGGCGCCCGGGGGCGGGCCGGTGTAGGCGGCGCGCAGGCGCAGGAGGCC
>NZ_QNFZ01000536.1 GCF_003313395.1 Nonomuraea lactucae | reverse complement strand
GTCAGGGCCGGGCGCGCCGATGCTCAGGCCGCTCGCCGAGGAGCTGCTCGACGAGCTGGCCGCCATCCCGTCGCCGCTCGACGAGCCCACCGACCTGGACGCCGTCATCGCCGCCACGCCCGCCTGGCCCGCCGCCCCGGAGGAGCGGCCGGCGGTGGACCCCGAACGGGTGCTGGGCGCGTGGCAGGGCAGGGCCGCGGGGTGCGTGCTGGGCAAGCCCGTGGAGAAGATCCCCAGGCCCGGCATCAGGGAGATCGCCGAGGCCACCGGCAACTGGCCCGTCCGGCGCTGGTTCACCGCCGAGGGCCTGCCCCGGGACGTCGCCGAGCGCTGGCCGTGGAACGGGCGCGGCGCCGCCAACTCGCTGGCCGAGAACATCGACGGCGTCCCCGAGGACGACGACCTCAACTACCCGCTGATCGCCCTCACGGTCCTGGAGCGCCACGGCCGCGGCTTCACCACCGACGACGTGGCCCGGCTCTGGCTCGACGAGCTGCCCGCCGGCCGCACGTTCACCGCCGAGCGCGTCGCCTACCGCAACCTGCTGTCCGGCATCGAGCCGCCCCGGACCGCCGCCCACCGCAACCCCTTCCGCGAGTGGATCGGCGCGATGATCCGGGCCGACGTCTACGGCTGGGCGAACCCCGGCGATCCGGCCGCCGCCGCGGCGCACGCCTGGCGCGACGCCCGGCTCACCCACACGGCCAACGGCGTGTACGGGGCCATGTTCGCCGCCGCCATGTGCGCGCAGTCGCTGGTCGCCGCCTCAGCCGAGGAGGTGGTCGCCGCCGGCCTCTCCGTGGTGCCGCCCGGCTCGCGCCTGCACGAGGCGGTGCGCGGGGCGGCCGAGGACGCCTCGGTCGAGCGCGACTTCGAACGGGTCGCCGACCGGCTGCACGAGCGGCACGGCCACCTGCACTGGGTGCACGCGGTCAACAACGCCGCTCTCGTCGCCGCCGCCCTCATCCACGGGGCGGGAGACTTCACCGCCACCATCGCCGGGGCCGTCGCCGGGGGCTGGGACACCGACTCGGCCGGAGCCACCGCCGGCTCCATCGCCGGAGCGCTGAACGGCGGCGTCCCCGCCCGGTGGACGATGAGGAACACCCTGGCCAGCAGCCTGACGGGGTTCGACGGCATCGGGCTGGACGAGCTGGCCCGCCGTACCCAGGAGATGATGAAGGCATGATCTCGGTCTTCGGCAGCGCGAACATGGATCTCGTCGCGTACGTGTCCCGGGCCCCGCGCCCGGGTGAGACGGTCACCGGGCGGATGTTCCGCACCGTGCCCGGGGGGAAGGGCGCCAACCAGGCGATCGCGGCGGCCCGCGCGGGCGCCGAGGTGGAGTTCCTCGGCGCCGTCGGCGACGACGGGTTCGGCGCGGAGATCCGCGGCACGCTGGCGGCGGCCGGGGTGAGCGTCGAACGCCTGCGGCAGGTGCACGGGCCGAGCGGCATCGCGCACATCGTGGTGGACGACGACGGCGGCAACTCGATCATCGTGGTGCCCGGCGCGAACGGCGCCGTCACGGCCCCGGACGCGGGCGACCGGGGCGTGATCGCGGCCTCGCGCGCCCTGCTGCTCCAGCTCGAACTCCCCATGGAGGCCGTCGTCGGCGCCGCGCGGGCGGCCCGCGAGGCGGGCG
>NZ_QNFZ01000538.1 GCF_003313395.1 Nonomuraea lactucae | reverse complement strand
CCCTCGGGCGGGCGGACCGGCCGCAACCTGCCACTGGCCGGGCCGCCCCCACCGGGGGCCCGGCCGCGCTTCGCCGGTGGTGGGTCGCGCCTGACCGGTGGCCTGCCCGGGAGGCGGGCACACCCCCGGGCGGCCACCCCTCAGGCGGCGGTACGGCCCGGGCCGCGGAACCTTGTCCGTGGCCCGGGCCGTACGGCTGTGTCGAGTGGAGGGATTCGACGGCGTCCTGGCGGACGAGCCGATGGCGCGTTCTTGCGGACGAGCCGACGGCCTCCCGACGGCCTCCCGACCGCCTCCCGACGGGCGAGCCGATGTGTCCTAGCGGAACGAGGCGATGGCGTCGGCGAGCTGGTCGACGGCCCAGAGGAGGTCCTCCTCGGAGATCACGATCGGCGGCGCGAGCCGGATCGTGGAGCCGTGGGTGTCCTTGGCCAGCACCCCGCGTTCCATCAGCGCCTTCGACACCTCGCGACCGGTGGCCAGCGACGGGTCGATGTCGACGCCCGCCCACAGGCCGCGCCCCCGCACGGTCACCACGCCCTCGCCGATCAGCTCGCGCAACCGGGCCTGCAGCACCTCGCCGAGCCGGGTGGCCCGCGCCTGGTACTTGCCGGTGTTGAGGAGCTCGATCACGGCGTTGCCGACGGCGCAGGCCAGCGGGTTGCCGCCGAACGTGGACCCGTGCTGGCCGGGCTTGATCACGCCGAGCACGTCCTCGTTCGCCGCGATCGCCGACACGGGGACGACACCGCCGCCCAGCGCCTTGCCCAGAACGTACATGTCGGGCACGACGCCCTCGTGGTCGCAGGCGAACGTCTTGCCGGTGCGGCCCAGCCCCGACTGGATCTCGTCGGCGATCATCAGGATGCCCTCGGCCGAGCACAGCTCGCGCACCTGCGTGAGGTAGCCGTCCGGCGGCACCAGCACCCCGGCCTCGCCCTGGATCGGCTCCAGGAGCACGGCCACCGTGTTGGCGTCGACGGCCTCGCGGACCGCCTCCACCGAGCCGTACTTCACGATCTTGAAGCCGGGCGTGTAGGGGCCGAAGCCGTCGTGCGCGTCGGGGTCGGTGGAGAAGCTGATGATCGTGGTGGTGCGGCCGTGGAAGTTGTCCTCCATCACGATGATGTTGGCCTGCTCCGGCTCGACGCCCTTGACCTCGTAGCCCCACTTGCGGGCCACCTTGATGGCGGTCTCCACGGCCTCGGCGCCGGTGTTCATCGGCAGGATCATGTCCTTGCCGGTGAGGTCGCCCAGCCCGGCGCAGAACGCCGCGAACTGGTCGTGGTAGAACGCCCGGCTGGTCAGCGTGAGGTTCTTGAGCTGGTCCTGGGCCGCCTCGACGATCTTAGGGTTGCCGTGTCCGAAGTTCAGGGACGAGTAGCCGGACAGGAAGTCGAGGTAGCGCCTGCCCTCGACGTCGGTGACCCAGGGGCCGTGCGCCTCGCAGATCACCACGGGCAGCGGGTGGTAGTTGTGCGCGCTACGGCGCTCGATTACTTCGATCAGCTGGGCACTGGTGGTCATCTACTTCTCCCCCCTGATTTCCAGTGTGCAGCACTTGGGGCCGCCGCCGGCCTTGCGCAGCTCGGACAGCTCGACCGGGATCGGCTCGTAGCCGCGCCGCTT
>NZ_QNFZ01000535.1 GCF_003313395.1 Nonomuraea lactucae | reverse complement strand
CGGCCCGCTGCCCGCGCTGGACCGGCGCGGGTCCCGGCGCCGTGGCACCTCCCAGCCGGGCGGCGACCCGGCCCGCCCCGTCCGGAAGGTCCCCGATGCGCCACACACCCTCGGAGCCCCGCTCGTCGAGGAACGCCTCCGCCGCCGCGAGCATGAGCTCGACCGGATCCCCGCCCGCCCCGGTCAGCCTGGCTCCGGCCAGGAGCGACCCGCCGGGCGTGAACGTGACGTCCGCGCCGAGCCCCACCACATCGCCCGTGCCGTCGTCCAGGGCGAACAGGAACCGCCCCGGCAGCCCGGCGAGCCTGTCACGCCCGCACAGCGCCCGGTCCAGCGCCTCGACCAGGGGTTGCGTCTCCACGAGCCCGCCCGGCCCGTGCCCGTTCAGCGGCGAGGCGACGATGTTGCGCACCCGCTCGTGCGAGGCCGACGGCAGCAGCCCCGCCTCCGCCATCCGTACGGCGAACCCCGGCGCGGAACGCAGCCCGCGCACCTGGACGTTCGCCCGGGAGGTCAGTTCGATCACCCCGGAGCCCAGCTCGGCCGCGCAGTCGGCGAGTACGCGCAGCTGGGCGGCCGAGACAGCGCCCCCCGGCACGCGGACCCTCGCCAGCGCGCCGTCAGCCGCCTCGTGCACCTGGAGCGCTCCCGGGCAGGCGTCTGGACGCATACGCAGGAAAAAGTCGGCTTCGGACACGAAGAGGATGGTAACGCCAGTTCGTACTGCCGTACCCTTACCGCGAGGCGAAGGCAAGGGGAGGAAGCCGGTGCGAAACCGGCGCGGTCCCGCCACTGTGACCGGGGAGCGAACCCCACCAGCAGGCCACTTCCCGGCGACGGGTGGGAAGGCCGGGGTGAGCGCCGATCCGGGAGCCAGGAGACTCCTGCCGTCGCTACACCCGCGACCGGGGCGAGGACCCCGAGGGAGGACTTCCGCGTGCCTGGCGAAAGCCGTACCACCGTCCTGCTGCTCTCCACCTCCGACACCGACCTGCTGAGCGCCCGCGCCTGCGGCGCCCCCTACCGCCTGGGCAACCCCGCCAGGCTCCCGGTCGAGGACCTGCCCGCGCTGCTCGACGGCGCCGACCTGGTCGTGGTCCGCCTGCTGGGCGGGCGCCGCGCCTGGGAGGAAGGGCTCGACCACCTGCTGGCCGGCCCCCGCCCGGTGGTGGTGCTCGGCGGCGAGCAGGCGCCGGACGCCGAGCTGATGGAGCTGTCCACGGTCAGCGCCGGGACCTGCGCCGAGGCGCACGCCT
The DNA here is from genome assembly GCF_003313395.1 of Nonomuraea lactucae. GTDB lineage: Bacteria > Actinomycetota > Actinomycetes > Streptosporangiales > Streptosporangiaceae > Nonomuraea > Nonomuraea lactucae. The sequence continues at coordinate 370 of NZ_QNFZ01000535.1, read as the reverse complement.
ACCTCGCCCATGGCGGACCCGGCAACCTGGCCGAGTTGCACGCGTTCCTCTCCGACACGGTGCTGCTGACCGGCCACGGCTTCGCGCCGCCCGCCCCCGCGCCCGCCTGGGGGCGGCTGGAGCGCGTCCCGCGCCGTCACGACGGGCCGGTGGTCGGCGTGCTCTACTACCGCGCCCACCACATGGCGGGCAACACCGGCTTCGTCGAGACGCTCTGCCGGGCCGTCGAGGACGCGGGCGGGCAGGCGCTGCCGGTCTTCTGCTCGTCCCTGCGGACCGCCGAACCCGCGCTGTTCGACACGCTGCGCGCCGCCGACGCCCTGGTCGTCACGGTGCTGGCGGCGGGCGGCACCCGGCCGGCCACCGCGGG
>NZ_QNFZ01000534.1 GCF_003313395.1 Nonomuraea lactucae | reverse complement strand
CGGCCGGTGGGGCCGCCGCCCGCCGCTCCGGCGATCGCGGCGGCCAGCTCGCGCACGGTGCTCCTGGCGAAGACCTCGTTCAGCGAGAGCTCGACACCGAACCGCTCGTGGATCTCGGCGAGCAGGACCGTGGCCGTCAGCGAGTGCCCGCCCAGGGCGAAGAAGCTCTGGTTCACGCCGACGTCGTCGGTCCGGAGGATGTCACGCCAGAGGCCCACCAGGTCGCGCTCGATCGAGGTGGCCGGCGGCTGGGCGTCTCCCACGCCGAGGGCGCCTTCGAGAAGGAGGGTGATCGCGGCCAGGTCGGGCTTTCCGCTCTGGAGCAGGGGGATCTCCGGCACCGGAAGCAGGCAGGCGGGCATCAGGTGCGGCGGCAGCCGCGTCGCCAGGTGGCCGGCCAGCCCGCTCGCCTCGCCCTCCAGGACGACCGCCGCCCCGATGGCGTCCTCGCCGGCCACGGTGACGACGGCGTCGCTGACCCGCGGGTGGTCGAGCAGGCACCGGGTCACCTCGCCCAGGTTCGCCCGGACGCCGCGGATCTTCAGGTGCCGGGCGTCGCGTCCGCGGTACTCGAGTGTCCCGTCGGGCAGCCACCGGGCCAGATCGCCCGTCCGGTAGAGCCGCCGGTCCCGCCACTCCACGAACTCCCGCCGGCTGAGCTCCTCATCGCCGAGGTAGCCACGGGCCAGGCCCGCTCCGCCGATGTAGACCTCGCCGGTGATCCCCGGGGGCAGCAGCCGCCGGTCGGGGTCGAGCACGTAGACGTCGGCGTTGTCGATCGGCCGCCCGATGACGGTAGGGGCCCGCGGTCCGATCCGGGCCGCGTACGCGGCGACCACCGAGCATTCGGCCGGGCCGTACTCGTTGGAGACGCGGGCGGCGCTCCGCGAGAGGGTGTCCGGGTGGGCGACGTCGCCCGCGAGCGTGACGCTGGTCAGCGAGCCGAGCCGCCCCGCGCGGGCCTGCCCGAGCACGGCCCGGTAGACGATGGGCGCCGCGGCCAGGTGGGTGACGCGGTGCCGTTCGATCGTCTCGGCGATCGCGCGCGGATCCCGCTCGGCGCCCTCCTCCATCAGCACGACGGCGGCGCCCGCGGCGAGCGGGGCGAACACGTTCAGGATGAACCCGTCGAAGGCGCAGCCGAACAGCGGCAGCATGCGGTGGCCACCGGACAGGCCGTACTCGCCGCACTTCCAGCGGACGGCGTTGACGATCCCGCCGTGCTCGACCAGGACCACCTTGGGTTCGCCGGTGGAGCCGGACGTCCGCAGCGCGTACGCGAGACTGTCCGGTTCGCTCCTCGGCGGCGGCACCTCCTCGGCGTCGGGCTCTTCCATCAGCCGGGCGACCGGCCGGCAGGCGTACCCGGGCTCGTCTCCCGCGCAGACCAGCAGCCGCGGGCTGGAGCGATCCAAGAGCGCGCGGACGCGGCCCGAGGGCTCGTCGAGGCCGATCGGCAGGAACGCCGCACCGGCCTTGAGCACGCCGAGGAGCGTCGCGATCAGCTGGACGCCGGGGCCGAGACGCACGGCCACGAGGTCGCCCGGCGCGACCCCGGCGGCCCGGAGGCCGCGGGCGACGCGGCCGGCCATCCCGTCCAGGTCGGCGTGGCTCGCCGTCTCCG
>NZ_QNFZ01000532.1 GCF_003313395.1 Nonomuraea lactucae | reverse complement strand
CTGGCGCGGGCCGGGCGGCTGGCCGCGCTGGAGAAGGCGGCGCAGGAGGCGGTGAGCCGTGCCGAGGCCACCGCGAGGGCGCTGTACGGGCTGGTGGGCAGGCGCGACGAGCTGCGCGGCCGGCTCGGCGCGTGCCAGGCGATGGCGGTGCGCAAGGGCATGGCGGAGGACCCGGTCGCGGCCGGGCAGTACGAGCGGGCGCGGCTGCTCCTGTGGAGCGCGCCCTGTGACCTGACGAGGGCGGCCGAGGCCGTCGAGCTCTACCAGCGCGCGATCCACGGAGGTGGCCGATGAGCACGTGCCGGCAGCCCGGCTGCACGGGGACGATCGACGAGGGCTACTGCGACCTGTGCGGCCACGCCGCCGCCGCGCCCGTGAGCGCTCCACCGCCGGACTCGCCACCGCCTGACGCGTCGCCGCCGTCTCCGGAGACGCACCCGGTCAGCAGGCCGCCGACGGGCCCGGTGAGCAGCGGCAGGTCTCGGGCCGGGGTGCTGGCCGAGCTGGCCGACCTGCCGTCGGTGCCGTACCGGGATCCGGAGAGCGCCGTCATGGCCACCCCGGAGGTGCCCGAGGAGAAGCGCTTCTGCTCCAACCCGGAGTGCGGCAGGCCCATCGGCCGCTCGAGGCAGGGCCGGCCGGGGCTGACCGCCGGGTTCTGCCCGCACTGCCGCACCCAGTTCTCCTTCACCCCGAAGCTCGCCAAGGACGACCTGGTGGCCGGCCAGTACCGGGTGCTGGGCTGCCTGGCGCACGGCGGCCTCGGCTGGATCTACCTGGCCGCCGACGAGAACCTCGACGGCCGCTGGGTGGTGCTGAAGGGCCTGCTCAACACCGCCGACACGGAGGCCCTGGCCGCGGCGGAGGCCGAGCGGAGGTTCCTCACCACGGTCGACCACCCGAACATCGTCAAGATCTTCAACTTCCAGCGCTCGGCCGGCCTCGGCTACATCGTGATGGAGTACGTGGGCGGCCAGTCGCTGCACGAGCTGCGCCGGCAGGGGACACTCCCGCTGCGCGAGGTCCTCATGTACGGGCGGGAGATCCTGCGCGCGTTCGCCTACCTGCACGAGCAGGGCCTGGTCTACTGCGACCTCAAGCCCGCGAACGTGATCAGGGTCGGCAGGCGGCTCAAGCTCATCGACCTGGGCGCGGTCCAGCGTGCCGGCTCACCGCCGGGCACGTCCTGGGCCACGGTCGGCTACCACGCGCCCGAGCTGGACCGGCTGCCCTCGTCGGTGGCCTCCGACCTCTACACGGTGGGCAGGACGCTGGCGGTGCTGGCCGTCCCGGGGTTCAGCCCGGCCAGGGGCGGCGCCGAGGTCCCGCTTCCGGACGACTGCGGCAACGAGTCGTTCGCCCGGCTGCTGCGCCGGGCCACCGCGGCGGACCCGGCGGCCAGGTTCCAGAGCGCCGAGGAGATGGAGGCGCAGCTCGTCGGCGTGCTGCGCGAGGTCAGCGCGGTCGCCGACGGCGTGCCCTACCCGGCTCCCTCGCCGCTGTTCGGGCCGGAGCGGATCGCGGCGGGGGCGGCGCTGAGCCGCATTCCCGGGAAGGTGTTCGACGCGCTCGACCCTCGCGCGGCGGCCGGGGCGCTCCCGGTGCCGCTCGCCGACCCGG
>NZ_QNFZ01000527.1 GCF_003313395.1 Nonomuraea lactucae | reverse complement strand
CGGCGGTGCGGGCCGCCGCGCCCTCCTGCACGGCCCGCAGTTCGAGCCGCGCTCCGCCGGGCGGCGGGCCGGGCCTGCTCGGGTCACTGGCGGCCAGGTCGGCGAGCCAGACGTCGTTCCCCTCGCGGGTGCCCGCCGAGAGCGTCAGCCACCGGCCGTCGGCGCTGATCTGCAGCCCGTACGGGACCGCGCCGCGCGTGAAGACCTGGACGTCGTCCGGATCCCCCAGGCGGTGAAGGTAGACGCCCTGGCGGAAGCGGACGTACAGGAACGCCTCCCCGCCCGGCAGCCAGGCGACCGGGGAGTAGCGGCAGCCGCCGACCGGGCCGTCCACCACCCGCCGGGTGGTGAGGTCCATGACGTACAGGTCCGCCCGCTCGTCGCCGCGCCGGGAGAGCTGGTACGCCAGCAGGCGCCCGCCGGGGTCCGGCTGCCAGTCGTCGAGCGTGGTGAGGCCGGAGGGGTCCAGCCTGGCCGGGTCCAGGACGGCCTCGTCGTCCAGGCAGAGGACGGGGTGCTCCTGGCCCGCGGACTGCGACAGGTGGAAGCGCCGCTCGCCCCGCCACACCGGCGCGGTGACCAGGCCGGTGGCGCTCAGCTCGGCCAGGCGGGCCGCGAAGTGCCCGCGCAGCGGGAGCGCGGCGGCGTGGTCGCGCCAGAGCCGGTCCTGGGCGTCCTGCCAGACACGGGTGGCCGGGTCGGCGGGGTGCTCCAGCCAGCGGTACGGGTCGTGGACCAGGTGGCCGTGGAGGTTCTCGACGATCGGCATGCGGACTGCGTACGGATATCTCATGACACGGGCTCCGGTTGCCAGTGGCCGACCAGGTCGGCGTAGAGGGGGTCTGCGCGGACGAGCCGGTCGTGGGTGCCGGTCTGGACCCGGCCCCCGTCGATGATCAGGACCCGGTCGGCGCGCCTGGCGGAGGTGATGCGGTGGGCGACGACGACGAGCGTGCCGCCCCGCGCCGCGAACGCGCGCTCCACCCGCGCCTCCGCCGCGGGGTCCAGGTGGCAGGTGGCCTCGTCCAGGACGGCCAGGCGGGCGGGCGAGAGGTAGGCGCGGACCAGGGCGACGAGCTGGCGCTGCCCGGCGGAGAGCGCGGCCGGGTCGAGCGGAACGTCGTACCCGCCCGCGACGCCCACCAGTTCGCCGGCCCCCAGCGCCTCGACGGCCGCCTCGACCGCCCCCGGCCCGGTGTCGCCGCTCCTCCCTTCCGGCCGCGTGGGACCGGCTGCGGCGTCCGGGTCCCGGCCGGGTGCGAGATAGGTGAGGTTCTCGCGGAGGGTGCCGCGGAAGACGTACGCCTCCTGCGGGATCAGCACCCGAGCCGCGTGCTCGGCCCGGTCCGCCGGGACGCCGCCGATCAGCACCTCTCCCGAGCCGGGCCGCAGCAGCCCGCTGATCAGGGCCGCCAGCGTGGACTTGCCGGCGCCGCTCGGCCCCACGACCACGAGGTGCTCGCCCTCGGGTACGCGCAGGTCGAGCTGGTCGACGACCGGCTCAGAGTGCGGGCCGTACCCGAACGTGACCCCGCGCAGCACCACCTCGGCGGTCGCGGGCCGGGCCCGGGCGGCGGCCGGCGGCAGCGGCGGAGCGGAGG
>NZ_QNFZ01000528.1 GCF_003313395.1 Nonomuraea lactucae | reverse complement strand
GGGGTCATGACGGGATCCGCCAGTCGAAGCGGGCGCGCACCGCGGCGCCGTGCGCGGGCAGGTCCTCGGCGTCGGCCAGCACCGACACGTGCGCCGCCGCGCCCGCCAGCGCCTCGCGCGTGTAGTCGACCACGTGGATGCCGCGCAGGAACGACTGCACCGACAGCCCGCTGGAGTGGCAGGCGCAGCCGCCCGTGGGCAGCACGTGGTTGGACCCGGCGAGGTAGTCGCCCAGGGAGACCGGCGCGTAGGGGCCGATGAAGATCGCCCCCGCGTTGCGGATCCTCCCGGCCACCTCCGCCGCGTCGGCGGTGATGATCTCCAGGTGCTCGGCGGCGTAGGCGTTGACCACCTCGACGCCGTCGTCCACGCCGTCGACCAGCACGATGCCGGACTGGCGCCCGGCCAGGGCCTCGGCGATGCGGGCGGAGTGCTTGGTGGCCTCCACCTGGACCGGGAGCTCCTTGGCCACCGCCTCGGCCAGGTCCTCGCTGTCGGTGACCAGCACGGCGGCGGCGATCACGTCGTGCTCGGCCTGGCTGATCAGGTCGGCCGCGACGTGCACGGGGTCGGCGGTGTCGTCGGCCAGGATGGCGATCTCCGTCGGGCCGGCCTCGGAGTCGATGCCGATCCGCCCCTTGAGCAGGCGCTTGGCCGCGGCCACCCAGATGTTGCCGGGACCGGTGACCATGGTGGCGGCCGGGCACTCCTCGGTGCCGTAGGCGAACATGGCGACGGCCTGCGCACCGCCCACGCCGTAGACCTCGTCGACGCCGAGGAGGGCGCACGCGGCCAGGATCGTGGGGTGCGGCAGCCCGCCGTGCTCCTTCTGCGCGGGACTCGTCACGGCCAGCGACGGGACGCCGGCCTCCTGGGCGGGGACGACGTTCATGACCACGCTGGAGGGATAGACGGCGCGCCCGCCCGGCACGTACAGCCCGACCCGTTCGACCGGCACCCACCGCTCCGTGACGGTGCCGCCGGGGACGACCTGGGTCGTCACGTCGGCGCGGCGCTGGTCGCGGTGGACCAGCCTGGCGCGGCGGATCGACTCCTGGAGCGCCGCCCGCACCTCGGGCCGCAGCTCCTCCAGCGCCCGCTCCAGCGCCTCCCGGGGCACGCGGGCCCGCTCGATCTCGACCCCGTCGAACCTGGCGGTCAGCTCCCGCACGGCCGCCGCCCCGCGATGGCGCACCTCGTCGCAGATCGGCCGCACCTTCTCCAGGGCGGCCTCGACGTCGAGCTCGGCGCGGGGCAGCACGTCGCGCAGGTCCCCCGGTAGGGAACCGCGCAAGTCGATACGGGAAATCACCCTCCCTAGTCTACGGAGTCCACCACCTCAGTCCCGTTTCGTCCACGATCCGGACACGCGCGTCTCCGGACGACAGGACGGCGAAGACCGCAAGAGGGCGCCCCTTCAGGCCCGGACGACCGCTTCACCAGTCCCGCCAGAGGGGCGCCCCCTCGGACTCGGGCAACCACTTCGGCAGTCCCGCCACAGGGCCTCCCGGGGCGACCACTTCGGCGGGCGCGCGCAGCGTGCGGGACAGCGGCCAGGACGGGGCGGGACGGGCGGGACGGGGTGGGG
>NZ_QNFZ01000529.1 GCF_003313395.1 Nonomuraea lactucae | reverse complement strand
CTCACCAACGCCTGATCGCCAGCGGAACCGGCAATCTCGGCGGTCCGAGGCGGAGCCTCATTAGTACTCCAGCCGCAGATCGGACCTTGATGGACTGTGGTCAGGATGCGCGAGGTACGTGCGTGGGTACGTAGCCACGTCAACGTCGAGCGGCCACCGCTGTGATCATTCAGGTGTGTTGGATCTGAAGATCATGCGGTGGCCGCGTTGGCCAGAGTAGAACATCTCAGCGCCGCTCATCTGCAGGCTGGTTTGGATGCCGCGTTCGAGCTGGTAGCCGGGCGCTTCAAGCGGTCCGAAGTCCGGCAGCGGGCTCGGGCCTGCATCGAGGGCATGCTGTCCGGGCTGGAGCGCAAGAACGGCTGGACCCTGGCCGAGTACGCCGGCGAGCAGACCCCCGATGGGATGCAGCGCCTGTTCAACGCCGCCAAATGGGACGTTGATGGCGTGCGCGACGACCTTCGCGCCTACCTGATGGAACACCTGGGAGAGGCCGACGGGGTGCTGATCGGTGACGACACCGGCTTCGTCAAACAGGGCGGTTGCTCGGCCGGAGTGCAACGGCAATACACCGGCACCCTCGGGAAGATCACCAACTGCCAGATCGGGGTGTTCCTCGGCTACGCCTCCAACCGTGGCCGGGCCGTGCTGGATCGCGAGCTCTACCTGCCCAGAGACTCATGGATCGCCTCACCGGAGCGCTGCGCGGCCGCCCAGATTCCCGAGCACGTTCACTTCGCCACCAAACCCCAACTCTTACAAGCCATGATCGAAAGGGCGCTCGCCGCCGGCGTCCCGTTCAGCTGGGTGACCGCCGATGAAGCCTACGGCGACAACGGCCCCTTGCGCCGCTACCTGGAAACCCAGCAGATCAGCTACATACTGGCGGTCTCCCGCACTCACCAGATCACCACCGGCGTCGGCAAGACTCGCGCCGACGCCATGGCCGGCAAGGTCCCCAGGAACGGATGGCAACGCCTGTCCTGCGGCCCGGGCGCCAAGGGCGACCGGCGCTACGACTGGGCGCTGATCGCCACCGACAGCTCCGCGCACCGCCTCCTCATCCGCCGCTCCCTCAGCAACCCCTCCGACCTGGCCTTCTACCTGTGTCACACACCTCAGCCAGTGCCGCTACAGCGCCTGGTCCAGGTGGCCGGAGCCCGCTGGACGATCGAGGAATGCTTCCAGGCCGGCAAGAATGAGGCCGCCTTCGACCACTACCAGGTCCGGCTCTATCCCGCCTGGTACCGCTACATCACCCTGGCCATGCTCGCCCTGGCCTTCCTCGCCGCCACCCGCGCTGTCCTCAACCCCGAACCCGCCTCACCAACCGGCACCGGCAAACTCATCACGATCTCCGCGAACGAGATCCGCCGCCTCTTCGCCCTGTTGACCCGGCCACCCGTCGACGAAAGTCACATCCTGCGCTGGTCCCACTGGCGACGACGCCACCAAGCACGCGCCCGACACAGTCACTACCAGCGACGACAACTCAAAGATCGATAAGTGCGGCTGGAGTACTAATGAGGCTCCGCCTCGGACCGCCGAGATTGCCGGTTCCGCTGGCGATCAGGCGTTGGTGAG
>NZ_QNFZ01000537.1 GCF_003313395.1 Nonomuraea lactucae | reverse complement strand
GTATCCATTCAGGCCTGTGATTGATCAGGCGTTTTGTGGTGGCATCCAGGGGGTTCCGGCCAGGGCCTCGCGGAGGGCGTCCAGTGGGTGGATGCCGTGGTTGCGGGCGGTGCCGAGGTAGGAGCGGATGAGGCAGTAGCGTGCCGCGGTGCGGACGCTGCGCCAGCAGCCGCCGATCTTCATCTGGAGTTTGACCATGCGCTGGGGCTGCTCGGCGGGGTTGTTGGTGAAGGGCACGGCAAAGTCGACGGCGAAGCGCCAGACCTGCGTGGCGCGGGCCTGGAGGCGTTTGGCCAGGGTGTAGCCGGGATGTCGGCCGCTGGGCCAGTCGCGGTGGACGTTGGTGGCGATGCCCCAGGCCACCGCCTTGTCGTAACGGGCGCGCAGCCCATCCAGTAACTCCTGGTCCAGGGTGGTGGCACCGTCAGTTCGGGCCTTGGCGACCGCGGCTTTCGCGTCGGTCAGTGCGCTCATCACCGGCTCGGTCCAGCACCGCTGCACGCGGCTGCCCTCGAGATCCAACTCGCCGATCCCGCGCAACGACCGGAGCAGATGCGCGCAGCACAACTGCACGCCTGCCAGGTGCCTGTCGTACTTGGCATAGCCGGTGTAGTCGTCGCGGACCAGGATGCCGCGATAGCCGGGCAGGATGCCGAAGCCGTCCAACTGCTCGTGGCCGCGGCCTGCGGCGGCGCCGAACCAGATCAGCTTGCCGGCGCGGGCGGTGTAGACATACAGCAGCCGATCGGCGTCATCGCCCGCGACCCGGGCGGGGGTCTCGTCGTGATGCAGCACCGGACAGGCCCGCAACGCATTCTTCAACTCTGCCTCGAAGCCCGCCAGTTGTCCGGCGACGCGCTTGACCAGGCCGCCGGTGAACCCCGTGGAGACCGGCGCGTCCAGCAGCACGCCCATCAGATCGGCGGCCCGCTCGATGCTCATGTGCCCGGCGCAGGCCAAAAGCGCGGTCGCCGCGCGCACGTTCGGACCGTAGCAGCACGGCCCGGTCAGCCCCCGCGGGGTGGCCGCCCGGGTCGTCCGACGGCAAGCCCGGCAGCAGACCGTGACCATGCGGTACTCGGTGACCTGGAGCTTGACCGGCGGCGTGTCGAACACCTGCACCCGCGCGGTGACCTTCCCCTCCAGACCAGCCAGCCGGTGACCGCAGCCGGCGCACTTCGTGGGCGTGATGAGGGTGATCTGATCCGGCACGCTCCGCCAGGCCAGCGCGTGCCCCTCATGACCGGCCTGCCCACCGCGTGGCCGGGGCGAGCGCTTCTTCGGCTTTTTGGCGCGTTTGGCCCGTGCCGCCGGCCCATCTGAGCCTGGCGGCAGCGAGGAGTTCGAGGAATCCATCCCCACCCGCCGCTTCAACTGCTCGATCTCGGCCATCAACGCGGCAATCACGGCGTCCCGCTCAGCCAGAGCGGCCAGCAGTTCCTCACGGCTCCAGCTCGCGGGATCGCGGGTCACCAGATCAAAGTACGACGCACCACATCAAGATCTACGTATTCAGCGGAAACCGGCGGGTCTACCTCAAACCAGACGCCCAGCTCAGCGGCAGGCCTGAATGGATAC
>NZ_QNFZ01000531.1 GCF_003313395.1 Nonomuraea lactucae | reverse complement strand
GTGAAGGGTTTTTCGCCTATTTGGGTGCCGTTGAGGTGGAGGCGGGCTTTGGTGCCGTCGTAGGTGATGGCGAGGTGGCTCCAGGTGTTGAGGGGGAGCGCGGTGGTGCCGGTTATCTGGTCGGAGCCGTACAGCCAGCCGAGGGGGGTGATGCCGTTGGAGGCGTACAGGGCGTAGGTGAGTTCGTCGTCGGTGGTGTAGTCCTTGGCGATGATGGTGCGCCAGCCGTCGACGGCGGTGGGCTTGACCCAGGCGGACAGGGTCAGTTTGTCGGTCAGGCGCAGGGAGGGGGCGTGGTTGATGGTTACCAGGCTGGAGGTGCCGTTGAATGACAGCGCCTTGCCGTGCTTGCCGGTCACCCAGGTGGTGCTGGTGGTGGTGCCGTGGTGGGCGCCTGTGGTGTCGGTGACGGTGGTGCCGGTGCCCTCGTTCATCCCGTAGGCCGCCACCAGCCCGCCCGGAGCGGGCGTCGGCGTGGGCGTTGGGGTGGGTGTAGGTGTGGGAGTGGGCGTTGGGGTGGGTGTCGGTGTGGGGTTCGGGTCGGGGTCGGGGTCGGGGTCTTGGGGTGGGGTGACGCAGGCGGTCATCTGCCACTTGTAGGTGGTGCCCGGCCGGACGGTGTTGGCGGGGATCTGCAGCGAGGCGCGCTGGCCGCCGTTGACGGTGCGGCTGCCCAGGGGGGCGGATCCGACGGGGGCGCCGGTGGTGTCGTACAGGTAGTACTTGGCGGTGACCGGGCCGCCGGAGGGCCGGTTGACCATGCCGGACAGGATCGGCTGGGCCGAATCGGCCATGCCGGTTTCGGTGTCGGTCGGCTGCATCGGCGCATCAGAGGTGATGCGGTAGGCCGGGCTCTGGTTGCAGGAGGGCGGGGTGATGCCTGCGCGGCAGGCCTTGACCACGAACTTGAAGCTGGCGGGGTTGTCCAGGGTGAAGACCTTGTCCAGGACCTGGCCGGAGGGAATGTTGTTGTGGGTGGTGGTGCCGGGCACGCCGACCAGCGCGCGGATCTCGTTGCCGGTCAGGGCGCGCTGGTAGAGGTGGACGTCGTCGATTGAGCCGGTCAGGTTGCCGGCCAAGGCGCGGGCGCGGCCGATCTCGAAGGCGCCGCGGGCGTTCCAGCCCACGCTGTGGTCGCGTTCGCCGGCCGGTACCCCATCGACGTACAGGCGGATCTTGCTGGCGCTCTTGTCGTACTGGGCGGCCAGGTGCGTCCACTCGCCGATCTTGGCCAGGTCCTTGGACTGGACCACCGTCTCGTGGATACGGTCCGGGATGTCCTGGCCGATCATGGACATCAGCCAGCGCTGGTCGTACTCGGGCGCGGTCGAGGTCTGGTAGGACAGGGTGAAGCCGGGCTGGTTGACGCCCATCTGGTCCAGCACGTTCTGGTCGGCGGTGCTGCTGTCCAAACGGACCCAGGCGGTGGCGGTGAAGCTCTGGTCGGTGTTGAGGGCCGGCTTGGTGGTGGCGGCATGCCCGCCGGTGAACTTCACCGCCTGGCCGAGCTGGCCCGGGACGCGGGTGTAGGCGCCGGTCAAGGTGGCGGGAACGTTCTTACCGGAGGAGTCGCCGGCG
>NZ_QNFZ01000526.1 GCF_003313395.1 Nonomuraea lactucae | reverse complement strand
GTGCCCGCCGCGCTGGCCGCGGCCGAGGCGACGGGGGCGAGCGGGGCGGCGCTGGTGTCGGCCGTCGCGGCGGGCATCGAGGTGTGCAACCGCCTGGGCATGGCGTCCTACCTGCCCGAGGCGCGCAACTCGCTGTTCTTCGAGCGGGGCCAGCACGCCACGTCCATCTGCGGCACGCTGGGCGCCGCGGTGGCGGCCGGGCTGCTGTTCGGGCTGGCGGAGGAGGGCGTCGCGCACGCCATCGGGGTGGCGGCCAGCATGGGCGCCGGGCTGCTGGAGGCGAACCGCACCGGCGGGACCATCAAGCGGGCCCACTGCGGGTGGGCGGCCCACGCCGGGGTGTCGGCCGCCGTGCTGGCGCTGGAGGGCGTGACGGGGCCGCCGACGGTGCTGGAGGGGCGGTTCGGGTTCTTCGAGGCGTGGCTCGACGGCCGCTTCGACGAGTCGGCCATGCTGTTCGCCCTGGGCAGGAGGTGGGAACTGCTGCGCACGGTCTACAAGCCGTACCCGACGAACCACTTCACCCACCCGGGCATCGACTGCGCCCTGGCCCTGCGCGCGGGCGGCCTCTCCCCCGCCCGCGTGGTCGACGTGGAGGACGTGGAGCTGGGCGTGGCCGCTCCGGTGCTGCGCACGATCGCCGAGCCGCGGGAGGAGAAGGTCAGGCCGCGCTCGCCGTACCACGCGAAGTTCTCGGGGCCGTACACGGTCGCGGCGGCGCTGCTCGGCGGCGGGGGGCTCGGTCTGGCTCCGGACGACTTCGCCGTCCTGACGCCCGAGCGGCTGGCGCTCGCCGCGCGGGTGCGCTGCGTGGCGGACGAGCGGGCGTCCGACATCTTCCCGCGCGCGTTCGCGGCGGTGCTGAGGGTACGGACGCGTGACGGCGACACGCTGGAACACCGGGTCGACTCGTCGCGGGGCGGCCCGGAACGGCCTCTGACGGCGGAGGAGCTGGCGGTCAAGTTCCGCGCCAACGCGGCGCGGGCCCTGCCTCCGGACCAGGTGGAGGCCCTGCTCGTGGCGGCCCGGGACCTGCCTGAGGCGCCCACTGCGGCGACGCTGCTCCGGCTGGCCGTCGCCCGGCCGCGCTGAATGTCTCGCCACCACGCCCGGCCGGTCAGTGGGGCTGGCCGGTCAGTGGGGCTGGTCGGTCCAGCGGGGCCGAGGCGAGGCCGCCACGTCACAGGGGCTGGTCGGTCCAGCGGGGGCCGTCCGGGGTGTCCTCGACCAGCACGCCGCCCCGGCCCATGGCCCGCCTCAGCGCGTCGGCGACCTCGTAGCGGCCCTCCTTGCGGAGCTCGTCGCGCAGCGCCAGCAGCGGCTCCACCAGGCGGCGCGGGTCGGCGGTCGCGGCGAGCTCGCCCAGCCGGGCGATCAGCAGCCGCATCAGGTCTCTGGCCTCGTCCACGCCCCCGGCGTCCTCCTCGGTGTCGGCGGCCCACTTGACGAGCTCGGCCTCGAGGTCGAGCACGGCGCGGGCGGCGGCTGCCAGGTCGGGCCGCGCCACCGCCTCCTGGAAGCGGCGCTCGCAGGCTCGGACCGTCTCCTCCAGGGTGGTCTGCCGCGGCGCGGGCGGG
>NZ_QNFZ01000524.1 GCF_003313395.1 Nonomuraea lactucae | reverse complement strand
GCCCCGGCTCATGCCGGTGTCGGCCTCCAGGTGCGTGCGCGCGGGGCGCCCGGTGCGCCGGGCGGCGGCGGCGATCTCGTCGAGGAGCGGCTCGTCGGCCGCCGACAGCTCCACGCCCGCCTCCAGCGCCTCGTCGATCGGCTCGCCGGGCCCGACGATCCACGACAGCACCGGCGCCGTGACGCCGCCCTCGCGCAGCGCGAGCGCCTCCCAGATGTAGGCGGTGCCGAGCCTGCTCGCACCGCCCTCGAGAACGGCCTTGGAGGTCGGCACCAGCCCGTGCCCGTAGGCGTCGGCCTTGACCGCGCCCATCACCTCGGCGCCGCCGACGCGCTCCTTCAGCAGCGCCACGTTGTGCTTGATAGCGGCGAGGTCCACCCGGGCCTGGGCGAGTGTCGCCATCTGTGAATCCATTTCTCCAGTTTGGCAGGTGGCTGACGTGGAAGAGCATGATTCGCTTCGCACGAACGCCGCCGACCGTTCACCCGCCGCGCACCGCGCGGATGGCCGCGGGGATGGCGGAGGCCACGTCGGTGGAGTTCAGCGGCGCCTCGTCGGCGGCGATCATCCCGGCGAGCCCGTGCAGGTAGGCGCCGCACGAGGCGGCGTCGTAGCAGCCGAGCCCCTGGGCGAGCAGCGCGCCCGTCACGCCGGCCAGCACGTCGCCGGTGCCGCCGGTGGCCAGCCACGGCGTGCCCGTGGTGTTGACCCGGGCCGGCCGGTCCTCCTCTGCGACGACCGTGGTGGAGCCCTTGAGCAGCACGGTCACGCCCAGCTCCGCCGCCGCCGCGCGGGCGTGCTCCAGGCGGCCCGCCTCGATCCGGTCGCGGTCGGCGCGGATCAACCGCGCCAGCTCGCCCGCGTGCGGGGTGATCAGGACGGGCGCGGCGCGCCTGAGCAGCGACCTGTCCCCGGCGACCAGCGTCAGGCCGTCGGCGTCGACCAGCACGGGGACGTCATCGGCGAGCACCGCGGCGGCCAGCTCGCGCGCCCACTCCCCCGTGCCGAGCCCGGGGCCTAGGACCCACGCCTGCACCCGGCCGACCTCGTCGACCGAGGGCCGGTCGAGCTCGGTGACGACCGCCTCGGGCCAGTGGGCGCGGACCTGGGCGACGGGCGCGCTCTGCCCCGCGTAGCGCACCATGCCCGCGCCGGCCCGCAGCGCGCCTCCCACGGCGAGCACGGCCGCGCCCGTGTAGAGGTCGCCGCCCGCGACGATGCCCACCACGCCCCTGCGGTACTTGTCGGACTCCTTGGACGGGAGCGGCAGCAGGTCGTCCACGTCGCCCGAGGTGAGCGCCGCCACGTCGGGATCGGGCAGGTAGGGGCCGAGCCCGATGTCGACGAGCTCCACCGTGCCCGCGCAGGCGGCACCGGGATCGACGAGCAACCCGGTCTTGCGGGCCCCCATCGTGACGGTGACCAGCGCCTCGACGGCCGCTCCCGCCACCCTGCCGCTGCCGGCGTCCACCCCGCTGGGCACGTCGACCGCGACGGTGGGGGCGGGCGCGGCGTTCGCGGCCAGCGCGAGCTCCGCGTACGGCTCGCGCAGCGCCCCGGTGGCG
>NZ_QNFZ01000530.1 GCF_003313395.1 Nonomuraea lactucae | reverse complement strand
AGCTTGATCTTTAACCTCTCTCGTCGGCCGGCCCGTTGAGCTCGATGGAGGTTCGGCCGTTTGCGGGACAGCGAGACGGCCTTGGCGTGATCATGTGCGTTGCTGAAGACGCTGACGATCACTCCAAGGCCGTGAGGATGAGTGTGCTGAACGAGGCTGCCCGTGTCGAGTCCCTAGCCGTGTTGTCCCGGTTTCGGACCGGCTTCTATGACTGCCTGAGCGCGCGAGCCGATGCGCTGTTCGAGCTGGCCGAGGCACTGCTGTGTACCGACGGGCCGGTCAAGACGCTGGTGGATCTGGCGTTGGCGCCTGAGCATCGGCGTGGTCATGGCGCGTTGTACGACGGGTTGAACTGCGGCCGGATCGAGGTGGCCCGGTTGCGCCGGTCGCTGGCGGCCTTACCGTTGCCGCGGGCCGCCGACGGGCGGATCGTGCTGGCAATCGATGTCAGCCCGTGGCTGCGCTCGGACGCCCCTACCAGCGCCGAACGGCTGTTTTGTCACGTCTACGGACGGGCCAAGAGCGCCTCGCAGTTCATCCCCGGCTGGCCGTACTCGTTCGTCGCGGCGCTGGAGAGCGGCCGCACATCCTGGACCGCGATGCTGGACGCGGTCCGCCTTAGCCCCGAAGACGACGCCACCGCGGTCACCGCCGCACAGTTGCGCGAGGTGGTCCAGCGGCTGCTGGAGGCCGGCCAGTGGCGGCCGGGTGACGCAGACATCCTCATCGTGGCCGACTCCGGCTACGACGTGACCCGGCTGGCGTTCCTGCTCGCCGATCTGCCCGTGGAACTGCTGGGACGCATCCGCTCCGACCGAGTCTTGCAGTTCCCGGCACCACCGCGCCTTCCTGGAACCAACGGCCGCCCGCCCAAACACGGCGGCCCGTTCGCGCTCAGCGACGCCACCACCTGGCCCGCCCCACACATCACCACAACCACCGACACCACCCGCTATGGCACCGCCACCGCCGCCGCGTGGGATCGACTGCATCCCCGGCTCACCCGCCGCGCGGCCTGGCTGGACCACCAGGGCGAACTGCCGATCCTGGAAGGCACGCTGATCCGGCTCCAGGTCGAGCGCCTGTCCGGCAGCAACGAGCCCAAGCCGGTGTGGCTATGGTCCTCGCGCACCGGCCTGACCGCAGAACAGGTCGACCGGCTCTGGCAGACGTTCCTGCGCAGGTTCGACCTGGAACACACCTTCCGGTTCTACAAGCAGGTCCTGGGCTGGACCGTCCCCAAGATCCGCACCCCAACGGCCGCCGACCGGTGGACCTGGCTGATCATCGTCGCGCACACCCAACTCCGCTTGGCCCGTCCCCTGGCCGAGGATCTCCGCCGCCCCTGGGAACGGCCCGCCGCTCCCGGCCGCCTCACCCCGGCCCGGGTCCGGCGGGGCTTTCGGAACATCCGCACGAAGACCACCTGCCCCGCCGGCGCACCGAAACCGGGCAAGCCCGGCCCCGGGCGGCCAGCCGGCTCCACGAACCGCCGACCTGCACCTCGCTACGACGTCGGCAAAACCGTCAAACGAGAAACCACCCTCGCCGCCCGGCTCGGACA
>NZ_QNFZ01000533.1 GCF_003313395.1 Nonomuraea lactucae | reverse complement strand
GGGTTAGTCTTCGGTCTGCCTGACGGCAGGCCCGTTCTGGGCTGAAAATCGGGGTGGTTGCCCGCCGACGTCGTCTCTTCTTTGGTCTGGTCGAGGTCGTGGGTTAGTCGGACGCCGGGAGCCGCGCCATGGGCCCTTCACTGTGCTTCGAGCACGCGGATTAGATTCGCTCGTCCCCTTGCGGCTCTTGCGGGCAGCCCGTGCAGGGTGCAGGACCGGAGTCGGTAGGAGGCTCGCATGCTCGAGGAAGCCAAGGACAGCGAGGAGATCATCGAACGTGTCGCGGCGCTGGACATCGGCAAAGCGTCGCTGGTGTGCTGTGTCCGGGTGCCGGACGAAGCGCGCAGTGGAAGGCGGCTGCAGGAGGTCGGGACGTACTCGACGATGACCAGGTCGATCCTGGCGCTGGCTGACCATCTGCGCTGCCTGGGAGTGGACCGGGTGGTGATGGAGGCCACCTCCGACTACTGGAAGCCGGTCTTCTACCTGCTGGAGGCGGCCGGTTTGGAGACCTGGCTGGTCAACGCCCGCGACGTCAAGCACCTGCCCGGACGGCCGAAAACAGACCGGCTGGACGCGGTGTGGCTGTGCAAGGTCGCCGAACGGCAGATGCTGCGCCCTAGCTTCGTCCCACCCGCCGAGATCCGCCACGTGCGGGATCTGACCCGCTACCGCGTCGATCTGATCGCCGCGCGCACCGCCGAGAAGCAGCGCGCGGAGAAGCTGTTGGAGGACGCGCAGATCAAGCTGTCCGTGGTCGCCTCCGACATCTTCGGCGTCTCGGGACGGGCGATGATGGACGCCCTGGTAGCTGGGGAACGCAACCCCAAAGCGCTGGCCCAACTGGCCCGATCCACGCTGCGCCGCAAGATCAGCGCGTTGGAGGAGGCGTTCACCGGCCACTTCACCCGCCACCACGCCTTCCTGCTGGGAAAGATGCTGACACGGGTGGATCAGCTGAATAGCGACATCGCCGAGGTCGATAAGGCGATCGAGGAGTCAATGGCCCCTTTCGCCGACGCGTTGGCACGGCTGGATGACATCCCCGGCATCGGCATCACCGGAGCACACGCCATCATCGCCGAGATCGGGCTGGACATGAGTCGTTTCCCCACTCCGGGGCACCTGGCCTCCTGGGCTCGTTTCGCTCCCGGGGTGAAGGAGTCGGCGGGCAAGAAGAAGGGCCGGGGCGCAACCGGCCACGGCAACCCCTACCTTGCCCGGGTGCTGGGCGAGGCCGCCGTGGTGGCCGGCCGCAGCAACACCTTCCTGGGCGAGCGCTACCGGCGCATCGCCCGCCGACGCGGTACCAAACGCGCCGTCGTGGCCGTCGGCCGCTCCATCCTGACGATCATCTGGCACCTGCTGTCCGACCCCGACAGCCACTTCATCGACCTGGGCGCCGACTTCTACGACCGGCGCGTAGGCACCGAACGCAAGAAACGCAAGCACATCCGCGAGCTTGAAGCCCTGGGCTACCGGGTCACTCTGGAACCGGCCGCCTGACCAATTGAGCTGATCACCCACCCCGACGCACCGTCGTCCGCCGGGGTTGGCTGCCGTC
>NZ_QNFZ01000523.1 GCF_003313395.1 Nonomuraea lactucae | reverse complement strand
GGGCGTCCGGCCCGGCGGCGGGCGTACCGTCGAGCTGCCCGGCCTGGCCGAGGCCGCGCGGCGGCTCGCCGAACGGGCCAGGCCGCTGCCGCAGGGCCCGCCCGTCCTGGAGGTCAGGGATCTGCGGATCGGGTTCGACGACGGCGTGGACATCGTGGACGGGATCTCGTTCGACGTGCGGCCCGGCGAGGTGCTCGGCCTCGTCGGCGAGTCCGGCTGCGGCAAGTCGCTGACCGCGCTGACCGTCATGGGCCTGCAACCGCGCACCGCCCGGGTCGGCGGCGACATCGTCTTCGACGGCAGGCACCTGCTCACGCTGCCGCGCCGGACCCGCAGGCGGCTGCTCGGCCACGACATGGCGATGATCTACCAGGACGCCCTCTCGTCGCTGAACCCCGCCATGACCATCCGGGCCCAGCTCCGGCAGGTCACCCGCCGAGGCGGCCGGCGTCCCCCCGCCGAACTGCTCGAACTCGTCGGCCTCGACGCCCGCCGTACCCTCTCGGCCTACCCGCACGAGCTGTCCGGCGGGCAGCGCCAGCGGGTCCTCATCGCGATGGCGCTCTCGCGCGACCCCAGGCTGATCGTCGCCGACGAGCCCACCACCGCGCTGGACGTGACCGTCCAGGCGCAGGTCATCGAGCTGCTGCTGCGGCTGCGCGAGGAGCTGGGCTTCGCGCTCATCCTCGTCTCGCACGACCTCGCGCTGGTCGCCGACGTCACCGACCGGGTCGTCGTCATGTACGGGGGGCAGATCGTGGAGACCGGTGTCACGGCCACGCTCGTCGGGGCGCCCGCCCACCACTACGCCCGCGGGCTGCTCGGCTCCGTGCTGTCACTGGAGGCGGGGGCCGAACGGCTGACCCAGATCCCGGGCGTGGTGCCCTCGCCCGCCGGTTTCCAGGCCGGGTGCCGCTTCGCCGACCGGTGCCCGATGGCGACCGGCGTGTGCCGGGCCGAGGCGCCGCCGCTGGAGGGCGACGCGCACCGGCACGCCGTCGCCTGCCACCACCCGGCGCTCGCCCCCTACGAGGCCGCGGCGAGTGACCCGGGCGAGGGCGCGGCGGGTGCCTCCCGCCAGGGTACGGCGAGTGACCCCTGCGAGGCCGCGGGAAGTGATCAGCGTGCTTGAGCTGAAGGACGTCCACGTCGTGCACAAGGCCCGCACGGGCGGCCTGCTCTCCCGCGACCGCGTGTACGCGCTGACCGCCGCTGACCTCACGGTCGGCCCCGGCGAGACCGTCGGGGTCGTCGGGGAGTCGGGGTGCGGCAAGTCCACGCTGGCCAGGGTTCTGGTGGGGCTGCAACGTCCCACCTCGGGCACCGTCTCGTTCGGCGGGCGGGATCTGTGGAAGCTGGCGGCGCCGGAGCGGCGCTCCCTCGTCGGCGCGGGGGTCGGGATGGTCTTCCAGGACCCGTCCACGGCGCTCAACCGGCGGCTGCCGGTCAGGCGGATCCTGCGCGACCCGCTGGACGTGCACCGGCGCGGCACCCCCGCCCAGCGCGACGCCCGCGTCCGCGAGCTGCTCGACCTGGTCGGCCTGCCCGCGTCCGCGGC
>NZ_QNFZ01000520.1 GCF_003313395.1 Nonomuraea lactucae | reverse complement strand
GCCCCACCACGCCGCGGGTGCGGCCGCGGCCGCCGGCGGCCGGTCCTCCCCCGCCTCCAGCAGCAGCACGCGGGCGTTCGCGTCCTCCGACAGGCGCGCCGCCACCACGCACCCCGCGCTGCCCGCCCCGACCACGACGTAGTCGTAACCGCGCATGTTCAACTCCCCGTTCGCGTCGACGCCACGGCCCCGTACCCCGCCGGCGGCCGGGGAGCAGGCTCACATCTCGTGCTGTCCATCCGCCAGCCCGACCCCTGCTCACAAACGGGTCCCGCCGTTGCGATCGAGCATGCACGCAACGTATACCTGGAGCGTGATCTCATCGAACGGCGAGCGTCCCGGCCTGCACAACCAGGCAGAGCTGGCGTATCGGAGACTGCGGGAGCGGCTCGTCGGGGGTCACTACCATCCCGGTGACCGGCTCGCCGAGAGCGCGCTGTGCGCCGACCTGGAGATGAGCCGCACCCCCGTCCGGGAGGCGTTGCGGCGGTTGCAGAGCGACGGCCTGGTGGTCTCGACGGGCCGGGGGGTCGTCGTCAACTCGCTGTCCGACGACGAGATCAGGCACGCCATGCAGTTGCAGGGCGCGCTCGACACGCTGGCCGCCCGGCTCGCCGCGAGCGCCCAGCGCGACGGGCTGCTCACCCCGGCCCAACTGGAGGGCCTCAGGGAGGCCGCGCGCCAGGTGGAGCGGTCCGCCGGGGCCGCGGACGCGCGGGGGGCCTGGCGCGCCAACCTCGACTTCCACATGATGCTGGGCCGCCTGTCGGGGAACCCGCTGCTCGTGGACGCCCTGGACCGCGTCTGGGCGCGGTTCGCGATCATCAGCCTGGCCAACATCAGCAGGCGCACCACTCTCTTGCCCGCCCGCCATGACGCCATCGTGACGGCGATCGCCGACGGCGACCCCGAGCGCGCCGCCGAGGCGGCGGCGGCCCACGTCCACGAGGCCGAGCGCGCGCACAGGGCCCGGTCCGGCACCTGATGGACCGCTCCTGACCTGCTCCGCCCCTGACCGCCTCGTCCAGGTCAGGTCAGCCAGACTCGTGTGGGGTCAGGTCAACCAGACTCGTCTAGGTCAGGTCAACCAGACTCGTGTGGGTCAGGTCAGCCAGATGAGCCCGGCGAACCGCCCGCACGGCTGGGCGCGGCGGTGGGAGTAGAGCTCCTCCGACTCGATCGTGCAGCGGGCGTCGTGGCGCACGTCCGCGACGCCCGCCGCGCGCAGCTGGGCCTCGATGCCGGCGCGCAGGTCGAGCGCGGGTGTGTCCCACGAGGTCGTGGACCACGTCTCCGGCACCCGCTCGGCGACCCGCTCGCGCAGGGCGGCGGGCACCTCGTAGCAGCGGCCGCACGCGCCGGGCCCGACGAACGCCACCATCCGCTCCGGCGCCGCGCCCTTGGCGGCCATGGCCTGGACCAGTGCCGTGGTCACCCCCGCCTCGGTGCCGGGGCGGCCCGAGTGGGCGGCGGCGGCCACGCGGGCCTCCGGGTCGGCCACCAGGACGGCCGAGCAGTCGGCGCCGAGGGAGGCGAGGGCGAGGCGCGGCTC
>NZ_QNFZ01000521.1 GCF_003313395.1 Nonomuraea lactucae | reverse complement strand
CCACCCGGCTGCCGGCCGCGAGCAGCGAACCGGTCTCGCCCGCGCCGCCGATGAGGCTCGCCAGCAGCGCCCGCCCCTGCGGGCGGTCGCGCGGATCGTCGGACATCGCCGCGTCCACCAGGCGCCGCAGTGTCCCGTCGAGCGCCGACACGTCCGGCCGCCTGGTAAGGATGAGGTTGTACGTGGCCACCGCGCTGTCGGCGAGGAACGGAGGCGCCCCCGTGGCCGCGAACAGCACCACCGCGCCCCACGCCCACACATCCGCCGCGGGCCCGGCCCGCTCGCCCCGGATGCGCTCCGGCGCCATGTACGCCGGTGTCCCGATCGGGAAGACGCCGTCCTCGGTGACGGTCGCGCCGTCGACCCGGGCGATGCCGAAGTCGATCACCCGGGGGCCGTCGGGACCGAGGACGACGTTCTCGGGCTTGAGGTCGCGGTGCACGACTCCCGCCCGGTGGATGGCGGTCAGCGCGGTGGCCACGCCGGTCGCCAGGTCGTGCAGCCGCACCGCGCCGAACGGGCCGCCCTCGCGCACCGCCCGGTGCAGGCTGGGGCCGTCCACGTACTCGCTCACGATGTACGGCCGGTCCGCGCCGAGCTCGGCCGTGATGAGCCGGGCCGTGCAGAACGGAGCCACCTTGGCCGCGGCGGCGACCTCCTTGGCGAACCGGGCGCGCGCCTGCGCGCTCTCACCGCGGTCGAGCCGGAGCAGCTTGACGGCGACCCGGTCGCCGCCCACTCCGTACCCCTCGTAGACGACGCCCTGCCCGCCCGCGCCGAGCTGCCTGCCGAGCCAGTAGCCGCCGAGCCTGAGCGGATCATGGTGGGCGTACGGAGCCTGAGCCATCGACCCCCTCCGCCCCCCGGCGATCTCCTTGACGGCCTAACGAGCAGGCTAGGACCCGGACCGCCACGGTGCCCCAGGGGCGGACCCAGGGATTCCCCCAGCTCGCCGCGCCGGACGGTCCCGGGTGAACCCCTGAGCCGCTGACCTGCCGGCGTCCGGCTCGCCCCGGGTGTGCGCGTCAGCGCGTGCGCGAGGGCGTGGACGGGCTCAGGAACAGCGGGAAGGCCGCCGCCGCCCAGGTCGAGGCGCCCCTCCGCACCGGCCCCCCGTCCGCCCCGCCTCCGCTCATTTCGTGGAATACAACGCAACGTTGCGTCCGTATTTAGGACGCCGCACCGATGGGCTGTCAAGATGGAGAGGTGCCGAGGATCGAGTCCACCGCCGCGAGACTGGCCAAGCTCGGCTTCGCCGACGGAGCGACGGCCGCGCGGCTCGTCCAGCGGGCGGGCGCGGAGTTCGACGAACTGCTGGACGGCCTGGTCGACGTCGCCGACCCCGACCTGGCGCTGGCCTCGCTCACCGGGCTGGCCGAGCGCGATCCGGCGGCCCTCGACACGCTGCGCGCCGACGAGCTGCTCAGGGCCCGGACGCTGGCCGTGTTCGGAGTGAGCGCCGCCCTCGGCAACCACCTGGCGCGCCATCCGGAGCAGCTGGCGCTGCTCGCCGAGCCCGGCCTGGGCGACGCGCGCGCCGCGCTGCTG
>NZ_QNFZ01000525.1 GCF_003313395.1 Nonomuraea lactucae | reverse complement strand
CGCAGCTGAGGCCGAACTGTAGCTTGATGCAGGGAGCCGTCTTGCGGGGCTGCGCGTTGTCGCCACGAGCACGAGGGGCCGATTCGCCTACTTCCCCATGGCTCCTGCGGGCGACCCGCCGATCGGAGCACACGCGGGAAGAGGGAACGTGAAAGAGGTCCCGGAACAGGACTTACTCATCGAGCGGGTGGCCGCGCTGGACCTGGGCAAGGCCGCGTTAGAGGCGTGCGTGCGGGTGCCGCACGAGTCCAAAGCGGGCCGGCGCATGCAGGAGGTGCGTTCGTATGCCACCACCACCGCCGACCTGCTGGCCATGGCGGACTGGTTTCGCTGCTGGGGTGTCACCCGGGTGGTGATGGAATCGACCTCCGACTATTGGAAAGGGGCGTACTTCCTGCTGGAGGCCGAAGGCTTCGAGTGCTGGCTGGTCAACGCCCGGGACGTGAAGAACGTCCCCGGCCGGCCCAAGACCGACAAACTGGACGCGGTCTGGCTGGCCAAGGTCGCCGAGCGCGGCATGTGCCGCCCTTCCCTGGTGCACCCCGAGCCCATCCGGCAGCTGCGCGACCTGACCCGTTACCGGCGCGCCCTGGTCCAAGACCGCGCGCGTGAGATGCAGCGCGTCGAAAAGCTTCTCGAGGATGCCCAGATCAAGATCGGGACTGTGCTCACCGACATCCACGGCCAGTCCGGCCGCGCGATGATGGAGGCCCTGATCGCCGGAGAGCGCGACGTCTGTGTGATGGCGCAGCTGGCCAAGGGCCGCGCCCGCAACAAGATCCGCGAGCTGGAAGAAGCCTTGCGCGGCTTCTTCACCGGCCACCACGCCATGATCCTGCGCATGATGCTGGACAACATCGACCGGATGGCCGCCCAACTCACCGAACTGGACCGCAAGATCGAGACCGCGGTCGCCCCCTTCGCCCAGCAGATCGGCCAGCTGGTGGAGATCCCCGGCCTGGACCAGATCGCCGCCCGCGAACTGATCGGCGAAATCGGCGTGGACATGACCCGCTTCCCCTCCCCCGCTCACCTGGCCTCTTGGGCCAAGTTCTGCCCCCAGGTCCACGAATCGGCCGGCAAGAAGAAGAGCAAGAGCCGAGGCAAGGGCAACCCCTGGCTCGCCGGCGCCCTGGGCCGCATCGTCTTCGGCTTCTCCCGCTCCGACTCCTTCCTCGGCGCCCGCTACCGCCGCCTGGCCAAACGCCGCGGCCCGCAAAAGGCCATCATCGCCGCCGGCAACTCCCTGCTGACCGTCGTCTACCACCTGCTCTCCGACCCCAACACCCGCTTCCACGACCTAGGCAGCGACTACTACACCACCCGGATCGACAAAGACCGCCAAGCCCGCAACCTCGCCCGCCACCTCCAAGCCCTCACCGGACAAAAGATCACCATCCACGACGGACAGGTGATCCTCCACACCCCCTGACCCCTCCCCACCGCGAAACCCCAACCATGATCACCAGGTCGGGGTTCGCTGCCGTCTGCCCAGCTCAGGAAGGGATTTTCGGGGCAGATT
>NZ_QNFZ01000522.1 GCF_003313395.1 Nonomuraea lactucae | reverse complement strand
GTTGCCGGCTACGTAGGGACGAGGAGACGGACGGAGCCCCCGCCACTTGACCTTCGACGCCTTACGGTGGTCAGTCCTCGCCGTAGCGGGCCGGGAGGACGTCGGCGGCGATCTCGTACAGCCGCTGGATCTCGGCGTCGGTCAGCGCCCGCTCGCGCTTGGTGATCCACTTACGGGCCCGGCTGCCCTCGTAGACGTCGACGCCCTTGATGCTCATGATCTTCCATGGCACCGGCGGCCCGTAGATGGCCAGCGAGGGCACGACCGCCACGTCGCGGCCGTAGGCCTTGCTGATCAGCTCGCTGGCGTGCGACGCCTCCATCTTCGCCTCGGCGAGGCGGGCCTTCTTGTCGAACGGGCCGTGGAAGAGCTTCTTGCCCATCTGCACCCGGACGGGCAGGCGCTTGTCCCACTTCTCGGAGTCGACCGCGTACACGCCCGTCGGGCCGACCACCAGATGGTCGATCTGGGCCTCGGTGCCGGGGATCGCCCTGGCGTGGAGCGTGCGGTAGCCGTTGCGTTCGAGCTTTCGCAGCTGGGCCTCGGTGCGGCGCTCCGCGACCGAGGAGCGCCGCCACGCGGGCACGCTGGAGTGGGATCGCGCGCGGTAGACCGTGTCGAGGATCGCCGCGACGACGCCCGCGGTCACGCCCGCGCGCCAGTCGCCCAGCAGGAATCCCGCGACCAGGGTCACCCCCAGCGCCAGCAGCGCGCGGTTGCGCAGGTGGCGGTAGCGCGGCTGCCTCAGCAGGCTGCTCACGGACGCCCGTAGGACGGGCGCGTACGTGGAGGTGGGCGCCGATTGCTTGGCGGGGGGCTCGCCCTCCGGTCTGTCGCTCACCCAGATCGGTGAGGTGCTGTGACCGTCTTCTCGCTGGTGGTCGGAGTCCACGCGACTCACCGTAGCCCGAGCGTCAGGTCGATTCCTAGTGTTGCCCTGTCCATAGTTTTATGGCCCCAGCCCGCCGTGTTCGCTGCCCGTTTTCCGGGTATCTATTACGTTCTTCTCTAGAGATCCCTAGTGTGAAGTACCGTGCAGGACCTTCACGAGCTGTCGGCGCTCGAGCTGGCGCGGGCCATCCGTGACCGGGTGATCTCTCCGGTCGAGCTCACCCACCACTACCTCGATCGGATCGAGCGCATCGACCCGCATGTCGGCGCGTACGTGACCGTGACCGCCGAGAGGGCACTCGAACAAGCCCGCCGCCTGGAGAAGGACCTGCCAGACGGGCCGCTCGCCGGAGTGCCGATCCCTGTCAAGGATCTTAACCTGGTGAAGGACGTGCCGATCATGTTCGGGTCGGCGACATACCGGGAGTTCGTCTCACCCGTGGACGACACGGTCGTGGAACGGCTGCGCGAGGCCGGCACGGTCATGCTCGGCAAGACCGCGACACCCGAGTTCGGGCTGCCCTGCTACACAGAGACCGACGTCTCCCCGCCCTCCCGCTCGCCCTGGGACACCGGAAGGTCGGCGGGCGGGTCGAGCGGCGGGGCGGCCGCCGCGGTGGCGGCCGGGCT
>NZ_QNFZ01000519.1 GCF_003313395.1 Nonomuraea lactucae | reverse complement strand
GGTGCTCGGCCGAGCGCAGCACGCCGGCCGCCTCCCGCGCCGAGGCGGCGGGCGCCTCGCGCAGGAAGCCGCGCGCCTGCTTGAGCGTGAGGAGCCGGGTGACCGACTGGTCGAGCCGCCGCTCCGAGATCCGGCCCGACCTCGCCGCGGCCAGCACGGCGTCGTACGCCGTGGGCAGGTCGTTCGGCATCAGCAGCAGGTCGGCCCCCGCCAGCACGGCCCGCACGGCCACCTCACCGTCGCTGTACTTCTTCCGCACTCCCGCCATGTTGAGCGCGTCGGTCGAGATCACACCCTTGAAGCCCAGCTCGTCCCTGAGCAGGCCGGTGAGGATGGGCTTGGACAGCGTCGCCGGGTCGCCCGACGGGTCGAGCCCGGGGAAGACGATGTGGGCGCTCATCACGGCGTCCACGCCGGCGTTGATCGCGGCCTTGAACGGCGGCGTGTCGATCCGCTCCCACTGCGCCCTGGTGTGCTTGATCACCGGCAGGCCGGTGTGGCTGTCGACGTCCGTGTCGCCGTGGCCGGGGAAGTGCTTGGCGGTGGCGGCGACCCCGGCGTCCGCGAACCCCTTGACCGCGGCCGACACCATGCGCGCCACCCGCGCCGGATCGTCTCCGAAGGCGCGCCTGCCGATGACGGGGTTGCGCGGGTCGACGTTCACGTCGGCGACCGGCGCGAAGTCGAGGTTGACGCCCAGCGTGCGCAGCTCCTCGCCGGTGGCCCTGGCGACCTCCCGTGACAGCGACGGGTTCCTGGTGGCGCCCACCTGCGCGGCGCCGGGGAACGCCGTCATCAGCGCGCCCATCCTGGAGACCAGGCCGTTCTCCTGGTCGGTGCCGATGAGCAGCGGCACCTCGGGCGAGGCCTGCTGCAGGGCGTTGGTCAGCCCGACGACCTGCCCGACGCTCCTGACGTTGGCGGGGAACAGGATGACGCCACCGAGGCGGTATTTGGCGATGACTCCGGCCGGGGTCCGGGCGCCGTACCTGGCCTGGTTCTCGCCCGAGACGGTGTCGGCGGCCGTGCCGTACAGGACCGGCATGAACAGCTGCCCGACCTTCTCCTCCAGGCTCATCCCGGACAGCACCCGCCCCACCTCGCCGCCCTGCGCGGACGTGCCAGGCTCCGCCGGTCCGGCGGTCGGGGCGGCGCTCGCGGACGGTCCGGCGGACGGTCCGCCCGAGGACCCGGCGTCCGGAGAGGCCGCGCTCGACGACGACGCGTCCGGGGAGGCCGCGCCCGCGGTCGAGCCTCCCCCGCACGCCGCCAGAGCGATCAGGAGCAGGCCCGCCGTTCCGATCCGTCCAACCATGCCTCCAACCGTATCCAGACCGCACCGTGCTTGATCCTTGGCGACCGGCGATCACCGCCGTCCTGCCGCTCGGGCACCAGGGGCAGGCCGCGCAGCGCGGACAGGCCGGCGGCGAGTGCGTGGCTACAGGCCGAGGCGGGTGAGGCCCGGCAGGTGGGAGCGCGCCGCCGCTCGCGCCTCGGCGGGCGCGTCGGCGGCGAGGGC
>NZ_QNFZ01000515.1 GCF_003313395.1 Nonomuraea lactucae | reverse complement strand
CGGGCCTCAGCCTGGGCGGCTGGCTCCCGCGGTCCACGCCGCCGGCCGCGGCCGTCACCGGCGAGGGGGCGAGGAGCGTCACCGGCGAAGGGGCGGGAGCCGTCACCGCCCAGGGCGCGCGGACCGTCACCGTCTGGGCGACCCGTGACGGCTACCGGCCCGCCTTCGTGCGGGCGAGGGCCGGGGTGCCGGTGGACGTGGTGTTCGAGCTGGTGGACGGGGGCTGCACCCGCACCGTCACGATCGCGGGACGGGACGTCGCGCTGCCCGCCACCGTGCGGCTGCCCCCGCAGCGGCCCGGCACTCTCCGCTACGTCTGCGGCATGGGCATGTACACGGGCTTCATCAACTTCTCCTAGCCTCTCGGCGATTACGCTCCGCATCCGCTTGTTTACATGCCACGCTGTGCGCATGGCGTGGTGGCAAGGTGAGGTGGCGGCGGCGACCGTTCCGGCGCCACGGATGGGCGACGAACCCGAGCTGCTGCTGGCCGCGCAGGCCGGCGACCCGCAGGCGGCGCACCGGCTCGGCAGGCTCTGCGCCCAGCGGGGCGACCGCTCGGCGGCCAGGCACTGGTGGGAGCGGGCCGCCGCGGCCGGCAACGTCGACAGCGCCTTCAACCTGGGCATCTGGCACGAGAAGCACGGCACCCTGGAGGAGGCCATCTCGTGGTACGAGAAGGCGGCGGGCACCGGCGACACCGAGGCGGCGGTCAACCTGGCCACGCTGCTGCTGGAGCAGCGCGGCGACCTCGACACCGCCAAGGGCTGGTTCGAGAGCGCGGCCCGTGCCGGGTCCAGCGTGGCGGCCCGCAGGCTGGCGCTGATCTGCGAGGACGCGGGCGACACCCACGCCGCGCGTGAGTGGCACCGCCGGGCCGCCGGTGACGGCGACACCTCCTGCGCGCACGACCTGGGCTTCCTGGCGTACAGCGCGGGCGACGAGGAGGAGACCGGGCGGTGGTGGGAGTGCGCCACCCGCGGCGGCCACGTCGACGCGGCCTACCATCTCGGCCTGCTCCTCCAGGCGGGCCGCGACCCGGAGAGCGCGGAGACCTACTTCCGGCTGGCCGCCAGGAGCGAGCATCCCGGCGCCGCCTCACAGCTGGGCGGCATCGCCCTGTCCCACGGGGACCTGCGTACGGCCCGCGCCTGGTTCGAGCGGGCGGCGGGGGCCGGGCGGCTGGACGACCAGCGGATGGCCGGGTTCGTGTGCGTGGAGCTGGGCGACCCGACGGGGGCCAGCCACTGGTTCGGCAGGGCCGCCGCCAGCGGCGACCCCGACGCGATGTTCAACTTCGGGCTGCTGCTCATCGCCGAGTACGGCGACCTGGCGAGGGGCCGGCACTGGTTCCGGCTGGCGGCGCTGGCGGGTCACCACAAGGCGGCCGTGGAGCTGGGCGGCCTGCTGAACGCGGCCGGGGAGCTCGCCGAGGCCCAGCGGTGGCTGTCCGACCCGCCGCCGCCCGGCTGGGACCGGGTCGCCGAGCCTGAGCTGGCCGCGCGGG
>NZ_QNFZ01000518.1 GCF_003313395.1 Nonomuraea lactucae | reverse complement strand
GGACGAGGACGGCGGGGCCGATGGCGCGGCGATCGGCCCCGCGGCGACCTCGTCCGGCTCCGGCGGGAGCGCGAACGCCAGCGCGACGGCGGCCGACGCCACCACCGCGACCACGGCGAGCCCCCGGTACACGACCCGCATCGGCAGATCCCCGACGCGGGATCGTCTGGGCGGAGAGGCAGGGGTTCCCGATCTCACGGCCGTTTTCACACGGGAACCTTTGGTCCCAACTTCCCCATCGAGCACGACCGGAGCGTACGACAAATCTGGCCATTCCGCTTATGAAGCGACCGAAGTGCAATCATGGGCCTCGTGGAACAGGTGGAGCTGCGCTTCGACCCCGCCTCGCGAGCGGCCCAGACGCACACGAACCTCTCGGCGCTCCGGCAGGACGAGACCGGGCTGTGGGTGGCCGGCGACGAGACCGCGACCATCGAGCACCTGGCGTGGACCGGCGAGCGGTACGACGCTCAGCGCACGTTCGTCCTGGCCGACTACCTGCGCCTGCCCGCGGGGCCGGACGACGAGGCCGACATCGAGGGCCTGGCCAGGGCCGACGGCCACCTGTGGGCCGTCGGCTCGCACAGCCTGAAGCGGCGGCGCGTCAAGTCGAAGGACCCCGCCAAGGCGGCCAGACGGCTGGCCACGGTCGTCAGGGAGGAGAACCGGTTCATCCTGGCGCGGCTCCCCCTCGATCCGGTCACCAACAGCCCTCTCCCGGGCTCGATCCTGTCCGGCGCCGACAACATCGCGGCGCGGCTGCGCGACGACGAGCATCTGGCGCCGTTCCTGGCGCTGCCGGGCAAGGACAACGGCCTCGACATCGAGGGCATCGCGGTCCGCGGCGAGCGGGTCTACCTCGGCCTTCGCGGGCCGGTGCTGCGCGGCTGGGCCGTGGTGCTGGAGGCCAGGCCCGTCGAGGCCGGGCAGGGCCGGCTGCGGCTGCGCGAGCCGCTCCGCAAGCACTTCCTCGACCTCGGCGGGCTGGGGGTGCGCGACCTGTGCCCGTACGGGAACGACCTGCTGCTGCTCACCGGGCCCAGCATGGACCTGGACGGGCCGGTGCGCGTGATGCGCTGGCGGGCCGGTCAGGACGGCGGGGTGGTGCCGGCGGACGAGCTGGAGACGGTGGCCGAGCTGCCCTACGGCATCGGCTGCGACCATCCGGAGGGCATGGCCGTGCTGGACGACGGGAGGCTGATGGTGGTCTACGACAGCCCGTCGCCCGCGCGGACCACCCCGGCGGGCGGCGTGCTGGCGGACGTCTTCCCCATCCAGCCGTAGCGCCCCGGCCGTACGGCCTCACGATCTGGCGACCCGCCCGTACAGCCACGGCGCGTCGGCCACGAACGTGCACGAACCCGGCTCGATCTCGGTGAACCCGGCGTCACGCACCACGGGCAGGCCCGCGGCGACCTTCGCGGCGAAGTCGCCGGGCGTGGCGGTGCGCACGCGGACCGCGAGCCCGCGGGTCCGCCAGGTGTCGCGCTCGGCCGGGCCGCT
>NZ_QNFZ01000516.1 GCF_003313395.1 Nonomuraea lactucae | reverse complement strand
GTGAGGGCTCGGCGGCGGAGGGCGGGCGGGCGGGGCCGAGGGCCGGGCCGAGGTCGGCGCGGGCGGGGAGGAGCGCGATCACTGCCCCGGTCGCGCCGGACAGCGCCAGCGCGGCGAGGAGCGCGAGAGGGCGTGGGAGCATCCCCGGCTCCCGCTTGTGCCGCGAACCCGACATACCCCACCCCGAGTCGTCGACCGGTTACACAGAGCGCTGGCGGCAGACGTTAGCAAGGGCGGGGGCCATCGCGGGGGGCATTCTCCGGATGCCGTCCGCTCTGTGCCGATAATGGCGTCATGAAGTTGCGGATCTTTACCGAACCCCAGCAGGGTGCCACCTATGACGACCTTCTCGCCGTCGCCCAGGCGACCGAGCGGCTCGGCTTCGACGCGTTCTTCCGTTCCGACCACTACCAGCGCATCGGCGCGGGAGACCCCGGCCCCGGCCCGACGGACGCCTGGATCACGCTGGCCGGACTGGCCAGGGAGACGTCCCGGATCCGGCTGGGCACGCTGGTGACGCCCGCCACGTTCCGGCTGCCCGGCCCGCTGGCGATCAGCGTCGCACAGGTGGACCAGATGAGCGGCGGGCGGGTCGAGCTGGGTCTCGGCACCGGCTGGTTCGACGCCGAGCACAGCGCGTACGGCATCCCGTTCCCGCCGCTTGACGAGCGGTTCGGGCGGTTCGAGGAGCAACTGGAGATCATCCGGGGACTCTGGACGGCCGAGGGGCCGTACTCGTTCGAGGGGCGCCACTACCGGCTGGCCGACTCCCCCGCGCTGCCCAAGCCGGTGCAGCGCCCGCACCCGCCGATCATCATCGGCGGCTTCGGCGCCAAGCGCACGCCGCGGCTGGCCGCCGCGTACGCCGACGAGTACAACGCGCCGTTCCGCACGCTGACCGACACGGGCGCGGCCTTCGACCAGGTACGGCGGGCGACGGAGGCCGCGGGGCGCACGCTCGTCCTGTCGGCGACCCAGACCGTGTGCGTGGGCCGTGACCAGGCCGAGATCGACCGGCGCGCGGCGGCGATCGGCTCGGACCTCGGGGCGCTGCGCGAGAGCGGGCTCGCGGGCACTCCCGCGGAGGTCGTGGAGAAGATCGGCCAGCTGGCCGGACTGGGGGCCGAACGGGTGTACCTCCAGGTGATGGACCTGGCGGATCTCGACCACCTGGAGCTGATAGCGGCCGAGGTGCTGCCCCAGGTGTGATTCAGGGCACGCACCATTCCCTGACCGCTTCGACGATCTCGGCGGCCTGCTCGTACGTGACGTCGGTGAAGCGCTCCTGCGCGTCGCTCACCAGCTGGCCGCCTGGATTGCCCGCGACGATGTCCCGGCAGGTGGCGCGGGCCCGGCTGAGCGTCCGGCGCTCCTCCTCCGCCAGCCACGGGGCGATCGCGCCCAGCCGGGCCAGGAACCTCGACCGTCGCTCCCCTGCCGGGATCGGCTCCTCCCCGGGTGGCCCGGCCCGCGCCGCCGCGGGTGGCCGGGCGGCG
>NZ_QNFZ01000517.1 GCF_003313395.1 Nonomuraea lactucae | reverse complement strand
GGAGCCCGGCCGGCCCGGCCAGGAGCGCCCGGCGCCGCCGTTCTCGCGTCCCGGGCCCGCCTCGGCGCTCCTTCGGCCGCCACGGCCCTCGGAGGGCTCGCGCGACGGCTTGTCGTACGCCCGGAACGAGCGGTCGGCCGCCCAGAAGGAGCGGTCGGCGTCAGGGGGCGCCTCGCCGCGGCGGGAGAAGAGATACGACCCGCGCCGCCACCAACGACCCCGCCGATGGCGGCCCTTGTCGTTAGAAAAGGCCATCACACCTCTCCACGCCCGTGGGCCCGCGCGAGCCGCCGGACCGTCGGGGGGCACCCGGCGAGGGGCTCCTGATCGGGTTCCACGGTACGACGCGTACCTCCCCCAGTCACCCGAAATGGTGCATGTAGGTGACACGATCACGTCGCGGATGGCTTACAGTTCGGGCATGGCAGGTGTCCTAATCGGCCTGGCGCTGCTGGCCTTCTGGCTCTACTCCCTCTTCGACGTGATCACCACCCCCGAGGAAGCCGTCCAGAACGTTCCGAAGGCGCTGTGGCTGCTCATCGTCGTGCTGCTCCCCGTGGTGGGCGGCCTGTTCTGGCTCGTGCGCGGGCGCCCGCACGCGCCGAGCGCCGGTCGGCACGCGCCCCGTCAGCCCGGCTTGCCGCTTCCCCCCGCCCCCAAGGGCCCCGACGACGACCCCGAGTTCCTCCGCGAGCTGGACCGCCGCATGCGCGGCGACGACTGAGCTCGGGGGGCCGGCGTTCCTAGCCGACGTCGGCGTAGCTGTGGAGCCCGGAGAGGAAGATGTTCACGCCGACGAGGTTGAACAGCAGGCAGGCGAAGGCGGCCAGCTGCACGATCGTCGCCGCGCGCCCGCGCCAGCCCGCCGTGACGCGGGCATGCAGGTAGGCGGCGTAGGCCACCCACGTGATGAACGACCAGACCTCCTTGGGGTCCCAGCCCCAGTAGCGCCCCCACGCCTTGTCCGCCCAGAGCGCCCCCGCGATGACGGCGAACGTCCACACCGGGAAGGCGAGCACGATCGCGCGGTGGGCCACCCGCTCCAGGTCCTCCCGCGACGGCAGATGTGACAGGCCGTCGCCGCGCACCAGGTAGAGGATGCCCGACAGCCCGGCGACGATGAACAGGCCGCTGGCCAGGATGGCCGCCGTGACGTGGATGGCGATCCAGTAGGAGTTGAGCGCGGGCACCACCGGCCCCGCGGCCGTGTAGAGGTACTTGACCGCGAAGCCGAGCCCCAGCGCCGCCGTGAGCATGACGAAGGGGCCGAGGAAGCGTACGTTCTGCCGCAGCTGCGTGGCCAGGAACGCCGTCACGGCGGCGAAGCAGATGGCCACCACGAACTCGTACATGTTGCCCCACGGCCACCGGTCCACGGCCAGGCCGCGGGTCACGATGGCGCTGAGGTTGGCCGCCCAGCCGCCCCAGCCGAGCAACAGGCCCGCGAGCCCGGCCATGGCCGCCCAGCGCGGCGGCCCGGCCACCCCGCCCTCGG
>NZ_QNFZ01000514.1 GCF_003313395.1 Nonomuraea lactucae | reverse complement strand
GATGCCGGCCATGACCCCGCCCGCCCTGGCCGCGCGGTACACCGCCACCCGCGATGCCGTCCTGGCGGCCGAGCGGATGGCCGCCCGCCACGGTCACCGCCGGCGGGCCGCCTCGCTGCGCGCCATGGCCGACCTGGGGCGGCACTTCCTGTCGTTCGACGGCCGCGACGGCGGTCGCACCGCGGAGGTGTTGGGCGACCTGGCCCGAGCGGAGCGGATCGCGGTGCTCGTGCCGGGCGCGGACACCAGTCTCGACACCTACGACCGCTTCCTGGCCGGCGCGATGGCACTCCGACTCGCGCAGGAGCCGGGTCACCGGTTCGCCGTCATCGCCTGGTTGGGGTACCGGACGACGAGCACGTTCGGCCTCGAAGCCCTGACCACCGGGCGCGCGCGTGAGGCGGCTTCCGCGCTGCGCCGCTTCGTAGGGGAGCTGGGCGCGGCCAGGCCCGCCGCCCGGACCTCCCTCGTGTGCCACTCCTATGGCTCCGTCGTGTGCAGCCAGGCCGCCGCCGGGCTGAAGGTCACGGACCTCGTCCTGTACGGCAGCCCGGGAACGGGCGTGCAGGGGGTCGCCGAGCTGCGCACCCAGGCGACCGTCTGGGCCGGGAGGGGCGCCCGCGACTGGATCGCCGGCGTGCCGCACACGCGGTTACGCCTGCCCTTCGCGACCGTGGGGTTCGGGACCGATCCGGTCTCGCCGGAGTTCGGCGCCCGGATCTTCGCGGCCGGCGACGGTGGCCACAGCGACTACCTGCGGCCCGGGTCCACGGCACTGGCGAACATGGCCCGGATCGTCTCCGGGCTGCCCCCGCTCGGGGAGGCCGGTCATGGGTGACCTCGTCCGGCGGATCGAGGCGGCCACGCCCCCCGGCCGCGACCGGGCCGCCGACGGGCTGCGCGCCCTCGCCATCGCCGGGGTGGTGCTCGGCCACTGGCTGGTGACCGCTCTGGTCGCCGACAGCGGCACGGTGCGGGCCGAGAGCCCGCTCCGGCACCTGCCCCAGCTCGCTCCCGTCTCGTGGCTCTTCCAGGCTCTGGCGGTCTTCTTCCTCGTCGGCGGGTGGGCAGGGGTGACCGGCCATGCCGCCGCCCGTGCCCGGGGGCAGACGTACGGGCAGTGGCTGCGGTCCCGGACGGCCCGGCTGTTGAGGCCGGTCGTGGTCGTGCTCGCGCTGTGGGCCGTGGCCTCGGCTGTGATGCTGGCGTCCGGCGCCGGGCTGGAGACCGTCCGGACGCTGGTCGGGCTGGTGCTGTCCCCGCTGTGGTTCCTGGCCGTCTTCGCGGTGCTCACGGCCGCGACCCCGCTCGTCGCCCGGCTGCACCCGCTGTGGCCGCTCGCCGCGGTCGCGCTCGTCGACCTCGTCCGGTACGGCACGGGCGGCCCGGCCTGGCTCGGCTGGATCAACGTCGTCGCCGGCTGGCTGGTCCCCTACTGCCTGGGCGCGGCGTGGGCCCGGGGACGCCTGCCGGGCCGGCGGAGCGGGTGGCCGCT
>NZ_QNFZ01000513.1 GCF_003313395.1 Nonomuraea lactucae | reverse complement strand
GCCCGCGGCGCGCAGCCGGGGTGCGAGCAGCCCGAGCGGGGCCGCCGCCCCGAAGACCACCGTCTCGGCCTTGTGCTCGGCGACCAGCCGGGCCGCCGTGCGGGCGACGGCGGGCGTGGGCAGCATCAGCGAGGTGGGGTGGCGCACGACCGGGTACGGCTGGCGGCGGTCGAACTCGGCACACCCCCTCCAGGCGGGCGCGTAGACGGCGACACCGGGCGTGCGCAGGGCCAGGCCGTGCACGAACGACTGGATGCCGCCCGGGCGGGGCGGGAAGTCGTTGGTGACGACGACCACGCTGGTCACGGCTCTGGGACGCCGTTCAGCCGGGCCCAGGCGCGGGCCAGGGCGGTGCGCTCGGGCGCGGTCGGGTGTGACGCATACAGGACATACTCCACGACATCCGGCGACAAGTCGGAGAGGTTGGCGGTGGCCAGGCGTTTCTGCATGGCGACGAAGGTCGCCGGTGCCCGGGTGAGGTCGAGGGCGTGCGCGTCGGCCCGCGCCTCGACGTGGCGGCTGATCAGGTGCTGCGCGGGGCCGGACAGCAGGACGGCCAGGCTGATCAGGCCCATGAGCACGCCGACCGCCCTCGGGTCGGTCACGGAGGCCACCTTGGCGCGCCGCCGTACCAGGTCGAACAGCAGGTACAGCAGCACGGCGCCGAACGCGGCGGCCAGCCCGCCGACCAGGGTGCCGCTCAGGACGTCGTTGTGGCGGGCGTGGCCCAGTTCGTGCGCCACGACCAGCCTCACCTCCTGCGGCGGGGCCTTGAGCAGCGTGTCGTAGACGACGATCCGGCGCGTCGCGCCGAAACCGGAGACGTACGCGTTGAGCGCGGTGGTGCGGCGTGAGGCGTCGGCGACCAGCACGTCCTCGACCGGCACCCCGTCGCGCGCCGCCATGGCCAGCAGGTCGGCGCGCAGCGGGCCCCGCGGCATGGAGTGGAAGTCGTTGAAGAGCGGCTCGAAGACCACCGGGTGGACGAACGACGCGGCCACCGTCAGCGTGAACGCCCCGGCCGCGGCCGGGATCCACCAGCGTCTGACCTTCCGGGCCAGCGCCACGACGGCCAGTATCATGATCGAGATCACGAGGGCGTTCACGCCGATGCTCTTGAGCCGGTCGCCGGTCCACGCGGCCCAGTCCTGCGTGGACAGGCCCCACTCGCGCAGCAGGATCTCCATCCAGACGGCGAGCGGCCACCGTACGGCCTGGACCAGCGCGGTCAGCAGCAGCACGCCGAGCACCACCCGGACCGGCCACGGCCCCCTCAGCCTGCCGAGCAGCCGCGCGCCCAGCGGGGTGAGCACGAGCAGGCCGGCGAACAGCAGGCCCAGGCCGTACGAGAGGTAGGCGGGGACGCTGACGGCGGCGTCGAAGGCGGCGGCCCTGGCGATCTGGACGGCGGTGAAGTCGCGGGCCGGGTCGGGCGCGACGGCGGTGGCCGCGGGCGGGAGCGCCCGCCAGGGCGTCGCGAG
>NZ_QNFZ01000512.1 GCF_003313395.1 Nonomuraea lactucae | reverse complement strand
GGGCCACCTGGCGAGCCGACCGCCGGACCGTCGGCCGAGCCTCCGGCCGGACCGGCGGGACCGGCGTCGGGCCCCTCGGCCGGACCGCTGGCCGGCCTGGTGGTGGTCGACTTCAGCGAACTGCTGCCCGGCCCGTTCCTCACCCAGAACCTCGCCGACCTCGGCGCGCGCGTGATCAAGGTGGAGCGCCCCGGCGGGGACAACGCCCGGCACCTGTCCCCCGGGCTCTTCGCCGCGGTCAACCGGGGCAAGGAGTTCAGAACGGCCGACCTCAAGGACCCGGCCGCACGCGCCGGGGTGCGGGCGCTGGTCGCCGAGGCGGACGTGCTGGTCGAGGGGTTCCGGCCAGGCGTGATGACGCGCCTGGGCCTCGACCCCGCGAAGATCCTGGCCGTCAATCCCCGGCTGGTGTACGTCTCGATCTCCGGCTTCGGCCAGTCGGGCCCGCTCGCCGGAGAGCCCGGCCATGACGTGACGTACGCGGCCCACGCCGGTGTGGTGGCGCTGGCGGGCGTGCCGGGCGGACCGCCCGCGTGGGGTCCCGGGGTGCCGATCGCCGACCTGTGCGCCGCGATGTACGCCATGTCGGCCCTGCTCGCCGCGCTCCACGAGCGGACGGCCACCGGCAGGGGGCGCCACCTGGACGTGTCCATCCGCGACTGCCTGGCCCACTGGCTGAACCCGCGGCTGGGCGCCTTCCACCACGCGGGCAGCACCGACCTGGACGGTCAGCGGGCGATGGCCCTGAACAGGCCCGGCTACGGCGTCTTCGCCTGCGGCGACGGGAGGTCGATCGCGGTCGGGGCCATCGAGGACCACTTCTTCCAGCGCCTCGCACGGGTGCTCGATCTCGCTGAGTGGGCGGACCCGCGGTGGTCGGCGTACCAGGCGAGGGAGGAGGCGGCCGACAAGATCAACGCGGCGGTGGCGGGCGCCCTGGCCACCCGCGAAGCCGCGACCGCCCTGGCTGAGCTGTCGGCCGCGGGCGTACCGGTGGCCGAGGTCCTGTCGCCGCTGGAGGCGGTGGAGGCGTCCAGCCGCACGGTCGAGCACCCGCTCGCGGGCCCGCTCCTGCCGTTCCCGGTCGCGATGCCCTAGCCCGGCCCTCGCGCCGCGCCTGCCGCACCTCCGCGCAACGGACGTGCGCAGCGCGGAGCGGGTGTTCGGGCCGAGTCCTCCGTGGTGCGAGACGGGATCCCCGCCCTGCCGTCCCGGCTCGCCGGCCCGCCGCCGCCGTCGCTCCGGGATGTGCGCAACGGATCGCGGACCGCACGGGGATGCTCGCAACACAATCGCGCCAAGACGCAATTCCAGCCGCTTGGCCTGCGTAAACACCCATTCTTACGCTGGTGCCGGTCCCCCTTCCGCGGACCGCCCCCCGACGAGGATGGAGTCCCGCATGCCCAAGCACTTCCTGATGTGCCGCCCGGATCACTTCACGGTCGAGTACGCGATCAACCCGTGGATGGATCC
>NZ_QNFZ01000511.1 GCF_003313395.1 Nonomuraea lactucae | reverse complement strand
GCCGGTGCGCGGCGAGGGGCCGGTGCCGCTGACGCTCGGCCCGGTGCGCCGGCGGGTGCGCTGCCCCCGCTGCGGCTCCCGCGAGACGGAGGAGCTGTCCCGGTTCGGGGCCACGGCGTGCAAGGCGCTGTGGCGGTGCCGCGCATGCGCGGAGCCGTTCGAGCACGTCAAGGAGATATGACCGTGAGCATCGCCCAGGACCTGCCCATCCGCGCGACGTTCGCCGGCCTGCGGGTGGCCCGCGTGGACCGGCTGTGCGACGACGCCGCCGCGATCACCTTCGACGTCCCCGAGGAGCTGGCCGGCCGGTACGCCTTCCGGCCCGGCCAGTGGCTCACGCTGCGCCGCCTGGTGGGCGGGCGCGAGGAGCGGCGGTCGTACTCCATCTGCTCACCGGCGGGCGCGCCCCCGCGGATCGGCGTGCGGGAGATCCCGGACGGGCTGTTCTCCACGTGGCTGGTACGCGAGCTCGCGCCGGGCGACGAGGTCGAGGTGCTGCCCCCCGGCGGCGGCTTCACCCCCGAGCTCGGCCGTCCCGCGCACCACGTGCTGATCGCCGCCGGGTCCGGGATCACGCCGGTCCTGTCCATCGCGTCGTCGGTCCTCGCCGACGACGAGAGCCGCGTGACGCTCCTGTACGGCAACCGCACCGCCGGGAGCGTGATGTTCGCCGACGAGCTCGCCGATCTGAAGGACGCGCACCCCACGCGGTTCGAACTGTGCCACGTGCTCTCCAGGGAGCCGCGCGAGGCCGAGTTGTTCACCGGCCGCCTCGACACCGAACGGCTGGGCCGCCTGCTCCCCGCGCTCACGCCGGTCGCCGAGGTGGACCACTGGTGGCTGTGCGGCCCGTTCGGCATGGTCAACGACGCCCAGGGGGTGCTGGCCGGTCTGGGCGTGCCGGGCGAGCGGGTGCACCACGAGCTCTTCTACGTGGACGAACCGCCGCCCGCCCCGGCGCGCGAAAGCGGCGGACCGGTCGGCGGCAGCGAGGTGACGGTGCTGCTCGACGGCCGGGCCACGACGGCCACGGTGCCCGCGGACCTGTCCCTCCTGGAGGGCGTCCAGCGGGTCCGGCCCGACATGCCGTTCGCCTGCAAGGGCGGCGTCTGCGGCACGTGCCGCGCCCGCGTGGTGGACGGGGAGGCGGACATGCGCCAGAACTTCGCCCTCGAACCCGCCGAGGTGGCCGCCGGCTTCGTGCTCACCTGCCAGACGTTCGCGGTCTCCGACGCCGTCACCGTGGACTTCGACGCCTGAGCCGTCATGGTCTTCCCGGGCCAGGCGGAGGGGGCGTCGACCGCCGCAGCTCCTGGGTACGGCTGCGGCGGCGGGTCACCAGGATCACCAGCGGACCGGCGGCCAGGAGGGCGGCCAGGGCCGCGAAGCCGTGGCCGAGCGTGGACAGCGTGGCGACGCCCGCCACCAGGAGCGGGCCGCCCGCGTCGCCCAGCTCGCGGCCGAGCTCGGC
>NZ_QNFZ01000509.1 GCF_003313395.1 Nonomuraea lactucae | reverse complement strand
GACGCCACCGCCACGGGCGAGCGGTCCGCGGCGCTGTGCCGCGCGGCCGTGCCGACCGCCGAGGCCAAGGCGGCGGCGTGGGAGCGCGTCGTGGGCGGCAAGCTGGCCAACCACATAGCGCGCACCACGATCGCCGGCTTCCAGGACCCGCACCACACCGAGCTGCTGGAGCCCTACCGCGACAAGTACTTCGCCGAGGTGGGGCGGATCTACAAGGAGTGGACGTTCGACCAGGCGCAGACGTTCGCGGTGGGGTGCTTCCCGTCGCTGCTCATCGAGCCGGCCACGGTGGAGGCCGCCCAGGCCTACCTGGCCGACGAGCAGCCGCCGCAGGCGCTGCGCCGCCTGATCCTCGAAGGGGCCGACGGCGTCAGCCGCGCGCTGCGCAACCGGGCCAAGGACGCCGCCTCCTAGCGTCCGCCCGCCGCCGACACCCTGGACCCCGGCTCGCCCCAGGCGG
Organism: Nonomuraea lactucae; assembly: GCF_003313395.1. Classification (GTDB taxonomy): domain Bacteria; phylum Actinomycetota; class Actinomycetes; order Streptosporangiales; family Streptosporangiaceae; genus Nonomuraea; species Nonomuraea lactucae. The sequence continues at coordinate 1,008 of NZ_QNFZ01000509.1, read as the reverse complement.
CCGGGGTCCCGGCATGTCCGGATGTTTCGACCCGGTCGCGGATGGCGCCTTCACCGGCCCGTCCGCGGGGGTTCGGGCGGCGCCGCGACCGGCGCGTTCCGACCGTCCGGGTACGCTCCCCGGCCCCCTGGGACACCCTGCCGATTCCGGCGTTTCCATCGACGCCCCGGTGTTAGCCTCGAATATGTGATCGGCCCCCGGACCACGCTCAACGACCGCTACCTGCTGACCAGCCGGGTCGGCGGCGGCGGCATGGGCGAGGTGTGGCGCGCCGACGACACGGTGCTCGGCCGCGCCGTCGCGGTCAAGGTCATGACGCCCGCGCTCGCCGAGAACCCCACCTTCGCCCAGCGCTTCCAGAACGAGGCCAGGGCCATGGCCACGCTCCGGCATCCCGGCGTGGTCGACGTCTACGACTACGGCACGTGCGAGGTCGACGGGCGCCGGGTGAGCTTCCTGGTGATGGAGTTCGTCGAGGGCGAGTCGCTCGACCGCGTGCTGCGCCGCCAGGCGCTCGGCCCGGCCGCGACCATGCGCCTGGTCGCCGAGGTGGCCGACGCGCTGGCCGCCGCCCACGAGCAGGGCATCGTGCACCGCGACGTCAAGCCGGCCAACCTCCTGATCAGGCCCGACGGCCGCGTCGCGCTCACCGACTTCGGCATCGCCCACTCGGTGTCGGCGGGCCAGCTCACCGCCACCGGGGCGATGCTCTGCTCGGCCGGCTACTGCGCCCCCGAGATGGCCACGGCCAGCGACGTGACTCCCGCGGTCGACGTCTACGCCCTGGGCGTCGTCGCGTACGAGTGCCTGACCGGCCACCTGCCGTTCCAGGGTGACACGCCCGTCCAGATCATCTACAAGCACCTGCACGCGCCCATCCCGGCCCTGGGCGCCGACGTGCCGCCGGGCCCGCGCCAGGTGGTCATGAGGGCGCTCGACAAGGCGCCCGACCGGCGCTGGACGTCGGCCGCCGAGATGGCCGCCGCCGCGCGCCACGCCATGGCCTCG
>NZ_QNFZ01000510.1 GCF_003313395.1 Nonomuraea lactucae | reverse complement strand
GCTGGCCGTCCCGGAGCTGGCGGCCGAGCTGGCCCGCGCGCGCTGGGTGCGGGTCCTCGCCGGGCGCGGGAACGAGCTGACGCGCGACGGGTTCGCCGCCGTGTGGGAGGGGGCGGGCCGCCTGGAGTCGGTGCAGGTGCTCCTGCCCGACGCCGGCCTCGGCCCCGGCTCGTGGCTGTCGGTCCGCGAGGCCGAGATGCGCCGCATGGACGTGGGGTTCTCGCCCGGGCTGCTCACCGAACAGGTGCGGGTCAACGCCGCGTACGTGAGCGAGGTGGCCCGGCGGCGGGAGAACGTGTCGCTGCGCTTCTACGACCTGCCCAACGTGCACCGGATCGTCGTCACGGACCGCGTCGCGTACCTGACCCTGTACCGCCAGACGGAGCACGGCCGCAACTCACCGTGCGTGGTCGCGCGCAGGCCCGGCCTGATGTACGACTACGCCCTGCTGCTCTTCACCACGGCCTGGGAGCACGCCCGCCCACCGAGATGACCACAACTATGGAACAAAGCATTCCGTTCTGATATTGTGGTGGCATCACCGATTCGGAAGGCTGAAGACCTTGAGCGAGATCATCATCACCGGCTGGGACCTGCTCGACTTCTCTCACCAGGCGCTGCGCGAGGCCGTGCGGGGTGTTCCGGCCGACGGCTGGGGATCGCCGACTCCGTGCGAGCAGTGGAACGTCACCCAGGTGCTCCAGCACGCGGCGGGCGACCAGGTCGGTTACGCCTCCTTCCTCACCGGCGAGCCCGGCCCGTCGGAGAACCCGTTCGCGCCGTCCGGGACGCTGGCCGAGGAGCCGGAGGCGTACCTGGAGGCGGCGCTGGAGCGGTCGGCCAAGGCGTGGGCGGGCGTCGGCGAGGACGTCGAGGAGGTGGCGGTGCCGGTCCCGCCGAACAAGATGGCGCCGTCGCTGGGCGCGGGCGCGTGCGCGCTCGACGCCGCGGTGCACGCCTGGGACATCGCCGTCGCCACCGGGCAGCCCTCGCCGCTCACCCAGGAGAGCGCCAGGGAGCTGCTCGACGTGGCCAGGCAGATCGTCGAGCCGCTGCGCGCGTACGGCGCCTACGCGGCGGCGCTTGCCCCGCAAGCCGGTGACGACGACGTGGCCGCGCTGCTGCGTTACCTGGGCCGCGCCCCGGAGTGGACCGCCGCCTGAGCACGAGGGGGTAATCCACGAGGTGATGATCCGTCGCGGGGGCGGACCGGCGTATGACGGCCGGTTCCTCCCGCGGGCGGAAGGACGCGTACGAGATCGCTGGAAGCCTTTCCTGGAGACGCGAAGCGCCGACCAGGAAAGGGACGGGACGATGACGATTTCCGCGCGAGCCGCACGCGGCGGGAGGCACGTCAGGAGAGCGGCCGCCGGGCTGGCGGTCCTCACCGCCTCGGCCACGCTGGGCGGGACCCCGGCCCTGGGCGCGTCCGGGGCCCTGGGCGGGGCCGGGGACCTGGGCGGG
>NZ_QNFZ01000506.1 GCF_003313395.1 Nonomuraea lactucae | reverse complement strand
CGGCGGGCGGGTTCTGCGCGCCGGGGCTCTGGTCGCCGCCGCCAGGGGCGGGGCGGGCCTCCGGCTGGGCGGGGCCGCCGAAGATGTCGAGGGAGACGCCCGGGGGCAGGCCCTCGATCCGTGGCTTCCTGCTGGTGCCGGACGTGGGCAGGGGCACCGAGGCGAAGGGATCGGTCGGTGAGTCGATCGGCTTGGCGTTACCCACGCCTCAATCTCCTCCCGCTCCGCAGCCAGACCCTCAGGCAACAGTAAGGCACGTGCATCCAGATATGTCACGGAATACGGCTACGGAAGGGTGTCAACCTAGCCACCGGTAGCGATGTTCGGGGCGGCCGGCGGTGCCGTACCGGGGTCTGAGCTCGGCCCGGCCCGCCACGCAGAGATACTCCAGGTAGCGGCGGGCGCTGACGCGGGACAGGCCCGCGAGCTCCGCCGCCTCGGCGGCCGACAGGTCGCGGCCCGCGTCGCGCAGCGTGTCGGCGACAAGCGCGCACGTCGTCGCCGACAGCCCCTTGGGCAGCGCCGCCGCCGAGCTGGGCGTGCCGAAGAGCCGGTCGAGGTCGTCCTGGCGGGCCTCGGGACCGATGGCGGTGAGCTGCCTGCGGGTGTCGGCGTACTGCTGGAGCCGCTCGGCCAGGGCGGTGGCGGTGAACGGCTTGATCAGGTAGTTGACCGCGCCGCGGCGCATCGCCTCCCTGACCGTCGGCACGTCGCGGGCCGCGCTGATGACGAGCACGTCGACGTCGTGCAGCTCCTTGAGGACGTCAAGTCCCGACATGTCGGGCAGGTAGATGTCGAGCAGCACGATGTCCGGCTGGTGCTCGGCCGCCGCGGCGAGCGCGTCGGCGCCGTTGTGCGCGGTGCCGACCACCTCGAAGCCCGGCACGCGGGCGACGTAGCCGCTGTGGATGCGCGCGACCATGAAGTCGTCGTCCACGACCAGCACGCGGATCCCGCTCATCGCACCGCCGTCCCGCCCGACTCCCAGGCCACCACCCGAGCCGCCCGCCAAGTCTCCCGGGCCACCATCCGAGGCGTCGTCATCGTGCCGCCGTCTCGACCGGCGGAGGCAGCAGGGCGGTGAAGACCGCGCCGTTGTCGTTGCGCACCTTCACCCAGCCGCCCCTGCGCAGGCACGCCTGCCTGGTCAGGGCGAGGCCCAGCCCGCGGGGCCCCGACTGCGCCGCCTTGGTGGTGAACCCCTCCCTGAAGACCTCCTCGACCAGCTCGGGCGTGATGCCGGGGCCCGAGTCGCCGACCCGCACGTGCAGGCCGTCCGCGCCGGCGCGTACCGACACCTCGATGGTGCCGGCCGCGCCGTCGAGCGCGTCGATCGCGTTGGCCACCAGGTTGCCGACCACCAGGACGGCGTCCTGCGGGTCGCCGAGCGCGCCCTCGGGCACCGCCGAGTCCGCCGCCAGCACCAGGCGGGCGCCGCGCTCGGCCGCCTCCGCCGACT
>NZ_QNFZ01000507.1 GCF_003313395.1 Nonomuraea lactucae | reverse complement strand
GCCCGCGCGCCGGGCAGCTCGGCCGCCAGCGCGGCGAGTGCGCTCTCGTCGCGCCCGCCGAGCAGGACGTCGTGCGTCGGCGCCAGCGCCCTCGCGACGGCCTCCCCCACACCCCGGGACGCCCCGGTGACCAGCGCTGTCGGTCGTTCGCTCATGGTCGCCAGTTTATGACCTTGACGCGCTACTCGAATTCGGGTCCTCTCGTCGGAGAGGGCAGTACTACCCGGTAGTGACCTGGTCGGTCCGGTCGCTGCGCGGGCTCGCCGGATAGGCGACGGTGGCTCGGGGAGGGCTATGGGGGGTCGACGAGGAACGTCCCGGTCTCGTCGGTCATCCGCTCGTACTCCTCCAGCCTCGCCTGGGTCCGCAGCGGCGCCGCGTCGGCCATGGCCTCCACCAGGGCCATGGCCAGGGCCAGCGGCGCCGCGTGCGAGTCGAAGACCAGCCGGTCGCCCACGGGCGCGTCCAGCACCACCTCCGCCGGGAAGCCCGGCTTGTCGGTGATGACGGCCGCCCTCAGCCCGAGCTTGTCCGCGTACTCCAGGGCCCGCACCACCTCCACCGGATACCTGGGCAGCACCACCGCCACCACCCACTCGGCACCGGCCCGCCGCGCGGCGTGCAGCCCGTCGGCCAGCTCCGACCCGCCGTGCGTCAGCAGCCGCACATCGGGGTGGACGCGCCGCGCGTAGTAGGCGAAGGTCGTCGCCAGCCCGCTGGACACCCTCAGCCCCAGCACGGGCAGCGGCTCGGTGGCGGCCAGCGCCTCGCCCAGCTCCTTCAGCGGGAGCGCCGCGAGCCGTTCGCGCAGCCGGGTCAGGTTTCTGATCTCGTCGTCCACGGCCCCGCGGAGCAGGCTCTCCCGCGGCCCCTCCGCGGCGCCGCCCATGACCATGGGCCGCAACGCCTGCCGCAGCTCGGGGTAGCCCGCGAAGCCCAGCACCATGGCGAACCGCGTCACCGACGGCTGGCTCACCCCGGCCCGCTCGGCCAGCTCGACGCTGGACAGGAAGATGGCCTCGTCGAGATGCTCGGCCAGGTAGTGCGCGATCCTCCGCTGCACGGGCGACAGCCGCCGCCCGTCCAGCAACCCGTGCATGCCGCTGTGATATCCGCCCGTCACGCCACCTCCAACACCGCCCGTCACGCCACCTCCAACACCGCTCTGCCCGCATTCTCATCCCCGCCTGCCCGCGCGGTCCCGCGTCAGGACTCCCGCATCGGGATGCGCACACCTCGGGTCGCGGCCACCTCGGCGGCCCGTTCGTAGCCCGCGTCCACGTGCCTGATGACGCCCGTGCCGGGGTCGTTGGTCAGTACGCGCTGCAGCTTGTGGGCGGCCAGTGGGGTGCCGTCGGCCACCGCCACCTGCCCGGCGTGGATGGAGCGGCCGATGCCGACGCCGCCGCCGTGGTGGATCGATACCCAGGTCGCGCCGGAGGCGGTGTT
>NZ_QNFZ01000508.1 GCF_003313395.1 Nonomuraea lactucae | reverse complement strand
CGCACGGCCGCGGCCAGCTCGCCCCGCAGCAGCACCGCCGCCTCGCGCACCCGGACCGCGCCGCACCCCCTGGACACCGCCACAGCGGTGTCCAGCCAGCTCAGCGCCGCCTCCCGGCCCCTGGCCGCCTCGGCTGAGCGGGCTCCCGCCACCAAGGTGTAGGCGTGCTGGATCGGCATGCGGGCCCGCCGGAACTCGTCCGCCGACTCCTCGAACAGCTTCACCGCCACGTCGTGGCCGCCTTCCGCCAGGTGGAGCACGGCTCTGGCCAGCCTGGCGGTCGCCCGCTGGGCGGACAGGCCGATCCGCTCGGCCGCGGCTTCCGCCTCGCCCGCGGAGCGGACCGCGGTGTCGAGGTCTCCGCATCGCAGCGCCGCCATCGAGAGGACGGCGAGCTGCTCGGGGCGGAACTGCGGCTGGGCCCGCGGCAACCCCTCGCCTCCTCCCTCCTCCAGCAGGAGCCGGACGCATCCCGGCGCGTCGCCGCCCATCATCCGGACCCACGCGAGCTGCTGGGCCGCCGCGCCCTCCCACCAGCCCTGCCCCGGCGAGGTCGCGCGGAAGCCCTCCTCGGCGAGCGCGACGACCTCGGCGGTGTCCCTGCGGCTGCGCGTCCACATCAGGGCCGCGGCACGCGTCGTCATGGCGAGCCCCGCCGTGTCGTCGGCGCCGATGGCGCGGGCCACCCGTTCGGCCTCCAGAGCCCACTGCACCGCCAGGTCGAGGCGGCCCGTCCACTGGTCCACGATCGACAGCCCGAGCAGGTAGTGCGTCCTGAGGTGCTGCTGCGCACCGCCGCTCGTGACCCTCAGCCCCCTGCGCAGGTGCCTGTAGGCGTCGCCGAACCGCTCAAGGAACATCTCCGCGCAGCCGATCATGGCGAGGGCCTCGGGGATGCGCGCCGCCGCGGCGTCGGCCAGGCCGTCGAGCAGCCTGGCGCAGGCCGCCACCTCGGGTATCGCGGTCTCCATCTCGGCGATGTAGGTGTCGCCGAACGCCGCCAGCGCCTGCAGCCCGAGCTGCGTGACGTCGTCGCCGTCCGCCGTGCCCGCGACCTCGCGGACCAGCGGACGCGCCTGCCGGTAGGTGCCGCGCAGCATGTGCACCAGCCCGTACTTGAACGTCAGGTCGGCAGTCCCGGGGGGAAGGGGGTCGGGCAGCGGCCGTGGCAGCCCTTCGAGCGCCGCGTGGGCAATGGCCTCGGCCTCGTCGTAGCGGCCCAGCAGCCGTTCGACGTCGGCGCAGGCGGCGTGCGCCTCCAGGCGGACGTCGGCGGGCAGGTGCGACTGGTCGCGCAGCACGTCGTGGGCGAGGGCGCGGGCCTCCTCCAGCCGGCCGGCGGCGGTCAGGGCCCGGCAGCAGGAGAGCGTGAGCGTGGCGCGGGACGGACTGAGCCGATCGCCGCGCGGCGACGAGTCGAGCGCCAGCCGCAGCCAGCGGGCCGCGG
>NZ_QNFZ01000505.1 GCF_003313395.1 Nonomuraea lactucae | reverse complement strand
GGGCGGCGTCGCCGGCCGTCTCCAGCTCCCCGAGCAGGCCGCGCAGGCTCAGGACCAGGTCGGCGCCGGCCCGGACGGCGCACAGCGCGGCCGCGTCGGCGCCCATCGCCGCGCGCATCTCCATCACCGACCGCACGACCAGGGGGTCCAGCGTGCCGTCGGGCCGCAGGAACAGGCGCGGCAGCAGGTCGAGCCCCGCGCTGCTGCGGTAGTCGCGGACCCGGGTGGCATCGCCGTGCCGGATCCGCACCAGACCGAGCTGGTCGAGCCGCTGGAGGGCCTCGCGCAGCGCCTGCCGGTTGACCCCGAACGTCTCGGTCAGGATCCGCTCGGGCGGCAGCGCCGTGCCGGAGGCGAGCGTGCCGTCGAGGATCTGGGCGGCGATCTGCTCGAACACCTCCGCGGACACCGACGTGCGGCGGACGGGCGTGAAGTCGCTCACATCCCCGACCATGACAGGGAGAGGACAGGTGGTCAAGAGGTCAGACCACTGCGCCATGGCCGTGGCGGGGATCGGGCGGCCCTATCGTTGGGGGAAAATGATGTTTCTGGATCCATTGGCGGAGATATGTCGGACGAAGCGCCGTCCATGATCGCTGACCGGTACCGGCTCGACGAGCTCATCGGCAGCGGGCCGATGGGAGAGGTGTGGCGGGGCTACGACACCCGTGCCGACTGGACGGTGGCGGTCAAGGTCCTGGGCGCCGGGGCGGCCTCGCGTGAGGTGCTCAGGCGGCACGCCCAGGCCGTCGCCCGGGTCATCCACCCGAACGTGGCCATGGTGCTCGACGTGGGAGACCAGGACGGCACGCCGTACCTCGTGACGGAGTTCCTCACCGGCGAGAGCCTGGGGGAGGAGCTGGCCGCGCGCGGGCCGTTGCCGATCGTCGAGGTGTGCGACCTCGTGGGGCAGGCCGCCGCCGGGCTCGACGCCGCCCACCGGGCGGGGGTGGTGCACGGGAAGGTGGAGCCGGACGGGTTCCGGCGGGCGGGCAGCGGGGTGCTCAAGGTCGTGGGGTTCGGGCTGGCCGGCCAGCGCCCTTCGGGGGACCGGGTGAGGTACAGCGCTCCCGAGCGGCTGGACGGGCGTCCCGCCGAGGCCGCCGCCGACATGTACGCGCTCGGGTGCGTGTGCTACGAGCTGCTGTGCGGGCGGCCGCCGTTCGAGGGCACGCCGGACGAGGTGGCCGGACAGCACCTGCGCGCCGAGCCCGCGCCGCCCGGAGGGCACCGCGCGGAGGTGCCCGCCGAGCTGGACCGGCTGGTGCTCGCCATGCTGGCCAAGGAGCCCGCCGCGCGTCCGTCCAACGGGGAGGCGGTACGCCGGACGCTTGCCGCCATCGCCCGGCCCGGCTCCCAGCCCGTGCCCGTACCCGAGCCCGCTCCCGCCCCCGGACCCGGTGCCGTCCCCGTTCCGGTGCCCGGAACCGCCCCCG
>NZ_QNFZ01000502.1 GCF_003313395.1 Nonomuraea lactucae | reverse complement strand
GGCAGGGTGACGGCCGCGAACACCGCGCAGACCAGCGACACCGCCGCCGTCACCAGCAGCGCGCCGCGCCAGCCCAGCGGCTCGGCGGCGAAGCCGGTGCCGAGCCTGCCCAGCATCCCGCCCACCGAATTGCCGGCGATCATCGCGCCGACCGCGGACGCCAGCCCGGCGGGGCCCACCCGGTCGGCCAGGTACGCCGCCGCCACGCCGGGGAAGCCCGCGATCGCCACGCCCTGCAGCACCCGCAGGCCGAGCAGCACCTGGAAGGACGGCGCCAGTGGCATCAGCAGCCCGAGCACGGCCGAGGCGACCACCGAGCAGACGATCACCTTCCTCCTGCCCACCCGCTCCGACAGGGCCGCGAGTGGCAGGACGGCGAGGGCGAGCGCGGTGGTGGCGACCCCGACGGCCAGTGACGCGCTGCCGGGGTCGAGGCGGAACACCGTGGCGAACTGGGGCAGCACCGCCTGGGGGGCGTAGAGCAACGCGAAGGACGAGACGCCCGCCGCCGCGACGGCCGCGCTCGCCCGCTTCGTACCGGCTTCGGTGACCACCACTAGAAACTAAGCAAAGCTAATAAATACGTCCAATACCGATATGCGGCATAATTCATACCGTGGTGGATGAATTCGGTGAGACACGGCTGGCCGCCCGGCTCGCGCCCACGCTGGCGCTGCTGTCGGCCGTGGGTGAGACCGGGCACGTCACGCGCGCGGCCGAACTCCTCGGCATCCCGCAGCCCACGGTCAGCAGGCGGCTCGCCGCGCTGAGCGACGAGATCGGCGCGCCGGTGGTCGTTCCGGCGGGGCGCGGCATCAGGCTGACCAGGGCGGGCCGGATCCTCGCCGGCTCGGCCGCCCGCGCGCTCGGCGTGCTGGCGACGGGCGTGCGTGAGACGCGCGAGGAGGTCGATCCAGGGAGCGGGCGCGTCGTGCTGGGGTTCCTGCACCTGCTCGGGCGATCGCTGGTGCCGTCGCTGGTGCGAGGCTTCCGCGAACGCCACCCGGCCGTGCGCTTCAGCCTCGCGCAGGGGTCGCGGCAGGACATGCTGCGCGGGCTGGGCGACGGCGAGATCGACCTGGTGCTCGTCGCGCCGCTGCCCGGCGGGCCGGAGGTGGAGAGCGTGGCGCTCGCGGACCAGGAGCTCGTGCTGTCGGTTCCCCGTACGCACCCGTTCGCCCGGCGCGCCCGCGTCCGGCCCGCCGAGCTCGCGGGGGAGGAGCTCGTCACGCTGGAGCACGGCTACGGGCTGCGCCAGATCACCGACGAGCTGTGCGCCGCGGCCGGGTTCGAGCCGCGGATCGCCTTCGAGGGCCAGGAGTCGGAGACCGTGCGGGGGCTGGTGGCGGCGGGGCTGGGGGTGGCGCTGCTGCCCCGGACCGGCACGGCGCCGCCGGCGGGCGTGGCGGAGGTCCCGCTGTCGCCGCCGCTG
>NZ_QNFZ01000504.1 GCF_003313395.1 Nonomuraea lactucae | reverse complement strand
GAAGTGGGGACCTAAACCGGCCATCAGTGGTGACCTCGAACTGGCCACCTGTGGGGACTTTTACATGGCCACGGACATCTCTAACAGAGGTGGAACCGAGGAGTCTCCGTTCGTGACTCTGCTCATCAGGTGTTTGACCGGTATGCCATGCGTTGATGCGAGGGCGCGGACGTCAGCAGGTGTCGGCCTGGCTGTTCCGCGTTCGAGCCGCGACAGCTTGCTTCGCGATATGCCAGTCTCCTGGCTCAGCTCGCGCAGAGTAAGGCCACGGCGAATTCGTAAGGTGCGGAGCAGCTCGCCAAATGAAGGTGGATCGAGGTCTAGTCTCGTGAGCAATGGGAAGTTGTCTTCTCCAACCACGGCAGCTCCAAGTGTGCAGAAGATGAGCTGAGGCTAGCGTCATTCCACACCCGCCTGTAGGGGTTGGGGACGGGCGGCGAGTCGCTACCGATCCACCTAACAGGGCGTGTGCAGTGGATGCTAGCTGATGACGTCTCTAATGGCGCTGAGCCAGACAAGTGGAGCGAGTCAGTCGCTTGCGCCCCTCCCGCCGGGGTGCCTTTGCGACTGTGTTGGCGGTGACTCTCCTGCGTCTACTCTCCCTCCTTTGCCGGGGGAAGGACCACAAAACTGCCCATCCCCGGCTCTGTACGTATGAGCCCGTCTCGGCGCAACGCGCGGTGGACCTTCTGACCTGTTGCTGTGGCGATGCCGTAGATCTGCTGTAGGCGGAGGACGGATGGCACCTGGTCGCCGGGAGCGAGTTCGCCGCTCTCAATCTTGCTCCTGATGTCCTCGTAGACCTGGATCCTTCGGGGCACCCCCGGTTGCCACACCCGCTCTTGATCAGCCACATGCACTCGCTAAGTAGGCGATACCGTGGCAGGCGAGATAGACGATGGCTGGCGGGCTATAGCATGGTATACCTCGCCAGCATGACCGCCCGAAAGGTCGTAGCTGAGTCCGCGTGCCAATTGCACCGCGCAGAGGTGCACCCCGAGTTGCGCATTCGCACTGGAAGCGGTCGCCGCCTTGTCTGTGCCTACTCGATCGGAAGGCGAGGGCGTCCGATGAGTACACCGGGGGAAAGGTCGGGTGCCGGGCCGTGATCGTGAAGATGCTCCACAGCCCGGCACGGACATGGGACTACGCCACATGTCTGATCGGACGGCGAGGGACCGTGGTGAGCGTCCTGCGCAACGGGGCCCTGGCCTTGATCGAATTCGACGGTGAGCCCGACGAGTCGCCCGGTGGGGTGCGGCGGTGGTCCGTTCACTGGGATGGCCTGGAAATCTTCAAGGGCGTTGCCCTGCGGGGAGCAAGCCGACGTGCTGCCCACGCTCGCCGGTATCCATTCAGGCCTGCCGCTGAGCTGGGCGTCTGGTTTGAGGTAGACCCGCCGGTTTCCGCTGAATACGTAGAT
>NZ_QNFZ01000503.1 GCF_003313395.1 Nonomuraea lactucae | reverse complement strand
CGTGCGGCCGGTGGCCGAGGCGGTGCCCGAGGCCGACGCGTTCGAGGGCCTCGGCGGCGCGCAGGCGGCGCTCGCGCAGCGCGGGGCCGGCGTACAGCAGGCCGTCGGCCACGTTGTCCAGCGCGGACACCCCGGCGGCGAGGTGGAACTGCTGGAAGACGAAGCCGATCAAGCCGGCTCGCAGGGCGGACAGCCGCCTGTCGGTGAGCGTGAGGACGTCGTGCCCCGCGATGCGGACCGTGCCGCCGGACGGCCGGTCCAGAGTGCCGATCATGTTGAGCATGGTGGACTTGCCGGAGCCGGACGGGCCGACGATGCCCACGAGTTCGCCGTGGTCGATGCCGAGGCAGGCGCCGCGCAGCGCCATGACCTCCCCGTACTCCTTGCTCACGTCACGCAGTTCGACGATCACTTGGGCACCGCCACGGTCGCGCCCTCCGGGACGCCGTCGACCTCCACCTTGCCGTCGGCGAACATGCCGGTCTCGACGGCGGCGTAACGGGTGCTCGCCCCCTCCACGACCTGCACCCCGTAGCCGCCCTCGGCCAGGGCGAGCAGCGCGCCGACGGGGACGGCCAGCACGTCCTCGCGCTGCGCGGCCACGATCGTCACCTCGACGGGCGCGGCGTCGAAGGTGCGGCCGACGCCGGTGACCGACACCTCGACCTCGATCGTGGTGGCGGTCTCGTTGCCCTCGCCGGTCTGGGTGGCGACCTTGCCGACGCGGACGATCCTGCCTTTCACGGTGGAGCCGCCGGGCAGCTCGACCGTGGCCTTCATGCCGCGCTTGACCAGGTGGGCGTCTGCCACGTCCAGGTTCACGAGGACCTGGCGGGTGGTGCCGCTGGCGGTGAGCACGGGGCCGGTGGCCGTCTGGCCGACGGCGGTCTTGTGCTCGGCGACGCGCAGCGGCCCGTCGGCGACGACGACGTCGCCGGGCTCCACCTTGCCGGTGACGTCGAGACCGAGGTCGTCCTGCCAGTCCTCGACGGCCTCGCGGGTGGCCCAGGTGTAGGTGTCGTCCACGTCGAAGCCGGTGTAGCCGAGTTTGCGGAGGTTGCGTTCGAGCAGTTCGACGTCCTTGCCCTCGACGCCGTCCTGGAGGGTGCGGTAGAGCGGCGTGGTGCCGTACAGGAGGGGGCGGCGGTCGGCGTCGACGCTGTAGACGGCCTTGCCCCTGGTGACGGTGGCGCCTTCGGGGGGCAGCCAGGTGATGGTGCCCTGGGCCTTCGCGGTGACGGTGACGGTGTCGCCGTAGCCGAGGGTGCCGTCCACGGTCTTGGTCTCGGTGAGCGTGGTGCGGGTCACCTTGGCGGTGGCGGGCGGGGTGCGTACGGCACCGGCTCCGGCCGTTCCGGAGCCGGTGCCGCCGAAGCCGACGGCGGCGGCCGCGACGGCGGCGGCGAGCAG
>NZ_QNFZ01000501.1 GCF_003313395.1 Nonomuraea lactucae | reverse complement strand
CCCGCGCCCTGGACGGAACGCGGCCCCCTGCCCCGCCCGCCGCTGGGCCCGAGGCCGGGCTTGAGGCGGTCGCGCCGCTGTCGCGAGGGCCGGGCGGGGAGCCGGAATCGGCGCGAGGATGGCGGGAGGGGCGCCGTTTCCGACCCCCGGTGTCTACCCCATCGCGCTTGGTCACGCCGGCTCCTTCACACGCCTACCTGGCAAAACATGGTTTTGCCCCCCGTTGGGCACAAGATTGCCAGGATTCTAGCTGCCATATAGGTACATCAGAGACATGTGCCCAAGCTGAGATGAACCACAGATGACATCATGACGTCGAGGTGGACGACGCCAGCCAGGTGTTGCACTGGTAGACCCGGCTCCGTTCCCACCCCTGCCGGAACCATCGGTGGTTGTTCACGGGAGAGCCGTGGTCGCGGGGATATCCGGGATGGTCGCCGACCTGCCCGTTGAACCAGAAGAGGCGCGAACGGCCGGCCGTGCTGATCGGGTACGAGGCCGCGACCGAGCGCATCCACATGCCACCGAAGCAGGTTGCCTGGAGCTCCAGCTTCCTGCTGAGTGCAAGCTTCTGGCCCCTGCCACCCGTGTCGAGGGTCTCTCGCCACCACGAGTCCATCAGGCCGGTGATGTTCTGCACGTGGTGCCCGTACTCGTGCGACATGATGCTGCTGATCGCCCCGTGCCACGAGACGATCTGGCCGTACCCGCGCATGGTGCCGTTGCCCCTGACGACGGCCGAGGTGGAGGCGTAGATCGTGTTGTTGCGCGGGCAGTAGTACGGCACGATGCTCCCGCGCGAGGGGTAGTCGCCGCACGCGCCCCGGCCGCGCCCGGACGCGATGGCGTAACCGGGAGGGCTGAACGCGATGCCCTGGCGGCGCAGCGCCGGCCCCCAGGCGCGGTCCATGCACTTGCCGGTCCTGAGGATCAGCGCCTTCAGCTGGGTGTGGCTGTAAATGCTCGCGTCGCCCGCGCGGCAGCTCAGCCGGGGAAGCGCGCCTGCCCGGTAGACCGTGTTGTCGCGCAGGCTCGTGTTGAGCGTGACCCTCGCGGGCGGGTTGACCGTGGTGTCGGTCGTCCGCGTCGCCGTCGGCCGGCCCGTGGGTCGGGCTGTGGGCCGGGCTGTGGGCCGGTCCGGCGACGACGGGTCGACTCGCTCGCTCGGCCGCTCGTACGGGCTGTAGGTCGGGATCGCGACCGGCGTGGTGGTGTCCGGCCGGGAGGAGCTCGCGAACACGGCCACACCGATGACCATCAGCACGAACAGCCCCGCCATCGAGCCGAACACCAGGCCCAGGATCCCGGCCGCCCCCATGCCCGCCTTCCTGCGCGGCGCCTGCGGCCACCCGTACGGTCCCTGCCGGGGCGGGGGAGGTGGCGGCGGCCCGGGCCGCGGCGTGGG
>NZ_QNFZ01000500.1 GCF_003313395.1 Nonomuraea lactucae | reverse complement strand
GACGGCGACGATCGCGTCGCCCTCGCGTACGGCGACGCCGGGTGCGAGCAGCGGCGAGCGCGCGTCGTGGTCGGACGTCTCGCCGGGCAGGATCCGCGCGACCCGCCACGTGCCGTCCGCGTCCCTGTCCAGGTCGGCGCCGAGCAGGCCCTGGCGGCGGCGGGGGTCGCCGGGCGAGCCGTTGGCGCGGGCGTAGGCGTGGGAGGTGCCGAGCTCCCCCTGCACCTCCCAGAGCAGGTCGATCAGCTCGGAGTAGGAGCCGATCCGCTCGGTCAGCGGCAGGTAGCGGTCGAGCGCCGCCTGCCAGTCGACGCCGTTCATGTCGGAGCGCCAGAAGTGGTCGCGCATGAGCCGGCCGGCCTCCAGGTAGCCCTGACGCCACTCGGCGACCGGGTCGAGCTGGACGGTGACCCGGTCGAGGTCGATGGTGACGACCTCGTCGCCCTCGCCGGCCGAGCGGGTCTGCAGGCCGTTCTTGCCGTTGAGGACGAGCCGGGTGCCGTCGCCGCTGACCTCGAACGCCCGCAGCTCCTTGCCCAGCTCGGCCTTGCCGCGCTTCTTGAGGTCGTAGCGTTCGAGGACGACCTCGCCGGTCGGTTCGGTGCCGTCGCCGAGCTGGCCGGCCACCGGGAAGCGGAGCCAGATCAGCGCGTCCTTGGCGGTGCGCAGGTTGTCGTAGCGGCCGGCGGGGACCGGCACGGGCACGACGCGGGAGGCGATCCCCTCGGGGTCGACCTCGGTGCGCGGGGGCGCGTCGTCCTTCTTCTCCTCCTGCGCGGGCTTGTCGTCCTCGCCGTTGAACCCGCGTCCCTGCAGGCTCGGGTCGAACGGCGAGGGCGTCGTCGCCCGCAGGGGCACCATGTACGGCCGGCAGCCGGAGGGGAAGGCCAGGTCGAACACGTGCGCGTCGTACACCGGGTCGAACGTCCGCACCGACAGGAAGGCCAGGTGCCTGCCGTCCTTGGTGAACACCGGGTCGTAGTCGGCGAAGCGCACCGAGGTCACGTCGATGACGGACGTGCCGTCGACGCGGCCCATCCTGATCTGCGACAGCGGCTCCTGGTGCGGGTGCACCCAGGCCAGCCAGGCGGAGTCGGGCGAGAACGTCAGCCCGCCGATGTCGCCGTGCGCGGTGCGGTCGAGCTCCCTGAGCTGCCCGGACTCGACGTCGACGAGCAGAAGCCGCCCGTCGTGGGTGGCCACGGCCACGTGTTCGCCGTCGGGCGCGGCGGCCAGGTCGAGCACCCGGCCGAGCTCTCCGGCGGCCAGCGCGCGGATCTCGCCGCCGGGCGTGCCGATCTCCAGCCCGTCCTCGCCGGTGGCGTCGGACACCCAGACCGCCCGGCCGTCGCCGCCGAGCACGCGCGGCAGGCGTACCCGCACTCCCGGCTCCACGCGCAGG
>NZ_QNFZ01000499.1 GCF_003313395.1 Nonomuraea lactucae | reverse complement strand
GGCGCGCTCGCCGCGGCCACCACCGCCGCGACGGCCGCCTCGGGGCCGCTCCCCCGCACCGCGCGTGCGAGCTCCTCCTGCAGGTCCAGGAAGTCGCCCGCCGCCCTCAGCCACATCCGCCCGAGCAGCACCGGCAGCGATCCGAACGCGTGGTAGATCGCCCCGTTCGACACCCCGGAGGCCGCCGCCAGCCCTCGCACCGTGAACGGCTCCAGCCCGCCCTCGGCCACCAGCCGCTCGGCGACGTCGAGCAGCCGGTCGAGGTCGTGGGTGCGCGGGCGGGGCATGCCGGCACAATAACAGAGCACATGCTCCATAACCACCGGCGGTGCCGCCTCCCGAAACCTGCCGCACGCGTCCGGGAGGCGGGTCCCGTCTCAGAAGCCTCGCACCGCGGCGATGGTGAAGGGGATCCGCGGCGTGCCCGGCCCGATGGGACCACCCTTGTCGAACTGGGAGCGCACGACGTAGAGCGTGCCGCGGTGGCGCGCCAGCGTGGTGGGCAGCTGGAGCGCCTCGTCGGTCAGCCTGCGCACGGCCCGCGCCGACGAGCCGTCCGGGGCGACCCGCCACCGGCTGATCGAGTTGGTGAGGTTGTGGACCGCCCACAGGGTGCCGTGGGCGAGCTCCAGCCCGTCGGCGTGCACCATGTCGCCCGCTGTGTCGCCCGCTGTGTCGCCCGCTGTGTCGCCGCCGCTCAGCGCGACCCGCAGGACCGCGCCGGAGGCGACGTCGAGGCGGAAGAGGTCCCCACCGGTCATGTCCACGGTCAGCAGATAACGCCCGGCCGGGTCGGCGACGATGCCGTTGAGGGCGAACGTCCCGGGCGCGTGGGGGTCGAGGTGGCGGCTCAGGTCGAAGTGCGGGCTGAGCGTCGCCGTACGGCCGTTCGCCTCGGCGAGCCGGCGGGGCGTGACCCGGTAGACCACGGGCCGGATGCTGTCGGTGATGTACGCGCTGCCGTCGGGCGCGATGGCGAGGTCGTTGACGAAGGTCGGGCCTCCTTCGGGCACCTCGAAGCGGGCGAGCAGCCGGCGGCTGCGGGTGTCGTAGACGGAGACGCCACTGGTGGAGTCGGTCACCCACAGCCGCCCGGCCCGGTCGACCTCCAGCCCGTTGGCGGTGTCGCGCCCGTCCGCGCCCGCGGGCAGGAACGTCTCGGCGACCCGCTTCCCGGGCGTCATCTTGAAGACGGTGCCGTCGGTGTACGAGCCGGCGTAGAGGGCGCCGGTGCGGGGGTCGGCGGCGATGCCTTCGGGGTAGACCCGGTCGCCGGGCAGCTCGTACGCGGTCGAGATGCGCACGCTGGAGATGCGCGGGGTGGAGACGCGCGCGTCGGGCTGGGCGCCGGTCGCGGGCGCCCGCGAGGGTGCCGTCGCCGGCCCGGCCTGCGC
>NZ_QNFZ01000498.1 GCF_003313395.1 Nonomuraea lactucae | reverse complement strand
GAGGCGCTGATCCTGGGGTGCGGGTGCCCGGCGCTCTCGCCCGGCCTCCTGCCGGTCACCGTCCGGCCGGGCGGGCGGCGACGGGCGCGAGCGGGTGACGGGCGTGGACAGCATGGTTCCCCCTGATCCGGCGCCGGGACCGGCCTCAGAGCAGGGAGTTCGCACCACGTGGCGGACCCGGTTCGAACGTGCCGGGCCTGATCACCTACCGTTCGGGGGATGACAGAGCGACGCGCGATCTTGAGCGGCTCCACCTTCGAGGAGCAGATCGGGTACGCCCGGGCGGTGGTGGACGGCGACCGGGTCCACGTGTCGGGCACCACCGGCTTCGACTACGCGACCATGACCATCTCCGACGACGTCGTGGAGCAGGCCGAGCAGTGCCTGCGCAACGTGGGGGCGGCGCTGGAGGAGGCGGGGTGCTCGTTCGCCGACGTGGTCAGGGTCCGCTACCTGCTCCCCGATCGCGACGACTTCGAGCCGTGCTGGCCCGTCCTGCGCAGCCGCTTCGGCGAGGTCAGGCCGGCCGCCACGATGCTCGTGTGCGGCCTGGCCGACGCCCGCATGAAGATCGAGATCGAGGTGGACGCGCGCCGCCGAACCCCGAACTCCGGCTGACGCGCCGCCACCGCGCCGGGCGGCGTCCTAGGCTCGCCGGAACGCCCCGCGAACGTGCACCGGCACCCCCCTGCCGAGCATCCCGGGCAGCACCTCGGCCACGTTCATCGGCATCCGTACGCACCCGTGGGAGGCGGGGTAGAGCGGCACCGACAGCGCCCCGTGAAGCGCGATGCCGCCGTTGAAGAAGATCGGGTTGTAGAGCTGCCCCAGGTAGGACTTGTGCCAGCCCGACTTGCGCCACGTGGTCCGGAAGTCGCCCGTGGGGGTGCGGGCCGAGCCGCAGAAGCGCTGCTTCCTGCCCTGCCAGTCGGCGGTCTCGCAGTACGGCACGCCGCTGCCCGAGGAGATGTGTGTGATCAGCTTCGGCAGGCCGTTCACGTAGAGGACCATGACCTGTTTGGCCAGGTTGACCTCGGCGCGCGTCGGCCTGCCCTTCGCCACGAGCACCTTGGGGGCCTTGGGACGTTCCAGCGCCGCCCAGGTGAGCGAGCCGACCGTGCTGCTGGGGCGGATGCCGTTGACCTTCTGGAACGCCCACACCGCCGCCAGCGTCGTCCCGCCGTACCGGCCGTCGAGCCTGCCCGGACGGTAGCCGAGCTCGGTGAGGCGCGTCTGCAGCGCGAGCACGGCCTCGCCCCTGGCGCCGAGCCTCAGCTTCCTCTTCGGCGCCTCGAACGGCGCGTACGCGCCCGGCGTGCCTGTGGCGGCAGGCGTCCCGGCGAGCGCGGCGGAGGGCGCGGCGAGGGGCGCGGTGGGGGGCGCGGTGGGGGG
>NZ_QNFZ01000497.1 GCF_003313395.1 Nonomuraea lactucae | reverse complement strand
CCGCCACGGCGGCCGGCATGGGCCGCTCGAACGGCGCGCGGCCCTCGACGGCGGTGTAGAGGCTCGCGCCGAGCGACCACAGGTCGGAGGAGGGTCCGGCCGCCCGCTGGTTGAGCCGCTCGGGCGCCATGTAGCCGAGCGAGCCGCCGCCCCCGGCTCCGGCGGGGCCCGCGCCGTCCTGGCCGTACATCGGGACCGCGATCCCGAAGTCGGTGAGCATGGCGGAGCCGTCGGCCTCCAGCAGGATGTTGGCCGGCTTGACGTCGTGGTGGAGGATGCCGTGCGCGTGCGCCGTCTCCAGCGCCGACAGGACCCGCAGCCCGATCGCGGCCACCTCGGGCGGCGGCAGCGGCCCGCGCTCCTTGATGACCTTGTCCAGCGAGCGGCCGGTCGCCAGGTCCATGATGATCCACGGCTGGTCGCCGTCGAGCACCACGTCGTGCACCAGCACGATCGCGGGGTCACGCAGCCGCCCGGCGGACCTCGCCTCGTGGATGGCCCGGCCGGTGAACGCTTCCCGCTGGCGCGGGGTCAGCTCGTCCGGTACGCGCACCTGCTTGACCGCGACCTGCCGGTGGAGCGTCTCGTCGAGCGCCCGCCACACCGTGCCCGCGCCGCCCTGGCCGAGCCGTTCGACGAGGCGGTAGCGGCCGGCCAGCAGGTAGGGGTCACCCGGCAGGGAGGGGTCACCCGGCAGGGAGGGGTCAGCCGGCACGGCGCAGCGCCTGCTCGATCGCCCGCGCGGCGGCGAGCGCGTTCCGCTTGATGTCCTCGTCGCTCGGCCTGGACGCCAGCGTGGTGTACTCCACGCGCACCACCAGGTTGGCGAGGCGGTAGTAGACGTACGCGGAGTGCATCCTGCCCGTGGCGCCCTTCAGCTCGTGGGCGAACGCCTCCTGCCCGACGCCGCCGATGTCGCGGACCGGGGTGAGCGTGGCCTTCAGCGAGCCCCCGGCCCCGATCTCGGGCCACGTCCAGTCGATCTCGGCCCCGCCGAACCTGGCCCAGTAGCGCTTCTGGTTCGCGAACAGCGTCCGCGCCGAGGACGGGGTCATCGACCACGGGTCGGGGGTGTCGGAGTCCTTCTGCAGTTGCAGGCTCACGCCGTTGCCCCGCATCGGCCACTGGCAGGTCGGCCCCACCTCGTCGGAGCCGGGCTGCCCCTTCGGGGGCCGCTGGGTGCGCAGGAGCCGGCCGGCGTCCTCCGGCGTGAGCAGGGAGCACACGTCCATCGGCACGGTGAACGCGGCGGGCACGCCGTCGTCGCCGCCGCGCACCACGAAGAACACGGCCGCCGCGGCGGCGATCACGAGGGCCGCCGCCGCGGCGCCCCAGACGAGGGTCCTGCCCCGGCCCCTGCTCCTGAGCGGCGCCGTGGTCTCGTG
>NZ_QNFZ01000496.1 GCF_003313395.1 Nonomuraea lactucae | reverse complement strand
GGGCGCTCGCGGCGGCTGCCGGGTGGCTTCACGGCGGCCGGGGCTCGGCGTGGGCACGGGCGGGGCCTGGCGGCCTCGGCCAGGTCAGGCGGCTGTGCCTCGTTCGGCGGCGGACAGGAAGTCCTGGGCGATCAGCGGCAGGCGGCGGCGGGCGTGCACGATGGCGATGACGCGGCGTACGGCCGGGTCGAGCGAACGCACCACCAGGCCGGCCCTGCTCGCCTGCTCGGCAATGCCGCGATACCACAGCAGCGACGCCTGACCGCTGCGCACGGCGTTGAGCCAGCCGTTGCGCTCGTCGGTCTCGAGGACGACCACCGGGTTGACGGAGAACTTGCCGAACATCGCGTCGAGCTCCCTGCGCCGGACGCTGCCACGGGCGGGCAGGGCCAGGCGCATGCCGTCGAGCCTGCCCATCGGCACAGGGCTGGGCAGTTCGAGGCCGGGCGGGGAGATCAGCACGATCTCCTGCCGTTCCAGCGGATGGGTGATGAGGTCGGCGGGCACGGGCAGGTCGGTCAGCCCGAGATCCGCGCGCTGGTCCCGGATGGCGCTGACCACGGCGTCGCGCCCGTCACAGCGCACGATGTGGACGCGGACTCCGGGGTGCTCGGCGGCGTAGGCGGGGAGCAGCCGCGCCGCGAGGCCGGGTTCGAGGCTGGGCGTGGCGGCGATGCGGAGCTCCGCCTCGCTGGACGCCGCGTGGCTGGCCAGGCCCTCGATCTCGTGTACGGCGTCGAGCGCCTCCCGGGCCAGCTTGACCACCCGGCGGCCCTGCGCGGTGACCACCACGCCGCGCCCCGACCGGGCGAAGAGGGTCATGCCGAGCTCGCGTTCCAGGTCCCGGATCGCGCGCGAGAGCGCCGGCTGCGCGATGTAGAGCGACCTGGCCGCGTCGGTCATGGTGCGGTGCTCCGCAGTCGCGACCACGTAGCGGAGCTGCTGGAGGTTCATGGCAAAGAAGCTAGGACACCGCCCGCCGCGCGGTCCGGAACATAGCGGAGATCACCTCGAATGATTTCGGACTGTAACCGAGCACTGTCACATCCGTGACGGGTGATAAATCAGTAAGCTTCTGCCCAAAATTTGGCAAAGGTCCGGAGCGTGACGGGAGGAGTCACGCGTTACGGACAACCGATGCGAGGGGGCGTCACGGTGACAGGCAACGGGCAGCATCCGCCGCCCCCGGGGCCCGAACGCCCCCCACGCCCGCCGTCGTTCCCATGGCCGCCACCCGGACACGGTCAGCGCCAGCCGGGCCAGGAGCACGGGCCGGCCCAGCAGCCCTCGCCCGTCCCTCAGGGCCCGCCGCACCAGCAGCGGCCAGCCCCTCCGACCCCGCCGCATCCGCAGCCGCCGCCCGGAGCGCCGTAC
>NZ_QNFZ01000495.1 GCF_003313395.1 Nonomuraea lactucae | reverse complement strand
GGCGTGGCCGGACACGCTCAGGCGGGCGGCGGCGCTGGGCGCCGCCGCCGTGGCCGCGCCGGTCGCCGGCGACTTCGACCCGGACGTCTACGCCGCCACGCACCCGCTGATCGTCATCACCTAGAACGTCCGTCACATCGCGACACCCAAGGAGCCCGCCATGCCCCTCGCCACGACAGGTGACATCGTCAGCGCGTCGCCCGCCGGGGTGGGCGCGTTCAACGTGATCCAGCTCGAACACGCCACGGCCATCGTCGCGGGCGCCGAGGCGGTGGGCCTGCCGGTCGTGCTGCAGATCAGCGAGAACTGCGTGCGCTATCACGGCGCGCTGGAGCCCGTCGCGCTGGCCACGCTCGCGGTGGCCCGGCGGGCCGCGGTGCCGGTGGCCGTCCATCTCGACCACGCCACCGACCGGGCGCTGGTCGAGGAGGCGGTGGGGCTGGGGCTGGGGTCGGTGATGTTCGACGCCTCCGCGCTGCCCGACGAGGAGAACGTGGCCGCCACCGCCGCCGTCGCCGCCTGGTGCCACGAGCGCGGCGTCTGGGTGGAGGCCGAGCTGGGCGAGGTCGGCGGCAAGGACGGCGTGCACGCGCCGGGGGCGCGCACCAAGCCCCACGAGGCCGCCGCCTACGTCGCCCGCACCGGGGTCGACGCGCTCGCCGTGGCCGTGGGCACGTCGCACGCGATGACCACCAAGGACGCCGTGCTCGACCTGGCGCTCATCGCCGAGCTGCGCGCCGCCGTACCGGTGCCGCTCGTGCTGCACGGCTCCTCCGGGGTGCCCGACGACGCCCTGCGCGAGGCCGTACGGCACGGCATGAAGAAGATCAACATTGCGACTCACCTGAACAAGGCGTTCACAGGCGCCATCCGCGACTATCTGGACCACGACCCGAAGGTGGTGGACTCGCGCAAGTACGTGAAGGCGGGCCGCGACGCGGTGACGCGCGAGGTAGGCCACCTGCTGCGCGTCCTGGGCGGTGCGGCGTCGAAGCCAGTAGAAGCCAGTAGAAGCCAGTAGAAGCCACCTGAGTCGTACACGACGACGGCGGCGCGATCGATCCCGCCCGAACATGCCACGGACAGCCCGGATCAGCCGTCCGCCGCGGGCGGCGCCTGGAGGAGGACGGCCGCCAGAGCCGCCCGGGAGGAGACCTCCAGCTTGCGGTAGACGCGGCCGAGATGGGCCTCGACGGTCCTCGGGCTCAGGAAGAGCTGGTCGGCGATCTCGCGGGACCGCTTCCCCCCGGCGGCGAGCTCGGCGATCTCCCGTTCCCGGTCGGTGAGCAGGTCGAGCGGGCTCGGCCGGGCGGCGTCGGAGCCCGGGCCGCGCACGGCCGCGGCCAGCTCGCCCCGCAGCAGCAC
>NZ_QNFZ01000493.1 GCF_003313395.1 Nonomuraea lactucae | reverse complement strand
GGCAGTCCGCCCCGCCGCCGAAGAACGCCACGGGGGCGCCGCGGCCGAGCGGCACTTCCACGCCGGTCCCCACCGCCACCCCCACCACGACCGCCAGCCGCACGGGCAAGCCGAGCGCGACGCCGTCTCCCACCCCCACCCGCGAGCCCGAGCCGAGCGAGGAGCCCACGAGCCCCGGCCCGCAGGAGCCGACGACCGAGCCGACCGTGAGCGTGGACCCGGGCGACATCCAGTGCGTCAGGGCGCCCTGCCCCTGATCCGCGCGGCCGGCTGTCCGGCAGGGAGTCCAGGTCAGGCCATGAGAGAGTTGATCGTGTGAACTCGACCCGCGACCTGCTCATCGCCCTGGCCCGCCGCTACGCGTTCGCCGACCTCGGGGCGCTGGCCCCGTCACCGGACATCGCCGAGGTGTGCGAGTTCGGGCAGCGGTTGCTCTCGCTCGACGCCGAGGACTTCGCCGTCGAGGCGCGGTCGGTCCCGCCGGAGCTGAGGCGGCAGGCCCGCGCGTGTCACATGCCGCAGACCCCGCGCGAGCAGCCGCGCGGGGCGCTGGAGTCGCTGCGGCCCGCCTACGGGCTGCTGCTGGAGGTCATCGCCGTCCGCTGGCACCGCCGTGAGCTGAGCCCGATGATCGCGGCCGTGCACATCGCCAGCGAATACCTGCCGCTGCTGGCGTTCGAGCCGCAGCTCGGCCACGCGGGCGACCCCGCCCGCTGGCCCGACGGGCTGAGCGCGCCGGGCAGCAGGTTCGGGGTCATCGGCGACCGCGACTGCGACCACACCAAGTCCGAGCAGTCGGCCACCAACAGGACTCTGCGGGTGGCCGCCGAGCCCGCCGAGGGCTGGCGCGCGTACTTCGACCGGCAGCACAGCCAGGTGGCCGGCGCGCTCGCGGTGTGCGTCGCGTCCTGCCGCAACCCGTGCACGGCGATGCACTGGATCGAGCCCGCGCCGTCCGCCGACCTCGGTGCGCGCGCCCGCACCGCGCTGGCGTTCGCGGACACCCCGCTGGTACGGCTGCGCCACGCGGCGCCCGTCGGCCACGGCTTCGGGGTGCCCTCCTCGGAGGAGGTGCTCGACGCCTGGGAGCGCAGCCGTTCGGTGCTCGACAAGAACACGGTGGGCGGCGCCGCGCTGAAGGACGACGGTTTCCCGCTGCCGGGGCTGCCCTCGCTGTTCGCGGCCGTCGCCGCCGCGCCCATCGGGCCCGCCACGCTGCTGGCCGGGGTCAGCGAGCACATCGCCGGCCTGCTCGCAGCGTCGCCCAAGGCGTGACACCGCTCGCGTCCCGCGCGTCACCTCCGTCCGGCGGCGTGCTCGCCAAGCGCGGCGACGCCGTGCAGCAGTCCGCCCGCGAGGTCG
>NZ_QNFZ01000491.1 GCF_003313395.1 Nonomuraea lactucae | reverse complement strand
GGGCGGCGGCGGGCCGGAGACCGCCGGTGGGCCGCTGACGGACGCTGCGCTGGAGACGGTCGGCGGGCTGCGCGTGGGCGGCGCGTTCGGGGCCCGGCCGACCATCGTGTTCCCGCGTGGCGGCCCCGCCGCGGGACCGCTCACGGACCAGCTCACCGGGGGCACCGGAGCCGCCCTGAAGGAGGGGGACCTGGCGATCGTCCAGTACACGGCGCACGTGTGGGACGGCCGCGGCAACCGGCTCGCCGACTCCACCTTCAACCGCGGCGCCCCGGCGGCCCTCCCGGTGGGGCGGCTGACACCCGTCCTGGACCGGGCCCTGACGGGGCGCAGGGTCGGCAGCAGGATCATCGCGGCCGTCCCACCCGGCCACGGCCCCGGAGCCCACCCGTCACACACCCCCCGTCCGGGGAACGGGCCCGCCACGGGCCCCTCGCGTGGCTCGCGGCGCGGTGACGGGCTGGTGTACGTGGTCGACATCCTCGGCGCGCATCCGGAGGGCGAGCCGGTGCCCGGGCGAGGCGGGGCGCTCGCGGGTGTGCGCGTCACCGGCGGCGCCCGCCCCGAGCTCTCCATCCCCAGGTCGGCCCCGCCCGCCCGGTTCGTGTCCGAGGTCCTGTCGGAGGGGGCAGGGCCCCGGACGCGGGTGGGCGGGCTCCTGGTCGCCCAGTACACGGGCGCGGTCTGGAAGCGAGGGCGCGTCTTCGACACCACCTGGAGCACCGGGCAGCCCAGGGCGTTCACGCTGGGCGACGGCGGCGTCATCAAGGGATGGGACCGGGCGCTCGCGGGCGTCCCCGTCGGCAGCCGCGTCCTGATGGTCGTCCCGCCCTCCCACGGTTACGGCCCGACCGGCCGCCGGGCGCTCGGCGTCCTCCCCGCAGACACCCTCGTCTTCGTGATCGACGTGATCGCGGCGTACTGACCGTACTGACCCGTGCTCACCGCCTGGGCAGCCCGCCTGAGGGCCTGGAGAGGCCGTGGCGGGTCCTAGACTCCGGTCGTGAGCGAAGACCACCTGGATGCCCTGGCCCTGCTGCACGACCCCGTACGGCGCAGCCTGTACGAGGCCGTGGCGGGCAGCGGCGGCGAGGTGGGCCGGGCGGAGGCGGCCGAGGCCGCGGGGGTCTCCAGGACCCTCGCCGGGCACCACCTCGACAAGCTGGTGGAGGCCGGGCTGCTGGAGAGCGGCTTCAGACGGCCCGAGCGGCGCGGGCCGGGCAGCGGCCGGCCGGCCAAGGTCTACCGCAGGGCCGAGGTGGAGCGGTCGGTCAGCCTGCCACCGCGTGACTACGGCGTGCTGGCCTCGGTGCTCGCCGCCGTGGTCGACGCGCTGGGCGCCGAGGAGCAGGCCGAGGCG
>NZ_QNFZ01000492.1 GCF_003313395.1 Nonomuraea lactucae | reverse complement strand
TCGCCACCACTCCATAACCAGTGGACGGGCCAGCTCATACCGACCCACCCACCAAGATCTTCAGGACACTCCTAGGGGCCCATGTCGCGACCACGGTCGTTGTTGTCGCGCTCGCGTTGTGGGGGTGCCTGGTGGGTAGCGGAGCGGCTGCGCTGACGGTTCCGTTCGGAGGCGGGTCTGCCTCGGTCGGGCTCTGTGTCGGCTTGGCGCTGGCGTTCGGCGTGTTCTGCGCGGGCGGCTTGTTCGATGTCGCGTCGGTCTGGTGGCAGGTCGGCACGCCGCGCGGTCTCGTCGTTGACGGCGGCGAGCTCTTGTCGCAGGCGGGTTTGAGCAGCGCGAGCTGCCTGGGCGCGCTGGTCGGCCATGGTGACATCGCGGCTGCGGGCGCCTCGTTGAGCGGCGTCGAACTCACGGCTCAGGTCGGCTTGGCGCCGCCGTATCAGCGGCCAAGTAATGGCGGGTGGAGCCTGGTCAGCGGTCCGCTGGGCGGCCTGCTCCAGTTCCAGCGTACGTTCGCGGATCGGCCACAGGCGGTTGCGTATTTGGGCTCGATGGTGGCGGGCACCGAACCCCTCGGCGACACCGAGGTGCTGCGACGTGCCGCGGAGCTGGGCGGACTCGCCCTCGGTAACGTCGAACCCGCCGAGAGCGCCGGACTGGTGCGGTTCGGTGTCCACCTCCGGTTCCGCCACCCGCTGGTCCGATCGGTGATCTACCGGCTGGCCATCGAAGAGCAGCGACGCCACGCCCACCACGCCCCGGCCCGCGCGTTCGAAACCGAACACCGCCCGGACCGGCGCATCTGGCACCTGGCCCAGGCCGCGGACAAGCCCGACGAGCACCTCGCCGACGAGCTGGAGCGGCCGGCCGCCCGCGGCGCCGCGGCGGCGTGGTGGCCGCCGCCGCGTTCCTCGAACGCTCCACTGAGCTGACCTCTGATCCCGCCGCGAAAGCCGAGCATGCGGTGGCCGCCGCCCAGGCCAAGCACGAGGCGCCCTTGCTCCGTGCCGCCGTCGACGGTTTCCGCCAAGTCGACGATCCGAGCTGGCTTCCCGTCGCCTGCCGCGCGGCTGGGACCTGTGGGACGAGGTCGCGCTCGACGATCTCACCACCCGCCGCGTCGAACTCGCCCGGGAGGCGGGGGCGCTCACGCGGCCGGACCCGCGCGTTGTTGGACCAAAGCCTACGCGCCGCGAACGACGGCACCGGCGGGTTCGTCACGATCGTCGAGTACGCCAGCTCCGTCCTGCACAACGGGCCGGGCGAGCACGAGGCCGCGCTCGCGCCCGCCCGGGCAGGCCGCCGGGCGCAGCCGCCTGTTCTGGAGCGCCGCCGCG
>NZ_QNFZ01000494.1 GCF_003313395.1 Nonomuraea lactucae | reverse complement strand
GGCCTCCCTGGCCGCGGCGAACGCCTCGGCCGCCGACGCCCTGCGCACCTCGACGCCCGCGCTCAGCCGCATGACGTCCGGCGCCGCCGAGGCGGAGCCCTCGCCCGCGACGGCGATCTGCTCGTGTTCGATGGTCACGTGCACCCCTTCGTGATCATATGCCGGTCAGGGTGTGCCCCTGCTGAAGCGGAAGCCCATGTCGCCGAACTCGGCCTTCCGCGCCGCGCTCGCCAGCACCCGGGTCACCTGCCCCCGCAGGTCGATCACCACCGCCTCGTAGCCGCCGTTCCTGAGCCGCCAGACGGCCAGGTGCTCCTCGTCCCACCAGCCGATGAGCCGGGTGCTGGCGAACGGCACGACGCGGGGCGCGGAGTCGTCGCCCGAGGTGGAGTAGGCGCAGATCGTGCTGCCGGCGCGGGAGCAGTGGGCGAGGTACAGCCCGCCCGACGGTGAGACGTCGTCGCCCTCCACCCACACGGGCGAGCCCCTGCCGGTGAGCGTGCGCGCGGGCCTGCCCTCCAGGTCGTAGAACTTCATCGTGCCGCTCACCCAGGTGCCGACCGCCTGGCCGCTCGCGTCCCAGAAGAAGCGCCACTCGCCGGCGCCCCGCTCCTTGATCTGGAAGGTCCTGCTCGTGCCGCTCTCCACGTCGATGACGCCGTAGCCGTATTCGACGCTCTCGCCGCTCGTGGCCCGGTAGAGGGTGACGAGCCCGAGCCTGCCGTCGGGCGACCAGCGGGGCGTGGTGGGGAAGATCGGCGCGCGGCTGAGCTTGACGGCGCGCCTGGCGCCGGTGCGGTGGTCGATGATCGACACCTGCGCGTAGTGGTCGGTGGTGTAGTCGACGTCGGTGCCGAGCGCCCGGGTGCCGTCGGCGTTGAGCGCGTACTCGAAGTAGCGGGTGTTCCTGGTGAAGACGTCGGTTCCGGGGCGCCGGACGTACACCTGCTTGCCGCTGTTGACGCTGTACGAGGCCAGCTTGATCGGGTCGGCGTCGTCCTCGCGGATCGCCACGGAGGTGCCGGGCAGGGCGATCGTGGTCGTGGTGGCCGTCCCCGTGCTCGGCGTGGCCGTTCCCGGGGAGGTCTCCGGGGAGGTGGAGGGGCTCTCGGACGGTGACGGCGACTCCGGTGACGAGGACCGGGCCGAGGGAGATGACTGGGCCGACGAGGACGGCCGTGAGGCCAGCCGTGCCACGGCGACGACCGCCACCGCGACCAGCACGACAGTGACGGCCGCCGCCGCGGCGATGAGCCATCCCGCGTTCCGCCCGCCGCCCCGCGGCGGGCCCGGAGGCCCTGCCGGACGCCCTGCCGGGTGCGCTG
>NZ_QNFZ01000490.1 GCF_003313395.1 Nonomuraea lactucae | reverse complement strand
GGGCGGGCCGGCCGCGCGGCGTGCGTCAGCGCGGCTGCTTGACGGTGAGCCGGTCCACGAGGAACGGGACGGACGGCGCCTGGGCCGCCTTCGCCTCGCTGCGCGCGGTGCCCCGCCCGCATACCCCCAGGAGCAGGTGGTCCCAGATCGCGAAGTCGATCGGGCTGGGCTCGGGCACGCCGTCCTCGTTCAGGCGCTGATACTTCGTCCAGTTGACGCCGAACGAGATCTGGCGCCCGCCGTCCTCGCTCACCAGCGACTGCGTGGCCATGCCGATGACCCCGCCGTCGTGCCCCCAGAACCGCCCGCAGGGCAGGTCGAGGGAGTAGAGCCCGAGCCCGTAGTCGACCTGGCCGCCTGCCGCGACCACCGGCACCGTCTTGCGCATCTCGGCGAGCTGAGCCGCGCCGACGAGCTCACCGCGCAGCAGCGCCCGGTAGAACCGGTTGAGGTCGTCCATGGTCGACACCAGCGCGCCCGCCATGCCGCCCCACGACATGTCGTAGACGCTGTAGTCGCGCGGCGGGTCGATCAGGCCGAACCACGACTCGTACGCCTTGGAGTGCGGGCGCGGCAGGCGCGGCGTGCGCGGGAAGAAGGTGTCGCGCAGCCCCGCCCTCCGGATCACGCTCCGGGTGACCTGCCGCTCGGCGTCGACGCCGGTGACCTTCTCCAGGAGCAGGCCGGCGATGATGTAGTTGGTGTTGGAGTACGACCCGGGCACGGCGCCCGGCTCTCCGGTGGGCGGCGCGGCCAGCCCGAAGTCCACCAGTTCCCGGGGCCGGAAGGTGCGGAACCTGTTGTCGTCCAGGCTGGCGGTCGAGCCCTCCCGGAGCGACGGGAACGCCCCCAGCCCGTAGTCGCCGATGTGGCTGGTGTGGTTGAGCAGCATCCGGACGGTGACCTTCTGGCCCCGCTCGCCGGGGAGCAGGCCGGGCAGGTAGCGGTTCACCGGCGCGTCCAGCTCGACGGCGCCGCGCTCCACCAGCTGCAGGATCGCCACGGAGACGAAGGTCTTGGTGATGCTGCCCGCCCGGTGAGGCATGTCCGGGCGCACCGGGCGGCGGGTGGCCACGTCGGCGACCCCCGCCGCGCCCCGCCACGCCTGGCCACCGTCGCGTACGGCCGAGTAGATGCCGTACATCCCGGCCTGGTGGACCGCGTCCAGCGACTGGCGGAGCGCCCGCCGGTCGAGCAGGTCGAGCCGGTCGAGCCGGTCGAGCCGGTCGTCCGGCGCCGCCGAACCCACGGGGGAGGTGGCCGCGGAGGGCCGCGGGGAGGCCACGGAGGCCGGGCCGTGGGTGGAGGCCGCCGCGGG
>NZ_QNFZ01000489.1 GCF_003313395.1 Nonomuraea lactucae | reverse complement strand
CGCGGCCGACCGGAGCGGTCCCCGCCGGGTGGTCCTGGTCACCGTGGCCGTGCTGGCCGCCGGCTTCGCGGCGCTCCCGCACCTCGCGACGACGGTGGCCGGTGCGCTGGCGGTCGTGGCCGGGTGGGGGAGCGCGGCCTGGGGGCTGATTCCCGCGCAGCAGCACCGCCTGATCGGCCTGGGGGCGGGACCGGCGCCGTTGCTGCTCGCCCTGAACAGCTCCGCGATCCACCTCGGGTCGGCGGCGGGCGCGCTCTTCGGCGGCGTCGTGGTCGATGCCGCCGGGGCCGGGGGGCTCTGGATGCCCGCCGTCGCCTGCTGCGGCGCGGGCCTGATCCTGCACGCTTTCGTCACGAAGGAGAACCGATCATGATCGAGTCCGTGTCCGATGTCGCGCGGCTGGGCACCATCCTGGGGATCTGGGCACATCCGGACGACGAGGCGTACCTGTCCGCCGGGCTGATGGCGATGGCGCGCGACAGCGGATCGCGGGTGGTGTGCCTCACCGCGACCCGCGGCGAGCTCGGCACGCCCGACCCGGTGGAGTGGCCGCCTCACCGGCTGGCCGTGGAGCGCACCGGCGAGCTTGGGCGCTGCCTGGAGATCCTCGGAGTCACCGAGCACCACTGGCTCGGCTACCGGGACGGGGAATGTGCGGCGGTTCCCCTGCCCGACGCGGTCGCGCGGTTGTGCGAGGTCGTCGATCAGGTACGCCCCGACACCGTGCTGACCTTCGGCCCGGACGGCATCACCGGTCACCCGGACCATCGGGCGGTCTCGGCCTGGACCGGCGAGGCGTTCGACAGGGCCGCCCCGTCCGGGGCGCGGCTGCTGCACGCCACGTTCGCGCAGCGGCGGGCGCCGCGCTGGAGCGCGCTCAACGAGAGCCTGGGCGTCTTCGCCCCGGGCTACCCGATCACGACACCCGAGCACCGGCTGGCGGTCGACCTCGTGCTGGACGCGAAGACCGCGGCCCGCAAGTTCCGTGCCCTGGCGGCGCAGGAGACGCAGACGGCCGGGCTGATCGCCGGCATGGGAGTCGAACGCTACACGGCGTGGGTCGGCGACGAGTCGTTCGTCGAGCGGGCCCGGCATCCCTGGGCCGCCGCGACGCCCTCAGCTGCTGCCACGCCCCCGGCCGCCGTCATGTGCGAGTGAGGTTCCGCTCGATCGCCTTCCGCGCCACCTCGAGAACGGCGGCCCGGCCGGGCGCACGGTCGGCGGCACGGTCGGCGGCACGGTCGGCGGCACGGTCGGCCGCACGGTCGGCCGTACCGCCGGGCACAGGGTTGGTCGCGGGTCCGGGCACATGGTGG
>NZ_QNFZ01000488.1 GCF_003313395.1 Nonomuraea lactucae | reverse complement strand
CCGGCCGACGTGCCGGCCGACCTGCTGGCCGACCTGCTGGCCAACAAGGCCACGGGCTGCGTGGCGGGGGCGGCGGTCGGCGACGCGCTGGGCGGCGCGACCGAGGGGTGGACCCCCGAGCAGATCCAGGAGAGGTACGGCGGGCCGGTCGAGGGCGTCGTGCCGCCGTTCCACGAGGACTGGCGCAACGCCCGGCCCATCGCGCCGTACCACAAGGGCGACGGCCACATCACCGACGACACGCTCATGACGCACGCGCTCATCCGCGTGTACGAGAAGGTGCGGGGCCACCTCGACGCGTACGCGATGGCCGAGCACCTGGTGCCGGAGCTGATGGGTGAGCGGCGGTGGATCCCCGAGCTGGAGGCCGAGGCGCTGCCGCTGCAGCGGGTCTTCCTGGCGGAGAAGTGGATCGTGGCCAGGCTGCACTACGGGCACGTGGACCCGCGCGAGGCCGGGGTCGGCAACATCGTCAACTGCGGCGCGGCCATGTACGTCGCGCCGGTCGGCATCGTCAACGCGGCCGACCCCGACGCCGCGTACGCCGAGGCCGTCGACCTGGCGGGGGCGCACCAGTCGAGCTACGGCCGGGAGGCGGCGGGCGTGATGGCCGCCGCCGTCGCCGAGGCCATGCGGGCGGACGCGACCGTCGACTCCGTGGTGGCCACCTGCCTGCGCCTCGCCAAGGACGGCACGAGGGCCGCCATCGAGACGGTCTGCGAGGCCGCCCGGCGCATCGGCCACGGGGAGGGGGCGTTCGCGACGCTGCGCGCGGCCGTGCGGCCCTACGACACGGTCGCCGACGCCTACCGCGACCAGGGGCTCGGCGCCCGGCGGCCGAGCCGGCTGCACAGCATCGAGGAGCTGCCGCTGGCGCTGGCGTTCCTGGTGGTGGCCAAGGGCGGCTACCGCGACACGGTGCTGGGCGGGGTCAACTACGGGCGCGACGCCGACTCGATCGCCTCCATGGGCGGCGCCATCGCGGGAGCGCTCGGCGGGCTGTCCGCGGTGCCGCCGGAGTGGGTGACGCGGGTCGCGGACGCCAGCCGTACGGACCTGGTGGGGCCCGGCCGTGCCATCGCGGAGGTGGCGCGCCGCGTCCACGCCGACGACCTCCGGCGGCGGCGCGCCCACGAGTCTGCCTTCGCCGTCCTCACCGGGAACGGTCCCAGGTGATCCGGCTCACCTGGGTGCAGCCCGAGGACCTGGTGGGGCACGAGCTGCGGCAGGCCGCCGAGGACGGCAGGGACGCGCGCGAGATCGCCGGCAGGTGGCGGGCGGCCGGAGGTCACGACGCGCCGCCGCGCGCCGGGG
>NZ_QNFZ01000485.1 GCF_003313395.1 Nonomuraea lactucae | reverse complement strand
CGGCGCCGCCGGTGCCACGGCCGGCCGCCTCCCCGGTGGCGCGGCCGGAAGCCGGGCGGCGGTTCTTCCCCGCGGTGTGGCCGGGGACCTTCCTGGCAGCGGCCTCGCCGGTCCCGATGGGCCGGGCGCCACCGCGGGGAGCACTGGAGCGACCGGCGTCGCCGGCACACCAGGCTCAACTGGAGCGCCCGGCACGACCGGCACGACCGGCACGACTGGGATCGACGGGATCACGGGGACCACCGGCGTCGCCGGACCAACCGGACCAACCGGACCAACCGGACCGATCGGGCCCGGTGGACCCTCCGGGCTCACCGGGACGACGGCCGGGACCACCGCGGGAACCGCCGGTCCTGGCGGACTCACCGGGACGACGCCCGGAACGAACGGGCTTGTCGGGCCGACCGGAACCGCCGGTCCTGCCCCCACGACCGGAACCACAGGGACCTCCGGGACCGCCGGAGTGACCGGAACCCGCGGGATCACCGGGGCGGCGCGGCCACGGCGGCCCGCGAGCGAGAGCGGTCGCGGGGCTGCCTCGACCACCGGCACTGCCGCGAGCCCCCGCACGGAGAGGAGTCATCGCACCGAGAGGAGCCACCGCACCGAGAGCACGGGTTGGAGCGATCGGACCGGCCGGACTGACCGGACGGGCTGGGGCGATCGGACGGGCCGGACCGACCGGACGGGTTGGAGTGATCGGACCGGCCGGACTGACCGGACGGGCTGGGGCGATCGGACCGGCCGGGCGACCGGCCTGGCCGACGGCGCCGTCCGGCCCGCCAACGCCACGGGGACCCGTGGGACCGCGGCGTCGAGCCGGACGCCGAGCACTCCTGGAGCCGCCACGCTCGCAGGACTCGGCGAGACCGCGAGGGCCGGCCGGACGGGGACGACCCCCGGGCTCGCCGCGCTGGAGGGGGCCACCGGGAGGACCCCCAGGTCCGGCACGCTGGACGGGAACCGGTGGCCTGCCACCGCCCAGGGAGTCGCTCAGACCGCCACGAAGGGCGTGGCCGCGAGGGCGGGCCGGTCCGGGAGCCCGCTGTCGCCGCGGACCGGCTCGGCGGTCTCGGATGCGCGACCGGGTGCCGTGGTGCCGGGCGCCGGTCTCTTCGGTGACCGCCGGAAGGGCGGCGCCCTGCGGATGGCGTCGGACGGCTCGCAGGCACGGCCTGTGGCGCCTCCTGTCGTCGAGCCGTTGCCCGGTGCGGCGCAGGTCGCCGGCGTCGGTGGAGCCGCCTCCCTCGTCCAGGGAGCGGCTCATGGCGTCGGGGCGCACGGCGGCGGTCTCGCCGGGACGCACGGCG
>NZ_QNFZ01000484.1 GCF_003313395.1 Nonomuraea lactucae | reverse complement strand
GGGAGCGCGGGCGCCCGCCAGCCGGAACGGCTGCGTCACCCGGGCCACGCTCGCGCCCACGCCCAGCGCCGCGTCCCGCACCGCCAGCAGGTCGGGCGCGTCCACTCCCCCGGCCGACCCGTGGGTCAGCACGAGCAGCATCCGGGGCCGCTCCGCCTCGTCGATCGCGACCAGCGCCGGACCTCGCGGCGTCATGACCTCCATGGCAGCACCGTACCTGGGGAGGATGTGGTGATGGCCCTCAGGTCTGATGACGGCGTGCTGAACAGGCGCGAAGATGAGTGGCATGCCGGACACGCGCCCCATCCGCGAGGACCTCCAGGCCACCCTCGACGCCCGCCGCGACCTGGGCCCCGACTACGAGACCGCGCTGCTCGAGTCGTTCGCCGCACGCCTCGACGCCGTGATCGCCGCCCGCGTCCAGGCCGGGCTCCACGGCCACGACCCGGCTCCGCGCAGGCGCAAGGGCGGCGGCTCGGGCATGGTCCCGCTCGCGCTCGGCTCCCTGGCCCTCGGCATCCCGCTGACGGCGGTCGCCTCGGTCAACGCCGGAAGGCTGGGCCTGATGATCACCTGGCTGGCCATCGTCGCGGTCAACGTGGCCGCCGCGGCGGCCATCATCCGCCGCGACTGACCGGCCCTCCCACCGGCCCCGAGCCCGCGGCCACCGCTGACGCGCGCGGTGATGGCCAGACCACGGCGGGAGCGACGTGGCGCGAGTCAGGTGTCGCGGCCGTGGCGCAGGCGGACCTCGTCGGCCAGCGTCTCGTCCTCGTGGCCCAGCCCGTACGCCCATACCCGGTCGGCGTCCTCGTCGCGGCCACGCAGCGGCAGCGTGCGGGCCAGCAGTTCGATGGCGAGCCCGCCCGTCTCGGCGTCCGCGCCGTCCTCGACCGCGCCGGCGAACTCCGCGCACGCCAGCTCCAGATGCGCGATGCCGAGCTGGACCCGCAGCCGCGGCACCGCCTCGGCCGGGGCGGTGTCCAGCGCGTACAGGAGGAGCTCTGCGGCCTCCCCCGCCTCGCCGCGGTCGATGAGCAGGCCGGCGAGCTGCTGCGCGGCGTGCGCCGCGATCTCCTCGTCACCGGCCGCGAGGGCGGAGCGCAGCTCGTGCTCGGCCCCGGCCTCGTCGCCTCCCTGTACGGCGAGGCGGGCCAGCGCGAGGTGGGCCAGCGGCACGTACGCGGGCGTGCCGACGCCCAGCACCGCCTGCCAGGCCCCGCGCGCCTGCTCGGCCCGGCCCTCCCGTTCGAAGCCCTGGGCCAGGTGGCAGGCCGCCTGGGCGGCGAACTCGGGGTGCCCGGTG
>NZ_QNFZ01000486.1 GCF_003313395.1 Nonomuraea lactucae | reverse complement strand
CGCCGCGGTGGCGGCCGGGCTGGCCCCGGCGGCGCAGGGCAGCGACGGGGCGGGCTCGATCCGCATCCCCGCGTCCGCGTGCGGCCTGTACGGCATCAAGCCCACGCGGGGCCGCGTCAGCTTCGCGCCGATCATCCCGGACCTCGCCGGCCTGTCCACGAACGGCCCCATCGCCCGCACCGTCGCCGATGCGGCGGCGCTGCTCGACGTGATGGCCCACAACGTCCCAGGTGACCTCTACCTCGCGCCGCCGAACGAGGGCACGTTCCTGGAGCGGGCCGGCCGCGATCCGGGACGGCTGCGCGTCGCCCGGTACGCCGACCCGGTGGTCCCTGGCGCCGAGGTCCATCCCGAGGTGCTCGCCGCCTACGACGCGGCCTCGGAGGCGATCGCGGCGCTCGGCCACGAGGTGGTGGACATCGACCGGCCGTACGGGCCCGACCTCGTGCCGGAGTTCGTCACGATGTGGTACGCATTCGCCTGCGTGCACCCCGTGGCCGACGACCGGACCGGCCTGCTGCGGCCCCTCACCGCCTGGCTGCGCGAACGCGGGTTCGCCACCACGGCGCCGGCGTTCCTGCGGGCCCAGGCCGCGCTGCAGCTCGCGACCAGGGGAGCGCTCGCGGTGACCGACGCCTACGACGCGGTGCTCACGCCGACCCTCACGCGGCCGCCCCGGCCGGTGGGCTGGTTCGAGGACGTGGAGGACCCCGCGGAGACGTTCGAGCGGATGAGCGGGTTCGCCGCGTTCGCGCCCATCTACAACGTCACCGGCCAGCCGGCGGTCAACCTGCCCCTGCACTGGAGCCCGGACGGGCTGCCGATCGGCGTCATGCTGGGCGGGCGCGTCGGCGGCGAGGGAACGCTGATCGCGCTGTCGGCGCAACTGGAGGCGGCCAGGGGCGGCTTCTGGGGTGACCGGCGGCCACCGGTCTGGTAGCTCAGGCGCCCCGGCTCTGGTGGGTCAGGCGCCCCGGCTCTGGTGGGTCAGGCGCCCCGGCTCTGGTGGCTCAGGTGCCCCGGCTCTGGTGGCTCAGGTGCCCCGGCGGCCACCGGTCTGGCGGCTCACCGGCCGACACGACGGGAGGGCACTGGCACCGGGCGCGGCGCGGGCTTACGTTCATGGTGTGGACAGCGCGCTCGAGATCCTGGCCGTGCTCGCCGGGGCGTCGCTGGGGGTGCTCGTGCTGATCAGCCTGGCGGTGATGGCGGCCGGCCTGGGGCCCGCGCGAACGGTGGAGCCGGGGCCGGTGTGGCTGGGCGGGCCCGGCCGCGGCGAGTGCGGCGTGGGCGCGTCCGGGCTGGT
>NZ_QNFZ01000482.1 GCF_003313395.1 Nonomuraea lactucae | reverse complement strand
CCGGCCGTCGCTCACCAGGCCGCCCGTGTGGGACGCGGCGGCCCGCTGCCCCTGCCCGCTGCGCCCGCCGACCAGCAGCACGACGGGCAGCGCCGTGGCCGCCAGCGCCTCGTACAGCGCGCGCCCATCGCGCGGATCCTCCAGGTACAGGCCAACGGCCCGGGTCTCGGCGTCCTCCGACAGCCAGCGCAGCAGCTCGGCCGGTGTGACGTCGGCGGCGTTGCCCACCGTGGCGACCCGGCTGAACGCGAGGCCGCGCCGCTCACCGACCTTGACCACCTCCCCTGCCAGCCCGCCGCTCTGCGAGACCAGCGCGATCGTGCCCGGCGGGCCGACGTCGCCACCGGCGAACGTCTGCCTGCCGCGCGGGCAGTAGACGCCCATGCAGTTGGGCCCCAGCAGCCTGGTCCCCGCCGCCCGCACGGCCGCCACCAGCTCGCCCTCCAGCTCCGGCCGCCCCGCCTCGCCGAACCCGCCGCTCATGACCTGCACGTACGGCACCCCGGCCGCCTGCCGTACGACGTCGGCGCACCGCTCAGCGGGCACCGCGACGAGCGCGTAGTCCACCGCGACCCCGTCGACCTCGGCCCCGGCCAGGGATGGCACGGCGGGCACCCCGCCGATCTCGCGGGCCTCGGGGTGCACGGCCACCACCGGCATCCCGGCCGCCCGGTAGAACTCGAGGAACATGTTGCCGAAGTTCGGCCGGGTGGTGGAGGCCCCCACCACGGCCACGGCCCGCGGTTCGAACAGCGCCGTGAAGTCAGCCGCGGAGCCAGCCGCGGAGTCAGCCGCGGAGCCAGCCGTGAAGTCAGCCGCGGAGCTAGCCGTGGAGTCGGTCGTGGAGTCACCGGCGTCCGGCGGGCCGTCATCCTCGGAGCCCGGCCCGGCCGGGAGGTAGCGGGCGTCCACCGCGATCACCCCGGACGGCGAGGCGATCACCGGGTTGGCCTCGAACTCGCCCAGCTCCAGCCGCTCCCACAGCCCGCCCGCCCCGCCGACGGTGATGAGCAGCTTGACCACCGCGTCCACGTCCACGCCCGGCCGCCCGCGATACCCGTGCAGCAGCGCCGATCCGCGGAGCGAGGCCAGCATGCGCCGCGCGTCCGACTCCGAGACGGGGCACAGGCGCACCGACGTGTCGCGCAGCGCCTCGGCCCACACGCCGCCGAGCCCGGCCAGCAGCACCGGCCCGAACCCGGGGTCGCGCACCACGCCGACGATCAGCTCGACGCCGCCCGCGGCCTGCTCCTCGACCAGGAACCCCGCCGGTGCGACGCCCTGCGCCGCCAGG
>NZ_QNFZ01000481.1 GCF_003313395.1 Nonomuraea lactucae | reverse complement strand
GTCATCCTGGCCGCGAACGGGTGCGTGGCGTCCACCACCGCGTCCACGGCCTCGGCCGCGAGCCAGGCCGCGAGCCCTTCCGGGCCGCCGAACCCGCCCTCGCGCACCTCGCCGACCGGCAGTCGCGGGTTGGTCACCCGCCCGGCCAGCGACGACACCACCCGCACCCCCCGCGCGGCCAGCTCGGCGGCCAGCGCCCTGGCCTCGGCCGTGCCGCCCAGGATCAGGACGTGCCGCATGCCCGCGACCTCGCCGCGCTGTAGAGATGGCTGTCGGGGAACTCGGTCGCCGCCAGCACCCGCCCGACGACGATGACCGCCGTCCGCCGGACTCCCGCCTCACGCACCCGCGCGGCGATGTCCGCCAGCGTCCCGCGCAGGATCGCCTCGTCGGCCCTGCTCGCCCGCGCCACCACCGCGACCGGGCAGTCAGGTCCGTACGACGGCAGCAGCTCGGCCACCACCGCGTCGATCCGCTGCACGGCCAGGTGCAGCACCATCGTGGCCCGGCTCGCCGAGAGGGTCGCCAGGTCCTCGCCCTCGGGCATCGGCGTCGCCCTGGCCGAGGTGCGGGTGAGGATGACCGTCTGGCCGACGCCGGGCACGGTCAGCTCCCTGCCCAGCGATGCGGCCGCCGCCGCGAACGCCGGGACACCCGGCACCACCTCGTACGGCACGCCGAGCCCATCGAGCCTGCGCATCTGCTCGGCCATGGCGCTGAAGACCGACGGGTCACCCGAATGCAGCCTGGCCACGTCCAGCCCCGCCCGGTGCGCGGCGGCCAGCTCGGCGACGATCTCGTCGAGCGTGAGATTCGCCGTGTCCACCAGCCTCGCCCCCTCCGGGCAGGAGTCCAGCAGTTCCCGGGGCACCAGAGAGCCGGCGTACATGCAGACCGGCGACGACTCCAGCACGCGCAGCCCGCGCACCGTGATCAGGTCGGCGGCGCCGGGGCCCGCCCCGACGAAGAAGACGGTCACGGCACGTCCCTCCCGGTGTCCGGGTGCATGTCTCCTCTGGTGACCGACCACACGGTCACCGGCATCATCGCCCGCCAGCCGGTGAACCCGCCCACGGGCGAACCCCGCTGCACGGCCAGGCGCACCAGGTCGCCGCCGAGCCGGCCGTACCACTCGGCGACCACGGCCTCGGACTCGACGGTGACGGCGTTCACCACCAGCCTGCCACCGGGCCGGAGCGCCGCCCAGCAGCGTTCGAGCAGGCCGGGCACCGTGGCGCCGCCGCCCACGAACACCGCGTCGGGCGCGGGCAGGCCGTCCAGCGCGGCGGGCG
>NZ_QNFZ01000483.1 GCF_003313395.1 Nonomuraea lactucae | reverse complement strand
GGATGCGGTGGCCGCCGGGGCGCGGGTGGCGGATGTGTATCCGTTGACCTCGGTCCAGCAGGGAATCCTCTTCCACGCGCTCCAGGCGCCGGCCGGGTCAGGCGTGTACGTCGCACAGGGACTCTACGAGCTGGCGGGGCGCGAGCTCGATGCGGGCGCGTTCGAGCGGGCGTGGAACGAGGTCGTCCAACGGCACTCGGCGCTGCGTACGGGATTCGTCTGGGAGGGCGTGCCCGAGCCCGTTCAGGTGGTGCACGAGCGGGTGGAGGTCCCGTTCGAGGCCCTCGACTGGTCGGGGATCGGCGAAGAGGACCAGCAGGCGCGCTTCGACGAGTTGCTGGCCGCCGACCGCGAGCGCGGCTTCGACCTGGGCCGTCCCCCGCTGATGCGCGTGACGCTGATCGACCGGGGCGACTCCCGCTACTGGCTGGTGTGGACGATGCACCACATCTCCACCGACGGGTGGAGCCTGCCCATAGTCCTGGACGACCTCACCCAGGTCTACGAAGCACTGTGCCGCGACGAGCAAGTGGCACTGCCCGCCGTGCGGCCGTACCGCGACTTCATCGCCTGGCTCCAGGAGCGGGAGCCGGGTGAGGCGGAGGAGTTCTGGCGGGGGTATCTGGCCGGCTTCGACGCGCCCACTCCGTTGCCGGTGAACCGGCAGGCGAGCACGCACTGGGCGCAGGAGCGCGTACGGCTGGAGCTCCCGCGTGAGGTGACGGAGGGGCTGGAACGGCTCGCCCGGCAGGCCCGCGTGACGCTCGGCACGGTGGTGCAGGCGGCGTGGGCGTTGCTGCTGTCGCGCTACAGCGGCGAGTCCGACGTGATGTTCGGTCTGACGGTGTCCGGCCGTCCGGCGGAGCTGACCGGGATGGAGTCGATCGTCGGGCTGTTCATCAACACCCTGCCGTTGCGCGCTCGGGTGCCTTCCGACGTGGCATTCGTGGAGTGGCTTCGCGAGTTGCAGGACAACCAGGTGGCGATGCAGCGGTACGAGTACACGCCGCTGGTCGACATCCAGCGGTACTCGGAGGTGCCTCGCGGCACGTCGTTGTTCGACAGCATCGTCGTGCTGCAGATCTCGCCCCAGTCCGAAACGGGCTCCTTCGACCTGCTGGACTATGTCGAACTGGGCAACTATCCGCTGAACGTCGCCGTGTTCGCAGGGGAGCGGCTCGCGCTGGAAGTGACCTATTCGATCGCGGCTTTTGATGGGGTGACGGTTGGGGGGGTGTTGGAGTCGTTGGGTGTGGTGTTGGGGGTGGTGGCTGG
>NZ_QNFZ01000480.1 GCF_003313395.1 Nonomuraea lactucae | reverse complement strand
CGCGCGCGCTGCCCGGCTTCGCCGACGAGCTGGCCGCCGCCGCGCGGTCGTTCGACGACGTGACCTACGGCGGCGTGCCGGGCACGCGAGCCGCCTACGACGCCATGAGAGACCTCGACGAGCGGCTCCGCGTGGCCCGCCCTGTGCTCCTGGCGGGCCAGGCCGCCGCGGGCGCCCCAGGAGGCACGAACCCGCTGGACACGGGGCACTCCGGCACGGCGGGTGGCTCGGGCTCGGGAGGCACAGGCTCTGGTGGCTCGGGCTCTGGTGGTTCAGGCTCTGGTGGCTCGGGCTCGGGAGGCGCGGCATGACTCTCGGCATCCGGCCCGCGCAGGCCCGCCAGTCCTCCCCCACCTCGCCCACCGTGCGCTCCACCTGGCGCGCGGCCCGGGTCGGCGTCGTGCTGGCCGTGCTCGTCGTGGTGACCGCGGTCGCCGGCGTCCTGCTCGGCTCCGGAGGGCGTGAGGCCCGGCCGCTGGACCCGGACGACACCTCGCTCGCCGGGTCGAGGGCTCTGGCCCAGTTGCTGCGCGCCCGCGGCGTCACCGTCGACCGGGTCGACTCCGTCGAGGCGGCACAGGCCAAGGCCACAGGGGGCGGCCGGCTGCTGCTGATCACGCAGGCGGGCGGGTTCGACGAGCACCGCCTGGCGGCAATCCTGGGCGACCGGCTGATCGTCGGCGACCAGTTCGGCCTGGACGTGCTGGCGCCCGGCGTGCGCACCCACCTGCGCGAGTCCCGCGAACGCTCGCGCGAGCCCAGGTGCTCGCTGCCCGCCGCCACGGCGGCCGGCAGCGCGTTCATCGGCGGCCCGGTCCTCACCGGCCCGCGCTGGTCTACCGGCTGCTACCCCGCCGGCGACGGCTGGTCGCTGGTGAGCTACCCGAACGCGAACGGCACGACCACGGTGGTGAGCAGCGGCGAGTTCATGACCAACCAGCGCCTGGCGGAGGACGGCAACGCGGCCCTCGCGCTCAACCTGATCGGCCCGGCCAGGGCCGTCACCTGGCTGGTCGAGCCCGAGAGGCCGCCGGTGAGCGAGCTGCCCGGCCCCGAGGGCAAGACCATGTACGACCTCATGCCCGAAAGCATCCCGTGGGCCGTGCGGATGGCGCTCGTGGCCGTGCTGGTCGTCGCCTTCTGGCGAGGCAGGCGGCTGGGGCCGGTCGTGACCGAGCGGCTGCCGGTCGTCGTGCGGGCCGCCGAGACGGTCGAGGGCCGCGGCCGGCTCTACCGGGCCAGGCGGGCCAGGGCCAGGGCGGCCGAGGCGCT
>NZ_QNFZ01000487.1 GCF_003313395.1 Nonomuraea lactucae | reverse complement strand
TGCCTGCCGCGCGACCCGCGTCTGGTCGTCGCGTTGCTGGCGGTGCTGAAGGCGGGCGGCTGTTACGTGCCGCTCGATCCGGCCTATCCGGTCGAACGGCTGGCCTATCTGCTGGCGGACTCCGGCGCGGACCTGCTGATCACCCACTCCGGCCTGCGGGATCGCCTGCCCAGCCCGCGCCCGCCGGAGGTGCTGCTGGACCACCTCCCGGACGACCTCCCACCCGGCCCGCTGCCGCGCGTCACTCCCGACCGGCTGGCGTATCTGATCTACACCTCTGGCTCCACCGGCCGGCCGAAGGGGGTGGAGGTGCCGCACCGGGGTGTGGTCAATCTGGTCACTGATGTGAACCGCCGTCTGGGCGGGGGCAGCGCCCTGCTGATGACCTCGCTGTCGTTCGACATCGCGGCCCTGGAGATCTTCGCGCCTCTGCTGTCGGGCGGCACGCTCGTGGTCGCGCCCGGTGACGCCCCCCAAGACGTCAAGGAGTTACGCCAGGCAGCGGAGAGAGCGGACCTGGTCCAGCTCACCCCCTCGGTGGCCGGGCTCGTCCACGGCGAGTTGCCGCCGGGCATACCCCACTTGATTCTGGGGGGTGAGCCGCTGCCCACCGACCTGGCCGGCCGTCTGCAGAACGTGACCGGGGATCTGTGGAACTTCTACGGCCCGACCGAGACCACGATCTGGTCCACCTGCTACCGGGTGCCATCCGATCCGGCTGTGATGTCGATCGGCGCGCCGCTGGCCAACACCACCGCCTACGTCGTGGACGAGCACCTGCGGCCGGTGCCCGTCGGGGTGGCGGGGGAGCTGCTGCTGGGCGGGGCGGGGGTGACCCGCGGCTACCACGCGCGTCCCGGGCTGACCGCTGACCGTTTCGTCCCGGACCCGTACGGGCCGCCCGGCACACGCCTGTACCGGACGGGTGATCTGGCCCGCTGGCGGCCGGACGGCACTTTGGAGTGTCTCGGCCGCCTGGACGACCAGGTCAAGATCCGCGGGGTGCGCATCGAGCTGGACGAGATCGCCACCGTGCTGGGCGAGCACCCCCGGGTACGCCGCGCCGTCGTGACCGTACGCGACGACGCCCCCGCAGGACGCGGCCTCGTCGCCTACGTCCAGGTCCACGACCCCGGCGAGGGCGACGTGGCGGGGGAACTACGCGCCCACCTGCGCGCCCGACTGCCCGAGGCGATGATCCCCGCCGCGTTCGTCCACCTCGACGCCTTCCCCGTACTCCCCAGCGGCAAGCTCGACCGCGAAGCCCT
>NZ_QNFZ01000477.1 GCF_003313395.1 Nonomuraea lactucae | reverse complement strand
TGCCGCGCTCTGGCAGGTGGAGGGCGGCGCGGTGGTGCGCGCGGACATCGTGCGGCTCGGCGCGCGCGAGGCCGTCAACCGCGCGGATCTCGCCCTCGCCGAACGGCTCGCGCGAGCCGCCCGGGACGCCGCGCCGTCCGTCGAGGCCGACGCGCTGCTCGCCGAGGTGCTGGAGTACCGGGGCCGCAGCGCGGAGGCGGCGGCCGTCCTGCAGGACGAGCCCCCACCCGGCGACGAGGAGCTGCTCCGGTGGGCCCTCGTCCGCGCGGAGACCGCGTACTGGGGCGGAGGTGACGCCGTGGCCGCCGAGCAGGCGCTGGGCCTCCTCAACGGCCGGCCGGGAGAGGACCTGGCCCAGGGCATCCGCTCATGGGTCCTGCTCTTCGACGGCCGCTGCGCCGCCGTGCTGGACGTCGCCGACCGGCTCCTCGCCTCGGACTCGGCGAGCGCGCAGGCGCTCATCTGGGCCACCGCGGCGGCCACGGCGGCGGCGGGCTTCCTCGGACGCGCCGGGCAGGCCGCCGGCTACCACGAGCGCGGGCTCGCCCTGGCGACGGCCCGTCAGGCGGAGCTGCCCTGGGGGGTGGTCGAACTCGACGTCGCCCGGTGCCTGGCCGCGATGGCGGTGGGCGACCTGCGCACGGCGTGGAAGGTCGCCGACGACGGATACCGCCAGGTGCTGTCCGGCCAGAGCCCGATGATGTCGGCCGGCCACGTCGGCTTCCGCGGGCTCGTGGAGTGCGCCCAGGGCAGGCCGGCGGACGCTCGCAGGTCGCTGCGCGAGGCGGTCACCGCGCTCGACGGCAAGGACACCCTCCGGCTCACCCGCGGCTTCCTCGCGGGGCTGGCCACGGCCTGCGCCCTGGAGGGCGAGCCGGGCAGCGCACGGACCTGGATGTCCCGGGCCGACCAGGCCGCCAGCGACGCCAACAGGCTGTTCGCCCCGTGGATCGTGCTCGGCAAC
Source organism: Nonomuraea lactucae (assembly GCF_003313395.1). Lineage (GTDB taxonomy): Bacteria > Actinomycetota > Actinomycetes > Streptosporangiales > Streptosporangiaceae > Nonomuraea > Nonomuraea lactucae. The sequence continues at coordinate 295 of NZ_QNFZ01000477.1, read as the reverse complement.
GCCTGGACCCTGGCCGCCGAGGACCGCCTCACCGACGCGACGGTCACCGCCCGATACGCGGCCGACCTGGCCTGCGGCATCGGGCTGCGCACCGTAGAGGCGCAGGCCCGCTACGACGTGCTGCGGCTCGGCGGCAGAGGCGACCCCCGGCGGCTCGAAGAGCTCGACACCGCGCTCGGCACCCCGCTGAGCCACGCCCTCGCCACCGCGGCGCGCGGGCTCACGCGCATGGACGGCCAGGCGCTCTCCGGTGCCGCCGACGCCTTCGCCCGGCTCGGCCACCACCTGCTCGCCG
>NZ_QNFZ01000478.1 GCF_003313395.1 Nonomuraea lactucae | reverse complement strand
GACGGCCGCCTGGGCGACCTCGGGGTGGGCGCGGAGCGCGGCCTCCACTTCGCGGGGCTCGATGCGGTGACCGCGCACCTTGACCTGCTCGTCGCGGCGGCCGAGCACCTCCAGGACGCCGTCCGCGCGCCAGCGGGCGATGTCGCCGGTACGGTGCAGGCGGGCGCCGGGGACGCCGCCGAAGGGATGGGGCACGAATCGGTCGGCCGTCGCGCCGGGCGCGCCGACATACCCGCCGGCCAGGCAGTCGCCGCCGACGTACAGGTCACCGGGAACCCCGGGCGGCACCGGTTCGAGCGCCGCGTCCAGCACGTAGACCTCGGCGCCGGGGATGGGCCGGCCGATCGGCACGACGGCGCCGGGCGCGGTCCGCTCCACGGTGTGGACGGTCGCGGTTACGGTCGTCTCGCTGAGCCCGTACGCGTTAAGCAGCGGGATGTCCGTGAGCCTCTGCCACGCCTCGACCGCGGCCGGGTCCACCGCCTCGCTGCCGATCACGACGAGCCGCAGCGAGCGGAGCGGGATGTCGTCGCCGAGCGTGGCCACCCACTGCGACCAGTAGCCCGCCGGCAGGTTGACCACGGTCAGCTGCTCCTCCTCGATCAGCGCTGTGAGGGAGGCGGGCGGCGGCCGGTCACCACGCAGGACGACGCGTCCGCCGGCGAGCAGGGTGGGGAAGATCTCCTCGGCCGCCACGTCGAAGCCGATCCCGGCGAACTGCAGCACGCGGTCGGCGGGGCCGAGTCCGTACAGGCGGGCGATCGCCCGCGCGTGGTTGGCGAGCGCGCCGTGCGGCACGGCGACTCCCCTGGGCGTGCCCGTGGACCCCGAGGTGAAGATCACGTACGCGGGGTCGCCGGGCCCGGCCGCGTGCCGCGGTTCCCCGGCCTCCGGTTCCCCGGCCTCCGGTTCGCCGTCGCCGGAGGTGTCGAGGATCAGCACCGGCACGGTGGAGCCGGCGAGCAGGTGCTCGGTCCGTGCGTCGGCGACCACGAGACGCGCGCCCGCGCCGGCGAGCATCCCCCCGACCCGGCCGGACGGGTGGTCGGGGTCGAGCGGCAGGTACGCCGCGCCGGTCTCGAGAATGGCGAGCATGGCCGTGAGCAGGCCGGCGCTCCGGGGCAGCAACATGCCGACCACGTCGCCCGGACCCACGGCGGCGGCGTGCCGCAGCCGCCGGGCAAGCCGCCCCACCCGCTCGCGGACCTCGCCGAAGGTACGGGTGACGCCGTCGGCGCGGACGGCGAGGGCGTCCG
>NZ_QNFZ01000479.1 GCF_003313395.1 Nonomuraea lactucae | reverse complement strand
GGGAGGCCGGGGGCTCGCGCCGCCACCGAGGGGCGCGCCGGGTGCGCGTCCACGCCGCGCGGGCGGGCAGCCGTACGCAAGCCGCGCGGACGGCCGTACACAAGCCGCGCAGACGGTCGTACACAAAAGGGGCGACCCCCGCCGGGGGGGAGAGCGGGGGTCGCCTGACCGGTCCGGCTCCGGGGGGGTAGAGCCGGTCCCGTTTCAGAAGAAAGCTTTCATCCTTGACCAGAGCATGGCAAGAGACCTGCAAAGCAATCCTGCGTAGAGTCACTCCAGTTTCAAGAGATCCTCCCGTATGCTGCCCGATCGCATCGAGTTTCGTCGAGCAGCAATCTCGCTTTTCCGCCAAGTTTTTTCGTCACTTCATAACGATCACATAAAGCCGGTGACTGTGAGTGATCATCACAGGTTGATAACCTCCGCCCCCCGGCGGTCCGTCGGCGCGGGAGGCCCGAGTTGGCAAAGGTCTTGTTCCCAGGGGTTCCCATCAGGGCGAATCCGACGTACAAAGGTGACACGGACCACTTGTCCGGGTGCGTCAGCCGGGCACCCACGCGCGACCAGCCGCGGGAGGCGCGTCGTGACGGGCTTGACCCGGTCCGACGAATAGAGGTGCACGCTTGGTAACCCGGCGTGACGCACCGGCAGACGGCGTCTCATCCCCGAGGCGCCGTCCGCTATGTCAGCTGGCGCCCCCGATGCGCTTCAGCTCAGAGCGGAAACGGCAGCCGCCGTGCCAGCCAGGTCAGCCGCGTTGGAGGGCCTCGCAGATCGCCGTCGCCTCCCGTACGCCAAGGGTCACCGCGGAGGCGCACTGCCTCACCCACCGCGCCACGCCGTCCTCCGTGCCCGTCAGGTAGGCGCGGAGCCCGTCGGCGTACGGCTCCTCCAGGTGGCCCACCTCGACGGCGGCCAGCGACTTGGGGTCCAGGCCGTACTCGACGAGCGTGAGCCGTTCGGCCGCCCGCGCCACGACCCCGTCGGCGGTGCCGAACGGCCGGACGGTGGCCAGTTCGGCGTGGACTACGGCGGCCAGCACGATCGCGGGGGCCTTGGTCGGCGCGCCGAGCAGCCCGAACAGTCCTTCCATCCGCGCCACGGCCTCTTGGGCGCCGGGCGCGTCGCCGAGGCCCAGCTGATCGGGCGCGTCGTCCCGAGCGCGTGGACGGCCCAGTTCGGGCCGGTCGGCGAGGCCGGCGGCCGCGACCGTGTGCAGGCGGGCGAGCACCTGCCGGGGGGCCTTGCGCCAGG
>NZ_QNFZ01000476.1 GCF_003313395.1 Nonomuraea lactucae | reverse complement strand
GGCGACGCAGCGCCGCACCAGGGCCTCGGCGGCCGGGACCGCGGAGCCGGAGACGGGCAGCACGACCGCCTGCACCGGCGCCAGCCACGCGGGGAACGCGCCGCCGTGCACCTCGATCAGGTGCGCCACCAGCCGTTCCAGGCCGCCGACCACGCTGCGGTGCACCATGACGGGGCGGCCACCCCCGGCGTAGCCGAGGTCGAAGCGCTCGGGCTGGTAGAGGTCCACCTGAACGGTCGACAGGGTCGACTCGCGCCCCGCCGGGTCGGCGATCTGGATGTCGATCTTGGGACCGTAGAAGGCGCCCTCGCCGCGTTCCTCGTCGAAGTCCTGGCCGCGTTCCCTCAGCACGGCGCGCAGGATCGCCTCCGAGCGCGCCCACATGTCCGGGTCGTCGACGAATTTGCCGCCGTCGCCCTCGCCGCCCTCGCCCCGCAGCGACAGCCGGTAGCGGGCGGCCGCGATGCCGAGCTGGGCGTGCGCGGCCTCGATCAGGTCGAGCGCGGCCGACACCTCGGCTGCGGCCCGGTCCGGCGGGCAGAAGACGTGGCCGTCGTTGAGCTGGATGGCCCGCACCCTGGCCAGCCCGCCCAGCACGCCCGACAGCTCCGAGCGGTACATGCCGCCCAGCTCCGCGATGCGCAGCGGCAGGTCGCGGTGGCTGCGCGGGCGGGCGCGGTAGACGATCGCGTGGTGCGGGCACAGGCTCGGCCGCAGCACGAACTCCTCCCCGCCCACCCGCATGGGCGGGAACATGTCCCCGGAGTAGTGCGCCCAGTGCCCCGATCTCTCGTACAGCTCGCGTTTGCCGAGTACGGGGGAGTTGACGTGCTGGTAGCCGTTGCGGCGTTCGAGCTCGTGCACGTAGTCCTCGACGGCCTTGCGGATCGCCGCGCCGGCCGGCAGCCAGTAGGGCAGCCCGGCGCCGACGAGCGGATCGGTGTCGAAGACGGAGAGCTCACGGCCGAGCCTGCGGTGGTCGTTCATGACGGTCCCTTTCGGAGAAAGGGCGAACGACCGAAAACCCCCGGGCGTCCGCCCGGGGAGCATGGATCAGCGCGCCGGGAACGGGTCCGGCGTCGTCGTGACGTGAGCGCGCTGCATGAGGATCAACGTAGCACCCGGCCCTTGCCCGCCGCATCGACGATCCGGGTGGTCGAGCGGTCGGGGATGGCCTCCAGCTCCCAGCACTCGGCGCCCAGCAGCGCGGCGGCGGCCCGGCGCGCGCCCGCGTGCAGGTCGCCGGCGGTGT
>NZ_QNFZ01000475.1 GCF_003313395.1 Nonomuraea lactucae | reverse complement strand
GGGCGGCACCACGACGCGTCGCTGCTGAGCCGCGCGCTCGTCCGGGCGGGCGTCGAGGGCCACGGCGAGGCGCTGCTGGCCGGGCTCGGCGGCGGTATCGGGTTCATGTACGCGGTCTTCGAGTACCGCGGCCACCACCCGATGACGACCGTCGTCGCCCAGGCCCACCCCGAACCGATGATCCCCCGCGCTCTCGAACGGGCCGGGATCGGCCACGAGGTGAGGCAGAGCGGCTCGCCCCGGGTGGCCCGCCGAGCGCTGCTGGAGACGCTCGACGCGGGCAGGACCGCCATCTGCCGGGTGAACCGGTTCGCCCTGCCGTGGCGGCCCGGCTTCCCGTTCCCGGACCCGCTCGAAGTGGGCGTCACCGGCGCCGACGGTGACACGCTGCTGGTGGACGACGAGCACACGGGCCCGGACGAGCTGGCGATCGACGCGTTCATGGCCGCCTGGTCGGGGCTGCGCAAGGCCAGGCACCACCTCGTCGCCGTCACCGGCCCCGCGACCGCGGACCCCGCCCTGGCCGTACGCGACGCCGTCCGCGACACCGTCGCCAGGCTCACCGGCCCGGTCCTCGGCAACAGCTTCGACACCAACTTCGGCCTGTCCGGCATGCGCAAGCTGGCCGCGCAGCTCGCCGACACCACCGGCAGGCAGGGCTGGGCCAGGCGCTTCGCCGATCCGGAGGCGTTCTTCATCGCGATGACCCGGCTGCACGACTGCCTGGAGATCGAGTACACGGCCGCAGGCGGCACCCGGCCGCTGTACGCGGAGTTCCTCGACGAGGCGGACACCGTGCTGGGCGGCGGCACCGCGTGCGCCGCGGCGGCGCCGCTGTACCGGCAGGCCGGTCGCCTCTGGTCGGAGGTGGCCGCGACGGCCCTCTCCCCCGCCTCGCCCGAGTTCGCCCGCCGCCGCGACCTGATCCGGGAGCGGCGGGAACTGCTGGTCACCGAGGGGTTCCACGCGGCGGACCGGCTGCGTGCGCTCCACGAGGAGGACGGTTCGCTGCCCGGACGGTACGGCGCGGCCGACGTCCTCGGCCCGCAGGGCCGCGCCGCGCTGCTCGCCCGGCTCGCCGAGCTGGTGGCACGGGCGGTGGAGACCGAGGAGGCGGCCGTGCAGGCCCTCGCCGAGGTCTGACGTCGCCAGGGGTCGTCGCGCCAGGGGTCGTCGCGCGCTGGGTCGTCGCGCCAGGGGTCGTCGCGCCGGGCACGACTGGGGCCTCGCCGACGGGCTGGGG
>NZ_QNFZ01000472.1 GCF_003313395.1 Nonomuraea lactucae | reverse complement strand
GGCGACGGGGGCCTGGGCGGGCGGGGGCTGGAGTGGTTCGAGCAGGGCGTGGTGGACGGGCACCCGTACCATCCCTGCTGCCGCAACCGGCCAGGATTCTCCGTGGCGGAGCAGCTCGCGTACGCGCCCGAGCACCGCACGGTCGTTCACCTGGACCTGGTCGCCGTGTCCGCGTCCCGATGCCTGGTCGTGGGTCCCTGGCCGGAGCGGTTGAGGGACGGCGACCGGGTGCTGCTGCCGGTGCATCCCTGGCAGCGCAGGCACCGGCTGCCGGAGCTCGGGTTCGGGCCGCCGGTCCCCGGGGCTGACGCGGATGTCGGCCAGATCCCGGCACGGCCGCTGATCTGCCTGCGCACGGTCGTGCCCGTAGCGGGCGGCCCGCACATCAAGACGGCGGTGTCGGCGAGGATGACCTCCCACGTGCGGGACATCTCGCCCGCCTCCGTGGAGGACTGCGTGGCGCTGTCGGACCTGCTGACCGGGCTCGCCGCGCGCCTGGGGGGCGGGCGGCTGCGCGTCGCCCGTTACCTGGCCGGGGCCGCCGCCTGCGTCGGCGGGCGTCCCAGCCCGGAAGTGGCGGTGATGCTGCGGGAGCCGCCGTCACGGTACGCGACGGGAGCGGGGGAGACCGTGCTCCCGTTCGCGGCCTTGACCGCACGCCCCGGGCACGGCGGGCCGCCGCTGGTCCGCACCGTGATCGGCCTGTCCGGGACACCTGCCGCGCGGTGGGTCGGTGCCGTCGCGCTGGAGGTGTTCGCGGCGGTGCTCGGCCTGCTGGACCTGGGTGTGGCGCTGGAGGCCCACGGGCAGAACCTGCTCCTCGTCCTCGACCGGTACGGCCGCCCGTCGCGCCTCGTCTACCGGGATCTGGCCGACATCCGCGTCAGCCCCGCCCGGCTGGCCCGCCACGGGCTGCGGGCTCCGCCGCTCAACCCCCGGATCCTCAGCGACGACCCCGGACTGCTGCGGGCCAAGCTCTTCGGCTCGCTCGTCGGCACCACGTTCGCCAGCCTCGTCTCGGCGCTCGGCCAAGGCGATCGCGACGCCGAGGCGCGGCTGTGGGCGGCGGTGGCGGTGGCGGCCAGGAGCGCGTTCGACGAGCTGCCGGCCTCGGCCCGCCTCAGGGCCGACCGCGCCGCCCTGTTCGGCCCCGAACTGCCGGTCAAGGCACACACGCTGATGCAGCTGCGGGGCGGCCCGCCGGGGGACCGCTGGGCACGCCTGCCGAACCCTCTCGCCTGAT
>NZ_QNFZ01000473.1 GCF_003313395.1 Nonomuraea lactucae | reverse complement strand
TGGGCGGCGGCGGCGCGCCCGGCGTGACGCTGCGGAGCGCCGCCGTGAGCCTGCCCGAACGGCTCGCCGCGCCGCTCCGGACCGGCGAACCGCCTGTCGTCGGCAGGATCGAGGGCGGTCGCCTGCTGCTCGACCTCCGCACCGTGCCCGCCGACCGGGACGACGACGTGGTCCGCGCGGTGCTGGGGGTGACCGGGGGAGGCGGGCGCTGATGCACGTCGTCGCCACCGCCGGGCATGTCGATCACGGCAAGTCCACGCTGGTGCGGGCCCTCACCGGGATGGAGCCGGACCGGCTGGCGGAGGAGCGGCGGCGGGGGCTGACGATCGAGCTCGGCTACGCCTGGACGGCGCTCCCCTCGGGGCGGCGGCTGGCCTTCGTGGACGTGCCGGGCCACGAGCGGTTCCTCGGCACCATGCTGGCCGGGGTCGGGCCGGTGCCGGCCGTCATGTTCGTGGTGGCCGCCGACGAGGGCTGGATGCCGCAGTCCGAGGAGCACCTGGTGGCGCTGGAGGCTCTCGGGGTACGGCACTGCCTGCTCGTGGTGACCCGCGCCGACCTCGCCGACCCCGCCCCGGCGACGCGGGAAGCGGGCGCCCGCCTGGCGGCGGCCCTGGGCGCGGGTTCCCGAGGCGGAAGTGGGACGGGTCAGGGCCACATGGGTCAAGGCAGGGCGGGTCAGGACCAGACGGGTCAAGGCAGGGCGGGTCAAGACCAGACGGGTCAAGGCAGGGCCGTGGTGGTGAGCGGGCGCACCGGGCAGGGCCTGGAGGAGCTGCGGGAGGCGCTGGACCGGCTGGTCGCCGCGCTCCCCCCGCCCGATCCCGAGGCGCCGGTACGGCTGTGGATCGACCGGGCGTTCAGCGTGACCGGCAGCGGCACGGTCGTGACCGGCACGCTGCCGGCCGGCACCGTCTCGGTGGGCGACGAGCTGCTGCTCGCCGGCGAGCCGGTCCGGGTCAGGGCGCTGGAGTCCCTGAAGGAGCCGATCGACACGGTGACCGGCGTCGCCAGGGTGGCGGTCAACCTTCGCGGGCACGACCCGCCGGAACGGGGGCAGGCACTGGTCACGCCGGGCCAGTGGACGTACACGGACTCGGTGGACGTGCGGATCACCCTCGTGGGGCGGCACGCGGACACCCGGCCCGCCCTGGAGCCGGGCCCCGGAAGCGGGTCGGCCGGCCAGGAGGGGCGGGCGCTGCCGGGGCGGCTGACCGCGCACATCGGGTCGGCGGCGGTG
>NZ_QNFZ01000474.1 GCF_003313395.1 Nonomuraea lactucae | reverse complement strand
CCCGCCGACCGCCCGCCGGGCGCCCGGCTGATCGTCTGCGACGCGCCCGGCCGGGCCAGCGCGCGCAACGCGGGACTGGCCGAGGCGCGCGGCGACGTCATCCACTGGCTCGACTCCGATGTGCTCCTGACCCCCGGCGCGGTCGAGGCCCACATGCGCTGGCACCACACCGCCCCCTACCTGGTGGTGACCGGCTACCTGCGTTTCACCGACGCCCCGGTGCCCGCCGAGCTGCCCGACGACCTGGAGAAGGCCTTCGAACCGGCCGAGCCGCACGCCTGGATCGTCGACCTGGTCGAGCGCACCGGTGGCCTCACCGACAATCCGCAGCGCCCGTTCAGCCTGCACGTCGGGGGCGCCACCTCGGTCAGCGCCCGGCTGGTCGAGGCCGCCGGGCCGATGGACGAGGACCTCATCCTCGGCCAGGACACCGAGATGGGCTACCGCCTGGCGCAGGCCGGCGCCGTCTTCGTGCCCGAGCCGGCCGCCCGCGCCTACCATCTCGGCCGGACCATGCGGATGCGCGACAAACAGCCCATCGACCGGGTGAGCCACGCGTTCGTGGCCGACCGCATCCCCGCCTACCGGTGGCTGCGCTCGCACCCCGGCCGCCAGTGGAAGGTCCCGTACGTGACGGCCGTGGTGGACGGCACGGCCGGGTACGAGAGCGTCCGCGCCACGGTGGACGCGCTACTGGCCGGAACGGTGCCGGACGTCTCCGTCGTCCTCGTCGGCCCCTGGGACTCACTGACGCGCGAGCGCCGCGACCCCCTCCAGGACCCCGGCCTGGACCTCGCGCTGGTCCACGGCCACTACCTCCACGAGGGCCGGGTACGGCTCACGACCACCGCCGACGTGGACCCCGCCGTGCCGTACACGCTGCGGCTGCCGCCCGGCTGGGTGCCCGGCGACGACAGCCTCGCCAGGCTTCTCGACCTGTGCCGCGACGAGGGACTCGGCCTGGTCGGCGTCCTGCTCCAGGAGTCGGCGGACGGGGTGGTGGCCGCCCGCCTCGAACGCACCGCCGCCTTCGCCAGGGCCCGCATCGTGGCCGGACCGGACGAGGACCTCGACGACGCGGTGGACGACGTCGCGGGGGTGACGTGGGTGGCTGGGGAGACGTACGACTTCGGCACGGAGCCGGACGACGTCCTCGGCCGCCGCGGCGCCCACCGCGCGCGGGCGGAGGCCCAGGCCGAGGCGGCGCGGCTGGCCAAGGAGGCCGAACGGCT
>NZ_QNFZ01000470.1 GCF_003313395.1 Nonomuraea lactucae | reverse complement strand
GCGCCGAGCACCGTGACGTCGGCCGCCGCGGCCAGGCGGTCGCGGTGGGTGCGGTAGTCGGCGCTGTGCAGCACGCGCCCGGCGTGGGCGTCCGCCAGCAGCGGACGCAGCGGCTCCGGCACGACCGGGACCGTGCCGACCCCCAGCACCACCTGGCGGGCGAGCACCCGGGAGGTCGCGCCGGCCGCCGACCGGTGGGTCACGGCGAACACGCCGGCCGCCTCATCCCATTTCAGGCCGGTCACCTCGGCGTCGAACCGGCACGACGGCAGCCGCTCGGCGGCCCAGCGGCAGTAGTGGTCGTACTCGCGGCGCGGGATGTGGAAGCGCTCGGAGAAGAAGAACGGGAACATGCGGTCGTGGCAGCGGATGTAGTTCAGATACGACCAGCGGCTCGTGGGGTCCGCCATGGTCACCAGGTCCGCGAGGAACGGCACTTGGAGGACCGTCCCCTCCATCAGCAGGCCGGGATGCCAGGAGAAGGCCGGCTTGGCGTCCAGGAATAAGGTCCGCATCCCCGGCACGCCGTCGGAGAGCGCGGCCAGGGACAGGTTGAACGGACCTATGCCGACGCCGACCAGGTCATAGGGGGCGGTCACCGCTGCACCTCCGTGAGAGGGTTGGGAAGGTCGATGTACACGGACTGGGTGTGAACGTCGCCGACGAGCTCGTCGCGGCCGTCCACGCAGGTCAGATAGTTGCCCTTGCAGGGCAGCGCGGGCGCGTCCAGCAGCAGGTCGAGCAGCCCCCTGGCGCCGGGCTCGGCCGCGCGCAGCCGTTCCAGCCGAGCGCGCAGCACGCGCAGCAGCGCGCCCTCGTCGGCCAGGCCCAGCGCGCCGAACGCGCCCACCAGGCCGAGCAGGTTGTTGACGCCGAGGTAGTAGGCGACCCGCTCGTCCACGAGGGCGTCGTCGAAGACCAGCTCCAGGCCGTCGGCCAGGCCGGGCAGCAGCCGCCGCAGCACGCCCTCGCGGGAGGCGGCCACGTAGTAACCCTGGCTGTCGCGGTACCAGCCCGCGCTGGGCAGGCCGTCGCCGTCCAGCGCCACCAGCGTGTTCTGGTGGTGCGGTTCCAGGGCGACGCCGTACCTCGCCTGCAGGCGGATCAGGGGGACGGCGAGCACGTCGAGGTAGCGCGCCAGCCAGAGCGCCGCCGCCTCGCCCAGGGCCAGGCCGTGCGCGCGGGCGGCCCGCTCCACAGCCGCCGACAGCAGGGCGCGGTGGCGGGGCG
>NZ_QNFZ01000471.1 GCF_003313395.1 Nonomuraea lactucae | reverse complement strand
CGCCCCGCCGCTCCCGGAAGTGGCCCCCGCGGGGCGGGAGGCGGCCCCCGCGGGGCGGGAGGTGGCCGCCGTGACGGGCCCCGAGGTGGTGGCGACGCGCAGCCACCTGTATCCGGGTTCCGAGCACGTCATGGGCTGGCAGGTGCGCGACAGCGGCTTCGGCGTGCTCCTGGACGCCAGCGTTCCCGACGTCGTCCGGCGCCACCTGGCCGGCGACGTGCACGCCTTCCTCGCCGACCACGGGCTGACCGTGCGCGACATGGCCGCGTGGGTGTGCCATCCGGGCGGCCCCAAGGTGCTGGAGGCCGTGGCCGAGTCCCTCGCCCTGCCGCCCGGGGCGCTGGACCTGACCTGGCGCTCGCTGGCCGCCAACGGCAACCTGTCGTCGTCCTCGGTGCTCAACGTGCTGGCCGACACGCTGGAGCTGCGACCGCCGCCACCCGGGAGCCACGGCCTGCTCATCGCCATGGGTCCCGGCTTCTGCTCCGAACTCGTGCTGCTGCGCTGGTGACCGCCATGTCCTGGTACGTACTCCTCATCGCGCTCGTCGCGCTGGAACGCCTCGCGGAGCTGGTCGTCTCGCGCCGCAACGCCCGCTGGAGCCTGGAGCGCGGCGGCGTGGTGAGCGGCCAGGGCCACTACCCGTGGATGGTGGCCCTGCACACCGGCCTGCTCGCCGGCGCGCCCCTGGAGGTGGCGCTCGCCGGCCGGCCGTTCCTGCCCGCGCTCGGCTGGCCCATGCTGGCGCTGGTCGTCGCCGCGCAGGGGCTGCGCTGGTGGTGCATCGCCACGCTCGGCCGCCGCTGGAACACCCAGGTGATCGTGGTTCCGGGGCTGCCGCTGGTCACGCGCGGCCCGTACCGGCTGGGGTGGCTGCGTCACCCCAACTACGTCGCGGTGGTCGTGGAGGGGTTCGCGCTGCCTCTCGTGCACACGGCCTGGGTCACCGCCGTCGCCTTCACCGTGCTCAACGCCGCGATGATGGCGGTCCGCGTCAGGTGCGAGAACGCGGCGCTGACCGCCGCCCCGAGGCAGGCCGTGCCTTGATCGACGTCCTGGTGGCGGGTGGCGGCCCGGCGGGGCTGGCGACCGCCGTCCACGCCGCGCTCGCCGGCATGGAGGCGGTGGTCGTCGAGCCGCGCGCCACGCCGGTGGACAAGGCGTGCGGCGAGGGCCTGATGCCCGGGGGAGTGGCCGCGCTGTCGGCGATGGGCGTCCGGCCGG
>NZ_QNFZ01000469.1 GCF_003313395.1 Nonomuraea lactucae | reverse complement strand
GTGCCGGCCAGGGAGCGCACGGCCGCGCCGGCGGCGCGGCGCAGGCCCTCGGCCTCGCTGGAGTCGCCCAGACCGACCGCGACCAGCAGCGGGGCGGAGATGGCCCCGAACGTGGGGACCTTGGCGATCTCACCGGGCTTGCCGGCGAACCCCACGGCGGCGAGGGAGGCGGCGAGCTTGCCGCCGAAGGCAGCGTCGAGGGAGTCGGCGCCCGTGGCGGGGAGGGGGCCTTCGGAGCCGGACCGGAACCCGACGATCAATGCGTCGGCGTCGGAAGAGACTGGATCTGCTGAGTTCAGCCGCACAGTGGTCACGTAAACCGATGCTATCCACGGTTCCGAGGTACTCACAAACAGGGGTTCATCCTACGATTGCCTGTCGGTATAATGGTGCTACAGTCATTAGCACCATGTTGCTCACGCTCGACCTGAACGACGCGCGCCCCCTCCACGAGCAGGTCGCCGCCTCGGTCCGCCGCGCCATCGCCGAGGGCTCCTACGCCCCGGGCGAACGGCTGCCACCGGCGCGAGACCTGGCCCAGGCGCTCGGCATCAACGCCAACACGGTGCTGCGCGCCCTGCGCGACCTGCGCGACGAGGGGCTCCTGGAGTTCCGGCGGGGGCGCGGCGTGAGCGTCTCGGGCCGCGCCGGGGACCGCGCGCTGCTCGTGGCCCAGGTTCGCGAGCTGCTGGAGGAGGCCAGGAGGCACGGTTACGGCCGCGAAGACCTCATCGCGATCCTGAAGGAGCTGTCATGATCCCCCGCCTCGTCGCACCGCTGTGGGGGCCGGCCGTCACCGCCGCCCTCGTCGCGATGCCCCTCGCCCTGCGCGACCGGTTGCCCGACCCGATGGCCACGCACTGGGGGCCGGGTTCGGCTCCCGACGGGAGCATGCCGTTCGCCGTGGGAGTGGCGGCGCAGGTGGCGCTGTGGGGCGTCATCTGGCTGGTGCTGCTCGCGGCCGCGGTTCGCGGCCTGCGGAGCAGGGCGGCGCGCGTCCTGTGGTGGGGGAGCCTGACCGGCGGCGGGCTGTTCGTGCTCGGCCTGGGCACCACGACCCTGCTCGCCAACCTCGACGCGCCGACCTGGAGGGAGGCCCGGCTGCACGGCCTGTACGTCGTCGCGGTGATCTGCGCGGCGGTCGCCGTGGCGGCGCTCGGCGGCCACCTCGGCCGGGGCGCGCCTGACGAGCCGTCGCCGGAGGGCGAGGAGCCGC
>NZ_QNFZ01000468.1 GCF_003313395.1 Nonomuraea lactucae | reverse complement strand
GTTCGTGGCGGCGGGCAGCGGCGCGTTCCTGCTGTGGCGGCGCCGCCGCGCGCCCGAGCCCGTACCCGCCCCGCCGCCACCCGTCAGCACGCAGCCGCCGCCCCTCGACGAGGGCTCCAGCCAGACGGTGGTCGTCCGCCGTTCGCAGCCGTTCGCGGTGATCCCGCAGCAGAAGCAGGTGCTGACAGCACCCGAGACCACCATGAAATACTGCACATCGTGCGGGATGAAGCTGGGGCCCGCGCACCGGTTCTGCGGCTACTGCGGTCACCCCAGCGAGACGTGATGCAATTGAACGACAGATCGCTCATCGGCCAGGAGGTGGCCGGCTACTACATCGAGGACATCGTCGGCAAGGGCGGCATGGCCGTCGTCTACCTGGCGCTGGACCCACGGCTGAGCCGCCGGGTGGCCCTCAAGATCCTCAACCCGGTGCTCAGCGTCGACGACCGCTTCCGGCAGAGGTTCATCCTGGAGTCCAGGACGGTCGCCAGCATCGAGCACCCCAACATCATCCCGATCTACGAGGCCAACACCGACGCCGACGGCGTGCTCTACATCTCGATGCGCTACGTCGACGGGCTCGACCTGCGCCGCCTCATCTACGACCGGGGGCCGCTGCCGATCGGCCAGGCCAACCAGATCTTCGCCCAGGTGGCCGCCGCGCTCGACGCCGCCCACGCCCACGACCTGATCCATCGCGACGTCAAGCCGGCCAACATCCTCCTGGCCGGCGACCACGTCTACCTCACCGACTTCGGCATCACCAAGCATCGCACCTCGATCTCCGGGCTCACGCAGACCGACCAGTTCATCGGCACGCCGCGCTACATGTCGCCCGAGCAGATCAACAAGGAGCACATCGACGGCCGGGCCGACCAGTACGCGCTGGCGTGCGTGGTCTACGAGGCGCTGTCCGGGAGGCTGCCCTTTCAGCGGGACAACGACATAGCCCTGCTCTGGGCCCATCTGGCCGAGCAGCCGGCCCCGCTGTCGCACATGAGGCCGGAGCTGCCCGCCGACGTCGACCCGGTGATGTACCGGGCGCTGTCCAAGCAGCCCGAACAGCGCTACCCGACCTGCGCGGCGTTCGTCACCGCGCTCCGCGACGCCATCAGCGGCGGGCTGCCCGAGTCCGCGCTCGCGGGGCCCACCGTGCCCAGCGGCTCGACCGGGGGCGCCGGCACCACCGCCACCACCGGCCCCGGCGGCT
>NZ_QNFZ01000466.1 GCF_003313395.1 Nonomuraea lactucae | reverse complement strand
GGCGGTCGCGGGCACCGTGGACGGGGCCGCGGTGGTCGCGCCGGGCTCCGGCCGGAGCGGGGGAGCGGCGGCCCTCGACGCGCCCGTCGCCGTGATGGGCGTCGCGGACGCCAAGGGCCTGGAGTTCGACTCGGTCATCGTCGCCGAGCCGGGGCTCATCGCGTCCCAGTCGCCGCGCGGGCTGAGCGACCTGTACGTGGCGCTGACCCGGGCCACGCGGCGGCTCGGGATCGTCCACGGGGAGCCGCTGCCGGGGGAACTGGCGGCGGCGTTCCAGGGTCTGCCGCGCCGCGAACATGTGCCGACAAATGGCCTCTAACCCGCTTTGGCGAGGCAGGCCAAGCATGTCCTACCTGCGAAAACTTGATGTTTCTGCTGATCGGGACACGGTTGACATCTGAGGTGGAGTCGGTAGTTTGCTGCGCAGTCCAGCACGGGACTTGGCCGGTTGGCCGTCTCTGACATCGTCGGATCCTGCGTCCGTGACGGAGCGTGACTCCGTCCACACAGCCAGGTGCAGGGCCGTCGGTCCGTCGAGTCGGGGCACCCCAGCCGGGCGGGGGGTTGGACCCGGGACGGGCCCGGGAGCCCAGTAGACAACGGAATTCCGCGCTCGCCGCCGACGAGACGGGTCCGGTCCGAAGGGTTTCCGGGCCCTCTTCCCGCTCTCGTGCGCAGGATCGCCATCAGCGCGGGTGATCCCACGGCCTCGTCGTCCGCGGGATCACCCAGCCGCTCCACCTCCGGCTCCACCGCGATCCCCGCCCTCCGCCCGGCTGTCCCGCCGTTCCGTCTCCTGCCTTGCTGTCTCTTTCCGCGATCCTGCTGTGCCGCGGCTGCCTGACGGCTGCTCGGGAGCGGTAGCGTTTCGACTTACAGGCGTGTGCGCATCCCAGGGGGCAGACGGAGTGGTGCAGGACAGGACGGGCCTACCGCCCACGACGGGCGATCCCGCACGCCCCTACCCACCCGCTGGGCGGGCACCCGCCTCCGCGAACGAGACCCCCGCGAACGAGACCCCCGCGACAGGCAAGGAAGCCCCGGTCGCCGAGGAGGCCCTCGCAGCGACGGAAGCCTCCGCGGCGACGAAGGAGGCTCCTGTCGCCCAGGAAGGGGCCGCCGGGCGGGAGGGCGCGCCGGAGGCGCGGGCCGGTGGGCCGGAGGCGCGCAGGGTGCTTCTCGCGCGGGTGGCGGCTGCCGTGGCCGGTGG
>NZ_QNFZ01000465.1 GCF_003313395.1 Nonomuraea lactucae | reverse complement strand
GCCGGCCGCCTCCAGCACCTCGGGGTGCAGCGGGGCGAGCATCACGCCGCTGAGCGCGGCGGACGCGGCGGCGCGCACCCGGGGGCGCAGCTCCGCGGGGTCGTCGCGCAGAGAGTGGGCCTTGACCACGACCTCGCCCCGCCGCAGCACCACCACGTCGGTGCGCGTGGGGTGGAGCGCGGGCGCGCCCGTGCCGCCGTACACGCCGGCGATGCCGGAGAGTTCCGCCTCCAGATCCACTCGTACAGACTAGGGGTATGAGAGTGGGTTTCGCCGTGCCGCAGTCGGGCCCCTGGGCCACGCCCGAAAACATCCGCCGCGTCGCCACCCGGGCGGAGGAGCTGGGCTACGACGAGCTGTGGACGTTCCAGCGGGTGCTCTACCCGGTGGGCCATCCGATGGGGCCGACTTACCGCAGCGTCCTCGACCCCGTGGTCACGCTGTCCTACCTGGCCGGGGTGACGGGTGAGATCCGGCTCGGCGTGGCGGTGATCAACGCGTTCGTCCAGCCCGTGGTGCTGGCCAAGCAGCTGGCCTCGCTGCAGATCGTCTCCGGTGGCAGGCTGACGGCCGGGGTGGGGCTGGGCTGGCTGCGGGAGGAGTTCGAGGCGGCGGGTGTGGGGTTCGAGCGGCGCGGGCGCAGGGCGGAGGAGTTCGTCGAGGTGCTGCGCAAGGCGTGGACGGACGACGTGGTCGAGCATCGCGGCGAGTTCTTCCGGGTGCCGCCCTCCCACCTGGATCCACGGCCGCGGCCCGTCCCGCCGATCCTGCTGGGGGGCGGCGCGGAGCCGGCCCTGCGCCGGGCGGGGCAAATCGGGGACGGCTGGGTGAGCTCCAGCAGGGAGGACCTGGCGGGCATCGGGCCGCGCGTCGAGGTGGTCAAGGCGGCGGCCAGGGAGGCGGGCCGCGATCCCGAGGCGCTCCGGTTCGTCTGCCGCGCCGTCACAAGGGTCCGGACCGGCGGGGCAGCCAATGGGGCGGGCGGGGGCGAGGGGAGGCCGTCGATGACGGGCACGTTCGACGACATCCGGCGCGACGTGGACGTGCTCGCCGGACGGGGCGTGACGGAGGTCTTCCACGACCTCAACTTCGACACCGAGATCGTCACCTCGGATGCCAAGGGGGCCATGCGGCGCGCCGAGGAGGCCCTGGAGGCGCTGGCACCCGGCGCCGCCTGACGGGCGCCGCCTGACGGGCGCCGGTG
>NZ_QNFZ01000463.1 GCF_003313395.1 Nonomuraea lactucae | reverse complement strand
GGCCCGCCCGGGCGCTGCCCGCAGCCCGCCAGCGCGAGCGCGCCGGCCACGGCCACGGCCGTGACGAGTCGTGTTGCTTTCATCGAGTGATCCTTCTGGGTTCTAGACGACGCCGAGCCTCTGCGCGTAATGGCAGGCCGCGCCCTGGTCAGCGGCGAGCGGCCGCACCTCGGGCTCCAGGCCGACGCAGACGGCCCGTTCGTCGTCGGTCAGCACGGAACGGAACTTCGGGCACCGGGTGCGGAATCGGCAGCCCGACGGCGGGTGGGCGGGGCTCGGGAGGTCGCCTTCGAGCAGGATCCGCCTGCGCGCGCGCTCGCGGGCGGGGTCGGGCAGTGGGATGGCCGACAGCAGCGCCTGCGTGTAGGGGTGCGCGGGCGCCCCGTAGACGGCCTCCACCGCGCCGATCTCGGCGATCCGGCCCAGGTACATGACCGCCACGCGGTCGGCGATGTGCCGCACCACGGCCAGGTCGTGCGCCACGAACAGGTAGGACAGGCCGAGCCGGTCCCTCAGCTCGCTCAGCAGGTTGATCACGCCGGCCTGGATCGACACGTCGAGCGCGGAGACGGGCTCGTCGAGGACCAGCAGCCGGGGTTCGAGGGCGAGCGCGCGGGCGATGCCGATGCGCTGGCGCTGGCCGCCCGAGAAGTCCTGCGGGTAGCGCTCGGAGTGGGACGGGTCGAGACCGACCAGGGCGAGCAGCTCGGCGATGCGCCGGGCGGGGCCGCCCTTCGCGCGGGTGCCCCTCGTGTGCGTGCTCCCCGCGTGCGTGCGCAGCGGCTCGGCCAGGATGTCGTAGACGGTCATGCGCGGGTCGAGCGAGGCCAGCGGATCCTGGAACACCACCTGCATGTCGCGCCTGATCGCCATCCGCTCGCCCGCGCCGAGACCCGCGGTGTCGTGGCCGAGCACGACGATCCGGCCCTCCTGCGGCCTGGCCAGCTCAAGGATCTCCAGCAGCGTCGTGGTCTTGCCGCAGCCCGACTCACCGACCAGGCCCAGCGTCTCGCGCTCGCGGAGGTCGAAGCTGATGCCGGCCACCGCGTGCACGGTGCCGACCCTGCGCCTGAACACCGCCCCCTTCAGCAGCGGGTAGTGCTTGACCAGGCCCTCCACCCGCAGCACCGGCTCCGCGCCGCGCTCCTGCCGCGCGGGCCGCGCGCTCTCGCCGACGTCCGGCGGGGCGGGC
>NZ_QNFZ01000462.1 GCF_003313395.1 Nonomuraea lactucae | reverse complement strand
CGTGGCGGCCGTGCTCGGCGTGCGCGACGACGAGGCCGCGCCGCTGCCGCGCAGGCTGGCCGCCGCCCTGGCCGCCAAGCGCGCGCTGCTCGTCCTCGACAACTGCGAGCACGTCGTGGAGGAGGTGGCCGCGCTGGTGCCCCTGCTGCTCAAGGCGGCGCCGGGGTTGCGCGTGCTGGCCACCAGCCAGGAGCCTCTCGGCGTGACGGGGGAGCGGGTCCTGCCCGTGCCGCCGCTGCCCGAGCCGGACGCCGTACGGCTCTTCGCCGCACGCGCCGGCATCGAGCCGTACCGGGATCAAGACCGGGACCAGGGACGGAACCAGGACCGGGATCGGGACCGGGATCGGGACTGGGAGCGGGACGACACCACACCCACCACCCTGGCCACGATCTGCCGCCGCCTCGACGGCATCCCGCTCGCCCTGGAGCTGGCCGCGACGCGGGTGCGCGCGCTCGGTGTCCAGGGGCTGGCCGACCGGCTCGACGACCGGTTCAGGGTGCTCACCACCGGCATGCGCGACGCCCCGGCCAGGCAGCGCACGCTGCGGGCGACGATCGACTGGAGCTGGGGCCTGCTGACCGGGCAGGAGCGCGTCGTGCTGCGGCGGCTGGCCGTGCACGCCGACGGCTGCACGCTGGAGGCGGCGGAGGAGGTCTGTGCCGAACCCGGGGTGGACGTCCTCGACGCGGTGGCCAGGCTCGTGGACCGGTCGCTGGTCGTGGTGGCGGCCGGGCCGCGATACCGGCTGCTGGAGTCCGTGGCGGCCTACTGCGGCGAGCGGCTCGCCGAGTCGGGCGAACTGGAGACGGTCAGGGAACGGCACGCGCGCCACTACACCGCGCTGGCCGAGCGGGCGGAGCTGCGCGGCCCCCGCCAGCGCGAGTGGCTGGAGCTGCTCGACGTCGAGAGCGCCAATTTCCGGCTCGCCCTGGCGACCGGGCCTGAGCCGTTGCGGCTGGCCAACGCGCTCGCCTGGTACTGGTACCTGCGTGGCAGGCTGGGCGAGGCCCGCAGGTCCCTGACCGCGGCCCTGAACAGGGCCCTGACCGCCGACCTGACCGCCGACCCGACCACCGACCCCACCACGGCCCCGACCACCGATCCCGCCACGGACCCGACCACCGGCCCCGCCACGGCCCCGGCCACGACGCTGGCCGCGGGCGGGGCGCGCGCCGAGG
>NZ_QNFZ01000464.1 GCF_003313395.1 Nonomuraea lactucae | reverse complement strand
TTGTCCTCTTCTGGCAGGTCAGCTCGTCAAAGCGATCCTCGTCCTTCAACTCCGCGAAGCGGGATGAAAAGTGCTCATTGTCGGCGTGGGCCACCACCCATTTGTCGCGCCGCCACAGTCGCGCCCACCAGGGGCGCCAGGTGAACACCCAACCGCAGTAACGGCGAATGGCGGTGATGTGGACTTTGGCGCCGTCCATGGTGAGCATCTCCAGGACCGGCAGGTCGGCCACGGGCATGAGCAGCGAGACGCAGTAGCCCAAGACGTGCAGGTCCCAGCCCAGGCGGGCGAGGTGGTCGAATCTCTCGCGCTCTTCACGTGCTGCCATGCTCCTGCCTCCCGGCTGGTTTCCCGGCGGTACGCCCGGAGCGATGAATAGCACTGACGGGTTATTCGTGCCCGGCCGAGGAATGTTGTGGGCAGTTTTCTGTGTCTGCCGTCGAAGAAGGTGTGCGTTCAGCGTGCCTTCTCGATGTCGGCGCGAACAATCAATTGGCCAGGCCAAGACAGCATGACTGATGACAGCGGTTGGTCAGGTGTGGTTTAAAGGTGTTATCGGCCGGCCGAGGTTTCCGTTTTTCTCTAATTTGAGAGGAAATGC
The DNA here is from genome assembly GCF_003313395.1 of Nonomuraea lactucae. Lineage (GTDB taxonomy): Bacteria > Actinomycetota > Actinomycetes > Streptosporangiales > Streptosporangiaceae > Nonomuraea > Nonomuraea lactucae. The sequence goes on along the minus strand of NZ_QNFZ01000464.1, from coordinate 580 downwards.
CATGGACGTTGTGCCGTCTCTCAACCCGGACTCTCCTCGCGTGCGCTTCGGCGCGGAGATGCGGCGGCTGCGGGAGGCCGCCGAGTTGTCCCAGGCGGCGGTGGCGGCCCGGCTCGGCTGCACGCAGACGCAGGTGAGCCGCCTGGAGAAGGCGACCCGTACGCCGTCTCGGTCGGACGCCGATCGGCTGGACCTGCTCTTCGGCACGTCCGGCGGCGTCTCCTTTGCCCAGCTCCACGAACGCATCGTCAGTCAGCCGGGCAACCCGCCCTGGTTCAGGAATTGGACCCAGGAGATCGAGCCCACCCTGCTTGTCCTGCGCTCATGGGATCCTCTGCTTGTCCCCGGCCTTCTCCAGACCGAGGCATACGCCCGCCATATCTTCAGCCACGGGCCGCGGATCAAGCCCGACGAGGTAGGCGAACGTGTCGAAGCTCGCATGCGGCGGCAACGCATCCTCGATCGGGAGGACCCACCCCTGTTGCTGATGCTTGTCGATGAGGGAGGCATTTTCATCCTCGCGCGAGCTGGTGATTCTGTAGGAGGGCGATGGCCTTGCACAGGTGTCCGGCCTTGCTTG
>NZ_QNFZ01000461.1 GCF_003313395.1 Nonomuraea lactucae | reverse complement strand
CGGCTGGTCGGCGTCGTGGCCCTCGGTGGCCGCGCCGCGGCGGCCGGCGCCGCCCGCTACCGCGCCAGGCTGCTGGAGCAGCCGGCCCTCGCCGCCTGAGGAGCGTCACCACATGTCCAGCCTCCGTGGCTACTTCACCCCCAAGACCGCCACCGGCCGGTCGTCGCTCGTCCCGGCGCCCCCGTGGCACTACTCGGGCGACCTGCTGACCGTCGAGTACCGCACCGACCCCGCCCGGGTGCGCGAGCTGCTGCCCGAGCCGCTGGAGCTGGCCGAGGAGGACCCCGGCGCGGTGGCGCTGATCTGGGCGGACTGGCAGTCCTGCTCGTCCTCCCGGGAGGAGCTGCTCGACCCGGTGCGCTCCCAGTACAAGGAGGCGTTCGCCGTCGTGCGCTGCTCGTACCGGGGGCGTACGTACTCGCGCTGCGTCTACATCTGGGTGGACAAGGACTTCGCCATCGCCCGCGGCCTGCACCAGGGCTATCCGAAGAAGCTCGGCTCCATCCACCTGACCCGCCCCCATCCCTACGGCCCGGCTCCGCGGATCGAGGCGGGCTCCCGGTTCGGCGCCACGCTCGCCGCGGCCGACCGCAGGCTCGCCCAGGCCGTGGTGACGCTGCGCGGGCCGGCGGAGACGAACGGGTTCGTCAACGGTCACCCGATGGCCCACCACCGCTGGCTGCCCTCGATCGAGAAGGGCAAGGGCCTGGCCCTGGACGAGCTGGTCGAGTCCGGCGCCGCCTCCTTCGAGGCCGGGCCGCCCTGGACCGGCGAGGCCGAGCTGGAGCTGTTCGAGGCGCCGACGGAGGAGCTGGCCCGGCTGGAGATCCGAGAGCCCATCGCGGCCTACTACCGCCAGGTCGGCGTCGTCTGGGACGGCGGCCGCCTGCTGGAGTCCGGCACGTCGGCGGCCGGGTGAGTCCCGCCCGGCACTGTGGAACGGAGACCTGAAATGCCAGAACAGCACCTCCCTCCGGGGACGGCCGTGGTCGCCGGGGTCGGCGTCGACACGCGGCACTGGATCGGCGGGCGCCGCGTCGCCTCCGCCGCGACCTTCACCGACACCTCGCCGATCGACGGCGGCACGCTCGCCGAGATCGCACGCGGCGGGCAGGCCGAGGCCGAGGCCGCCGTGGCCGCCGCCAAGGAGGCGTTCCCCGCCTGGGCGGCCACCCCGCG
>NZ_QNFZ01000460.1 GCF_003313395.1 Nonomuraea lactucae | reverse complement strand
GTGGAGGCCGCGAGGTCGTCGCCGTGCTCGGCCGCCAGGTGCGCCCGGCCGAGCAGCGCGGCGACCGCGGGGTCGCGCACCACCTGCTCCGGGAAGAACCGCGTCGAGCGGGCCCGGCCGGCGGCGCCGACCTCGTCGGCGATCCCGGCGAGCGCCTCCACCGACGGGTAGAGCATCCGGTAGGACCAGCCGCCGGGCACGCCCGCGTGCCCGGTGTGCACGGTGTCGGGGTTCACCAGGACCAGCTCGCCCGCCCCCGCCCGGTGCACCTCGCCGCGGTAGTCGAACTCCTCGACGCCGTCCAGCACGAGCCCGATCGCGTAGCCGTCGTGGACGTGCCGGGAGAAGCGGTGGGTGACGTAGCGGGCCTTGAGCAGGTCCACCTCCGGCACCGCCGGGTGCCGCCAGAAGCTCGCCCGCTCCGTCGCGTTGCCCGCCTCTCGCGCCACCGCGCGCCCCGCTCCGCCGTCTCTCATCGGGGGCTGAAGGTCCTGGCGAACGTGTCGAAGTAGTGGCGGTCGATCCGCCAGCGGTCGTGGGAGGTCTCCCAGTAGAGCGCGTACGGCCGGCCGTCGGCGGTGCGGAACCCGCGGTTGATCACGTGGATGACCGTGCCGCCGCGCTGCCTGGTGAACTCCCAGTCGGCCGCGGGGCGGCCCAGATAGGTGATGGGGTCGATGGCGATGCGCCGGTAGGCCGTGAACTCACCCCTGTCCAGGATCTCCTTCTCCAGGGCCTCCCAGTGCCGCACGGGGTCGGTCCAGGGCCGCTCCGCGACGGTCCATTCCACGATCAGCGCGCCGGGCGTGCCGGGGCCGCGCACCGTGACGCTGTCGCGCGTGGCGCTCTTGACGGCCCGCCAGCCGGGCGGGACGGCGATCGAGAACCGCCCGGCCGCGCTGGTGTGGCTCCGCCAGCCGTCGGGCGGCATCGGCCGCGTCGTGGCCCCGGGAGTCGCTGGATCGCCGGTGGTGGGGTCGCCCGTGGTGGGGCCAGTCGTGGGGTCGCCCGTGGGGACGCCGCTGGACCCGCTGGTGGGTTCGGTGCCGGGTCCTGTGGTGGCAGGCGTGGCGCCGCCGGCCGGGGTCTGGGATGGGGAGGAGCCGCCCCCGAGTGTGGCCGCCCAGTGGGGGGCGAGCAGCGCGCCGCCCGCGACGAGCGCCGCGGCGGCGGTCA
>NZ_QNFZ01000459.1 GCF_003313395.1 Nonomuraea lactucae | reverse complement strand
GCCTCGTCCACGGCGCGCCGGTTGTCGTCGAGCGCCTCGGCGAACGCCCGCCCGCCGCCCTCGCCGGGCAGCCCGCCCCCTGTGAGGAAGCCGCCCCGGCACAGCGACGACACCCGCAGCCCGGCACCGCGCACCAGGTCGGCCGTCTCGGCCAGCCCCTGCGCCGCCACCTCCTGCCGCCACAGGCCGATGGCCTCCAGCCCGTGCCGTACGCACCCGTCCACGGCCTCGGCCACCGACCAGCGCCTGGTCGTCCACTGGTTCAGCGAGAGGCTCACAGCCCGTGCACCTCCAGCAGCGCCTTCATGCGGTACACGGCCAGCTCCTGGTCGGCGAGCAGGCCCGCCCGGTCGGCCAGGCGGAACACCTCGGCCAGGTGGAGCAGCGAGCGGGCCGACTGGGCGCCGTTCAGCATGGCGAACGCGTCCTGGTGGCCGTTGAGCCAGGCCAGGAAGACGATGCCGGTCTTGTAGTTGTAGGTCGGCGCCTCGAAGATCTTGCGTGACAGCGGGACGGTGGGCGCGAGGATCTCGTCGTAGTGGCCGAGCAGCCGGTCACGGCCCGCCTCGTGACAGGCGGCCTCGGCGGCGTCCAGCACCCCCAGGGCGGCCGCAGCCGCGGGGGCGATCGCGTCGAACACGCCGAGCAGCGCGTGGGAGCCCGTCCTGATCAGCGACGGGTAGTTGAAGTCGTCGCCGGTGTAGAGCCTGACCCCGTCCGGGAGCGCGGCGCGCAGCCCGATCTCGTGCTCCTCGTCCAGCAGCGACACCTTCACCCCGTCCACCGCCGGGGCGTGGGCGTGGACCAGCTCCAGGAACGACTCGGTCGCGGCCGGCACGTCCGCCGCGCCCCAGTAGCCGGCGAGTCGCGGGTCGAACATCTCGCCCAGCCAGTGCAGGATCACCGGCCGGTCGGCGAGGCCGAGCAGCTCGCCGTACACCCGGTGGTAGTCCTTCGGGCCGCGCGCCACCCGGGCTAGCTGCCGCGACGCCATGATGACCACACCGGCGCCCGCCGCCTGGACGGTCTCGACCTGCTCGGCGTACGCGGCGGTGACGGCGTCCAGGTCGGCGGCGCCGGGGGCGTGGTCGGTGCCCGCGCCGCAGGCGAGCAGCGTGGCGGGATCGCCGAACTCGCGGGCCTCGGCGGCGCTGCGCCGGACGAGCTCCT
>NZ_QNFZ01000467.1 GCF_003313395.1 Nonomuraea lactucae | reverse complement strand
CTGAGGTTGAAAGGTAGGAGTTACAGGCGTTCGGGGGTAGTGACGGCAGCGTTTGGCTGGTTTACGCCTGGTTGGTGAGGTATGCGCATGGTGGCGGGCTGACCGCCGAGGAACGCCAGCGGCGGGAGCGATTACGCCTGCGGGCGGTGGAGTTGTTCGCTCAAGGAGTGTCGCCGGCAGAGGTGGCCCGGCGATTCCGGATCACGCGGATGTCGGCCAGTCGGTGGCATCGAGCCTGGCGACAGGGCGGTAGGCAGGCGTTGGCGTCCAAGGGACCCGGCGGGGAGAAGTGCCGGCTGGATGAGCGGCGGCTGGCCCGTTTGGCGTCGGAGTTGCAGCGCGGTCCGGCGGCGCATGGCTGGGGTGAGGATCAGCGTTGGACGTTGGCGCGGGTGTCCGATCTGATCGCGACCTTGTTCCACATCCGCTACACCCCGCGCGGGGTGTCGTATCTGCTGCATCGGATGGGGTGGAGCCCTCAGGTGCCGGTGCACCGGGCCGTCGAGCGCGATGAGGAGGTGGTCTGGCAGTGGGTGGCCGAGCAGTGGCCGAGGATCAAAAGCGACGGTGCATGAGCAGGGTGCGTGGCTGGTTTTCGAGGACGAGGCCGGGCAGAGCTTGCGCCCGCCCAAGGCGCGCACCTGGGCGCCGCGTGGTCGCACACCGGTGGTGAAGGTCACCGGCAAGGGGTACGGCAGGGTGAGTCTTGCCGGGCTGATCTGCACCCGGCCCGGGCAGCGCACCCGGCTGATGTTCCGGACGTTGCTGCGGCGCGGCCGTGCGGGGGAGGTCAAGGGCTTTGGGCCGTGCCAGTTCGCGGGTCTGCTGGATGCCGCGCACGCCCAGCTCGGCGGGAGGATCGTGCTGGTGTGGGACAACGACCGCCGGCACCTGTCCAAGGCGATGCGCACCTACATCCAGGCTCGCAGTGCATGGCTGACGGTATTTCAGCTGCCCGCCTACGCCCCCGAGCTGAACCCGGTGGAGCAGGTCTGGTCAGCGCTCAAGCGCGGCCTGGCCAACCTCGCTCCGCGCGACACCGATCAGCTCGCCGCGGTGGTCAAGACCAAGCTGAAACGGATGCAATACCGCCACGGCCTGCTGGACGGCTTCACCGCCGCCACCGGCCTAACCCTCGACCCTCCGTAACTCCAGCATTTCAACCTCGA
>NZ_QNFZ01000458.1 GCF_003313395.1 Nonomuraea lactucae | reverse complement strand
CGCGTTGCGCGCGCTGGCCCGGCCGGGCGCGTCGCAGACGATCAGCCGGGCGCCCGGCGGGCGGTCGGCGGGGAGCCGGAGCGGCGGCGAGCTGCCGTTGTCCACGACGACGACCTCGGTGAGCCCGGCCGGGTAGGTCTGCCTGGCCAGCGCGGCCAGCACCAGGTCGAGCTTGTCCTGGCCGCCGTAGGCGGGCACGATCACGCTGACCCGCAGCGACGGCTCGAACCTCTCCGGTGGCCGCAGGACGCGGTAGTCGTTGCCGCGCACCCTCATGCCGCGCACCCTCATGAGGCCTCCAGCAGGAGGCTCGGGCGGAACCCCCTCCACTGGCTGGAGGCCACCTTCAGGAAGTGGGCGAGGGGCAGCTGCCAGGTGTGCTCGCCGCCGAGCGCGCGGCGCAGCACGTAGCCGAGTCCGTGGGTGCGGTAGATGCGGGCCCCTGTCTCAGCCGCGGCTTTGAGGAAGTCGCGGTCGACCGCGCGGGGCTGGGCGGGAAAGCCCCCGATGTCATGGAACTTCGCCCGGGGGACGAGGATCGTTCCGCCGGCGACATGGTCGGACCAGACCTCGCTCGGGTACGAGGCCCCGCTGGCGAACGTCGTGCGCCTGATCGTGGCGCGCAGCGGCTCCAGGTAGAAGAACTCCCCCGACGTGCCCACCACGTCGGCCCCCGAGTAGGTGGCAGCCATGACGAGGTCGGCGAGGTGGCCGGGGCCGTACCAGTCGTCGTCGTCCCACTTGGCGAGGTAGTCGCCGCCGGCCAGGGCGGCCGCCTCGTTCAGCACCTGGCCGAACGGCACGTCCTCGCCGGCCTCGATCCAGGCGACCGGCAGCGGCACGTCCTCGACCGCCCTGCGCACCCGCTCGAAGGGCACCCCGTGCAGGCCCAGCACCACCTCCACCTCGACGCCGCGCTGGCGGGCCATCTGGGCGAGCGCCTCCGCCACCATCGACGGCCGCTTGGTGGCCATGACGACGCTGATGGACGGCGTGCGGGACGTGCGGTGGGCCAGGCGGCGCAGCCGTACGCTGTGCTCCTCGCGCCGCAGGTCGGCCAGGCAGCGGGCGGTGCCGTCGCGGGCGTGCTCCAGCCAGCCGCGGTCGGTGAGCAGCGTGGCCAGGTCGCCCGGCGCCCAGGCGGGGACGCTCGGTCCCGGCGCGGTGAG
>NZ_QNFZ01000457.1 GCF_003313395.1 Nonomuraea lactucae | reverse complement strand
GGCGAGCGAGCATGGACGCCCGCCGGGACGCCCGCCAGGCCCGCCGGCCGGTCCCGTCTGCCCCGAACGCTGGCCCGGCCCGTTCACCGGCGTGCCACGCGAGCTCGAACGGGCGCCCGTGATGCTCGCCGACCCCGCCGACGTGATACGCGACTCCGCCGAGCGCGTGGCCGCCGCCGGTCTCCTGGTCGACCTCGACCTCGACCCGGACGCCGACCGCGCGCCCCTGGTGGCCCGCGCCTGCGCCGCCCGCATCATCCAGGAAGGTCTCACGAACGTGCTCAAACACGCCGGCCCCGGCACAGAGGTCCGCGTCACCCTCGCATCGGCCGGCAGGGACCTGTCCGTCGAGATCCGCAACGGGCGCCCGCCCACCCTCGTCGAATGCCTGCCCTCCTCCGGCCGGGGCCTGGCCGGCATGCGCGAACGGGTCCGCGCGCTCGGTGGCACGCTCACGGCCGCACCCGACTGGGACGGCGGCTGGCGGCTGTCCGCCTTCCTGCCCGCGGTCAGGGGCGCCGCGTGATCCGCGTCCTGGTCGCCGACGACCAGGCGCTGGTCCGCGCCGGGGTGCGGATGCTCCTGCAGGCCGCCGGCGACATGGAGGTCGTCGCCGAGGCCGCGGACGGCGCCGAGGCGGTCCGGCAGGCCGAGCGGCACCTGCCCGACGTCATCCTCATGGACCTGCGCATGCCCCGCGTCGACGGCCTGGAGGCCACCAGGCGCGTCCTCGCCGCCCGCCCGGCCAGCAGGGTCGTCGTGCTCACCACCTTCGCCGAGGACGCCAACGTCCACGCGGCCCTGCGCGCCGGCGCGGTCGGCTTCCTGGTCAAGGACGACGAGCCCGAACGCATGGTCGACGCCGTGCGCAGGGCCTCGGCGGGCGAGCAGCTGCTGGCCCCCTCGGTGCTGCGCCGCGTCGTCGAGGGCTTCCTGGCGGCCGGCGAGCGGGCCGGCGCCGACCCGTTCCCCGCCGGGCTGACCGAACGGGAGCTGGAGGTCCTCGCCCTGGTCGGCACCGGCCTGTCCAACGCGGAGATCGCCGAGGAGCTGCACGTCGGCGTCACCACGGTCAAGACCCACCTCGCCGCCGCCATGGACAAGCTCGGCCTGCGCAACCGCATCCAGGCCGCAGTCCTCGCCCACCGCGGCGGCC
>NZ_QNFZ01000454.1 GCF_003313395.1 Nonomuraea lactucae | reverse complement strand
CGCCTGCCGTGGCCGCGGCGGCTGGCCGCCGTGACCGCCGGCCGGGCGCTGCTCGACGACCTGCGCGCCGCGCTCGGCTGGGCGGTCGAGTCCGGCAACGTACGTCTCGGGCTGCGGCTGTGCTTCCACAGCACGGGCCTGCTGCCGGTCAGCGGGCCCACGGACATCGTGGGCTGGGCCGAGCGGCTGCTGGCCCACGACCTGACCGGCGTGCCCGACGAGCAGATCGCCCAGGCCAAGGCCTACCTCGCGTACGGCCTGGAGGCCCGAGACGAGCTGGACCGCTCGCTGGAGCTGGCCACGGAGAGCATGGCGGGCCTCAAGAGCGCCGGCCCGTTCGCGCTGGGCGTGATGCACAGCCTCTGCGTCATGGTGCTGCTCCGCCTGGGCAGGCCGGACGAGGCGGTGCACCACGCGCGGGAGGGCCTGGCCCTGGCCGATGCCTCCGGCGACCCCTGGAACCAGGCGGCCGGCCACGCCGGGCTGTCGGCGGTGGCACTCGCCCGCGGCCGGCTGCGCGAGGCCCAGCGGCACGGTGAGCAGGCCATGGAACGAGCCCGCGAGCACGGCCACCGCTGGATCATGGCGCGGGTGGCTACGCAGCTCGGCGCGGTGGCCGAGGCCCGCGGCGACCTGGTGGCCGCCATGGCCCACTACGAGACGGCCGGGTCCTGGCTGCGGGAGCTCGACAGCGGGGTGGAGCTGGCCCGCTGCCTGGCCCGCGGCGGCAGGGTGGCGGCCATGCTCCGGGAGTTCCCGGCGGCCAGGGAGCGGCTGGGCCGCAGCATGTCGCTGAGCCGGCGCGCCGGCCAGCGGCAGGGCGTGGCCCGGTGCCTCGTCGGCCTGTCGGTGCTCGCCGAGGCGGAGGGTGATCTGGAGTCCGCCGTGCTGACCGCGGCCGCCGCCGTCAGCCTCCGCGAGGCGATCCGCCAGCACACTTTCCCCACCCGCGTCCAGGGGCTGCTCGCGCGCGCCCGTGGCAAGCTCGGCGAGGGGCGCACCGCGGTGCTCTGGTCCCAGGGCAGGGCGATGAGCCCTGACGACGCCGCCCGGCACGTCCTGGCGGACGAGCGGCTCGCCGGGGCGGTCCCGGAGCCGCTCACCGCCAGTTGCCCGCGGGGCCCCGAGCCGCTCGCCGCCGCGGGGCACCTGGG
>NZ_QNFZ01000456.1 GCF_003313395.1 Nonomuraea lactucae | reverse complement strand
GGCGACCGGCGACCTCGTCGTCGCCACCGCGCGCCGCGTGGGCGTGCTCGCCGGCTGGGCGCGGGGCCACGGGGGGCGGGTGCTGGCGCTTCCGCTCGACGTCACAGACCCGGACCAGGTGGAGGCGGCCGTCCGCGACGCGACCGAGGCGTTCGGGCGGATCGACGTCCTGGTCAACAACGCCGGCCGGGTGCACATCGGCGCGGTGGAAGAGGTCACCGACGAGGAACTGCGGGCGGTCTTCGACCTGCACGTCTTCGGGTCCACCAGGCTGATCCGCGCCGTGCTCCCCCAGATGAGGGAGCGGCGGACCGGCACGATCGTGCAGATCTCCACGATGGGCAGCTTCCTCATCAAACCGGGGTTCTCCTCCTACACTGCAAGCAAGGCGGCCTTCGAGGGGCTCTCGGCGACCCTCGCGGAGGAGGTCGCGCCGCACGGCGTACGTGTGCTGATCGTCGAACCCGGCTCCCACCGGACGCCGGTGTTCTCCGGGAGCCAGTCCTCGTCCGCGGCCGAGCTGCCGTGCTACGCCGACATCGTGGGCCCGATCCGCCGGTTCGTCGAGTCGCAGGACGGGAAGCAGCCCGGCGACCCCGACCGGGCCGCCCAGATCATCGTCGAGGTCGTGCGTGACGACGGCCCGCTGCCGCTCCGCCTCCCTCTCGGAGGGGACGCCTATGACAACATCACGGCCGCGCTGGAGTCCATCCGCGCCGGCCTGAGCGAGTGGGAGGCCGTCGCCCGCAGCACGGCGTACGGCCGTCCCGCCGTCGAGCCGCCGCGCAGGACGGCCTGACCAGCCCGATCTCGCCCGGAGCCGGGCCGAGCCGCGGCTCGGCCCGGCTTTCGCGTTCACAGGTCACCGCCCCTTGACGTGAACCGGCCGATGGCGGATAGTCGAGTAATCGATTCTCGCGATTGTTGTCGACTGTGCGGGATCTTCTCAGTCAAAGAGGAGCGCGGCCGCATCGCAGACCTCCTGTGGCTGAGCGCGCGAAGGAGCAGAAATTGAGCAGGCAACGACTGACCATCCAAGAACTGTCGCCCACCCGCAGGAACGTCCTGCGCGGCGGCGTCGCCGTCGGGCTCTCCGGGCTGCTCGCCGGCGTGGCGGGGTGCGGCTCGGACAAGGCGCCGGGGGGCGGGGG
>NZ_QNFZ01000453.1 GCF_003313395.1 Nonomuraea lactucae | reverse complement strand
GCGGCGTTCGCCGTCGTGCCGCCCTGGGCCGCCGTGCCGCCGCCCGGCGAGGCGGGCGTGCCGCAGGCGGCCAGTACGAGCGCGGTGCCGGTGATGACGATCGCGGGAATCCGCATGATCTGTCTCCTTCCCTAGTACGTGCCCTTCCGGCGCAGCGTGTCGACGAGGACCGCCAGCGCGATCACCACGCCGATCACCACCTGTTGCCAGAAGGCCGACACGGACAGCAGGTTCAGCCCGTTGCGCAGTACGGCCAGGATGAGGGCGCCGACGAACGTGCCGAGCGCCCGGCCCTTGCCGCCGGACAGGCTGGCGCCGCCGATGACCACGGCCGCGATGGCGTCCAGCTCGTAGCCGGCGGCGGCCTGCGGCTGGGCCGAGGCGAGCCGGCTGGCCAGCACGATGCCGGCCACGGCCGCGAACCCGCCCGAGAGGGCGTACGCGACGAGCTTCTGGCGGCCGACCCGGATGCCGGACAGCCGCGCGGCCTCCTCGTTGCCGCCGATGGCGTACAGCGCGCGGCCGGAGTAGGTGCGGTTGAGGATCACGGCAGTGATCACGCCCATCACGAGCATCACGATCACAGGGATCGGCAGGAAGCCGCCGATCGTGTCGCCCAGGTGGGCGACCTCCTCCGGCAGCAGGATCGGGCTGCCCTGCGAGATGACGAGGGCCAGGCCGCGGGCCACGCCGAGCATGGCCAGGGTGGCGATGAACGGCGGCAGCTTGCCGTACGCGATGAGCGTCGCGTTGACCAGCCCGCACGCCACGCCGACCGCCAGCCCGGCCACTGTGGCGACCGGCCAGGCCAGACCCGCCTCGGTGGCGATCCAGGCGAGCGTGATCGCGGAGAGCGCCGCGACCGAGCCGACCGACAGGTCGATCCCGCCGGTGACGATCACGAACGTCGAGCCGAACGCGAGGATCGCGGTGACGGCCGCCTGGACGCCCACGTTGAGCAGGTTCGTCACGCTCAGGAAGTCGTCGGACAGCAGCGACAGCGCCACCACCAGCACGATGAGCGCGACCAGGGCGCCGTTCTCGGCCAGCCACGCCGCCACCGGCGACCGCCGCGCGACCACGCCACCAGCCCCACCACCAGCCCCGCCACCAGCCCCGCCACCCGACGCGCCACGCGGCCCG
>NZ_QNFZ01000455.1 GCF_003313395.1 Nonomuraea lactucae | reverse complement strand
CGCCGCCCATCCCCGCCGCTCCCGCCGCGCCGCCGCGCGGTCACCTGTCGCGGCTGGCCAGGCTGGCCCTGCTGGTACGGCTGCCGCCCGCGCTCGTCCTCGGCACCAGGGACGCCTTCACCCGGCGGGTGCCGTCGTTCCTGACGGCGTTCGGGCTGGCCGTGCCCATGATGATGATCACCATCGGGCTGGGCGTCTGGTCCACGCTCGACAACTTCCTCAGCCACCCCGAGCAGGTGGGCCAGCACGCCTCCCTCCACGTCCGGCCGGACAAGCTGGAGCCGGTGGCCGCCGAGCGCATCGCCAAGCGCGACCCCGACGTACGCGCCGTCTACCCCGGCACCGAGGTCAACGCCCTGGCCCCCGGAGAGGCCCGCTCGGTCCGGGTCCGGGCGATCGGCAGCACGACCGCGCCCTACCCGTTCCCCGTGGTCGAGGGCCGCATGTACGGCCGGCCCGGCGAGGCCGTGGCCGGGCAGGGGCTGCTCGACCTGCTGGGGGTGAAGATCGGCGACCGGGTGCGGCTGACCGTGGGCGGATCGCCGCTGATCGTGCGCGTCGTCGGCAGGACCGTCGAACCCGACCTCGACGGCGAGGTGCTGTCGGTGGGCCTCGACAGCCTGGCGGCCAAGGACTCGGTGCCGCCGGAGTTCTACGCGCTCGCGCTGCGCCCCGGCGCGGACCCGGCCGAGGTGCGGAGCAGGCTGCTGGCGGAGTCGGGGGAGGGCGTCGACGTGCAGCGGGCCGTCAACCCCGCCGACCGGCTGAAGATCATCAGGGTGGTGATCGTGGCGCTGATCGCCCTGCTGTCGCTGATCGGCCTGGCCAACCTGCTCACCGCCAGCGCGCTCGGCCTGCGCGACCACGCCTTCGACCTGGCCGTGCTCAAGGCCATGGGGCTGACGCCGCGGCAGGTGATGGCCACGCTGGTGACCGGCACGGGCCTGCTCGTCGTGCTGGGGGTGGCCGTCGGCACCGCGGTCGGCGCCTCGATCGTGACCGGCCTGATCGACCTGCAGGGGCACACGAGCGGGGTGGGGGCCGGGATCGGCCGCCCGCCGTCGCCCGTCACTCTGGCGCTCGCCGTGCTCGCCGCCGTCGGGGCGGCGCTCGCCGTCGCGCTCATCCCCGCCCGCCGGGCG
>NZ_QNFZ01000452.1 GCF_003313395.1 Nonomuraea lactucae | reverse complement strand
GGTCGCGCCCTCCAGCTCGGCCTCCGGCCGGAGCTGCACGCGGTGCCGCAGCGCCGGCCTGGCCAGCGCCTTCACGTCGTCGGGGGTGACGTAGGGCCGCCCGGACAGCCACGCCCACGCCCGCGAGGCGGCCAGCAGCGCCGTCGCGCCACGCGGCGAGACGCCGAGCTGGAGCGACGGCGAGTTGCGGGTGGCCCGCGAGACGTCGACGATGTAGCCGAGCACCTCCGGCGCGACGTGCACCTGCGCCACCGATTCGCGCCCCGCGGCCAGGTCGTCGGCGGTGGCGACGGTCTTGACCTCCGACAGGTCGCGCGGGTCGAACCCGCGCGCGTGCCGTTCGAGCACGGAGATCTCCTGCTCGCGGGGCGGCAGCGGCACCGTCAGCTTGAGCAGGAAGCGGTCGAGTTGCGCCTCGGGGAGCTGGTAGGTGCCCTCGTACTCGACGGGGTTCTGCGTCGCGCAGACCACGAACGGGTCGGGCAGCGCGCGGGCGTCGCCCTCGACGCTGACCTGCCGCTCCTCCATCGCCTCCAGCAGCGCGGCCTGCGTCTTCGGCGGGGTGCGGTTGATCTCGTCGGCGAGGAGCAGGTTGGTGAACACCGGCCCCTCGCGGAACTCGAACAAGGCCGTCTTCGCATCGTAGATCAGCGACCCGGTCACGTCGCCCGGCATCAGGTCGGGCGTGAACTGCACCCGCTTGAAGTCGAGCGCGAGCGCCCTGGACAGCGTACGCACCATCAGTGTCTTGGCCACGCCGGGCACGCCTTCGAGCAGCACGTGCCCCCGGCAGAGCAGCGCGATGACCAGCCCGGTCACCACCGCGTCCTGGCCCACCACGGCCTTGGACACCTCGGCGCGCAGCGCGCCCAGCGCCTCCCTGGCCGCATCGCCGCGAGCCGTCACGCGGGTGGTCTCCTCAGTGTTCACTGACCGTCCTTTCGATGGAGTCCAAGTATCCGGCCAGGGCGACGAGCCCGGCGTCGTCGGCGGGCGCGGGGCCGTACAGTGCCGCGCCGACCTGCTGCGCCTCCAGCCCGGTCCGTACGGCGACGGCCGCCACGACCTCCTGTGGCGCGGCGCCCGAGCCCAGCCCCAGCCGGGGTACGAGCCGGTCGACGGCCCCCGCCCGGAGCGCCTCG
>NZ_QNFZ01000449.1 GCF_003313395.1 Nonomuraea lactucae | reverse complement strand
GGCGCCGAGTGCGGCATCGGGTGTGGCGCCGAGTGCTGTGCGGGGCGGGGCGCGGCGGGGTCGGTCAGGCGCGGCAGCCCGCGGTGCGCTTCCACCGCCGCCACCAGCATCGCGGTCGCGTCGGCGGGACGGTCGCCCGGCTCGCGGGCGGTGGCCCGCGCCACCAGCGTGTCGACCTGCGGCGGCATGCCCGGCACGAGCGACGACGGCACGGGAACGGTGTCGTGGACGTGCCGGTAGGCCACCGACATCGGCGTCTCGCCGTCGTAGGGCTGCTGCCCGGTCAGCAGCTCGAACAGCATGATGCCCGCGGAGTAGACGTCGCTGCGGGCGTCGGCCGCGCCGGACGTCACCTGCTCGGGCGACATGTAGCCGATCGTGCCGATCATCACGCCGGTGCGGGTCTGGTTGGCCGCCTCGATCACGCGGGCCAGGCCGAAGTCCACGACCTTGACGCGGCCGTCCTCGGCCAGCAGGACGTTCTCGGGCTTCACGTCGCGGTGCACCATCCCGGCCTGGTGGGCCGCGCCCAGCGCGGCGAGCACCGGGATGATGAGCTCCAGCGCCTCGCGGGCGGGCAGCCTGCCGCGCTCGCGCAGGATGTCGCGCAGCGTCTCGCCCGGGACGTACTCCATCGACAGGTAGACCACGTCACCGTCGGTGCCCTGGTCGAAGACGTGCACCACGTTGGGGTGGGAGAGGCTCGCGACCGACTTCGCCTCGCCGATGAACCTGCGCACGAACGACGGGTCCTCGGCCAGCGAGCGGTGCATGACCTTCAGGGCCACCGTGCGGTCGAGCCGGACGTCCAGCGCCAGGTAGACAGTCGCCATGCCGCCCCGCGCGATGCGGGACTCGATGCGGTAGCGCCCGTCGAGGAGGCGCCCGACGAGGGGGTCCGCGGTCGTCGTGTCCACCCCGCCGAGTTTACGGGCGATTTGCCGATGGCAGGGCCTGACCATCCGAAACGATGCGGAGCCGTGCCCCTCGCCGTCGCGCTCCCTCTGGTCGGGAGCCTTACAGCGGTTTCGGCGCGTGTCACGGGGTCATCGGCGAGGAGGCCTCGGCGTAGCGGCGGCGGGGGATGCGGCCCGCCAGGCGGGCGAGCCGGCCCGCCTGGACGGCGCCGCGCATCGCCG
>NZ_QNFZ01000448.1 GCF_003313395.1 Nonomuraea lactucae | reverse complement strand
CGTCGCCGTCGTCGCGGCGCTCGCCCGGCGGGGTGCGGGCGGCGCGGTCTGCTACGCCTCCGGCTTCGCCGAGGCGGGCGGGGACGGGGCCGCCCTCCAGCGCGACCTGGTCGAGGCCGCGGGCACGATGGCCGTGCTCGGCCCGAACTGCTACGGCGTGCTCAACTACCTCGACCGGGCGGCGCTCTGGCCCGACCAGCACGGCGGCACCCCGGTCGAGCGGGGCGTCGCCGTCGTCACGCAGAGCGGCAACCTCGGCGTGAACCTCACCATGCAGCGCCGCTCCCTCCCCCTGGCGTACATGATCTCGCTGGGGAACGGCGCCGGCGCCGGCCTGCCCGAGATCGTGGACGCGCTGCTGGACGACGAGCGGGTCACCGCGATCGGGCTGCACGTCGAGGGGCTCGGCGACGTGGCGGGCTTCTCGCGGGTGGCGGTCAGGGCGCTGGAACGGCGGGTGCCGATCGTCGCGCTCAAGGCGGGCTCCTCCGAGCTGGGCGCGCTGGCCACGCTCGCCCACAGCAGCTCCCTCGCCGGCCCCGACCACCTGTACGACGCGCTGTTCGACCGGCTGGGCGTGGCGCGCGTCCACGATCCGGAGGGGCTGCTGGAGACGCTGAAGCTGCTGAGCGTGCACGGCGCCCTGCCGGGCACCCGGATCGCCTCGGCCAGTTGCTCGGGCGGTGAGGCGTCGCTGGTGGCCGATCTCGCCCAGCCGCGCGGCCTGACGCTGCCCGAGTTCCCGCCCGGCGTACGGCGTGGCCTGCGCGCGGTGCTGGGCGAGGCGGTGACGGTCGCCAACCCTCTCGACTACCACACCTACATCTGGGGGGACCGGCAGGCCCAGACGGAGTGCTTCACCCGGCTGCTGTCGGCCGGGTTCGACGCCCACCTGCTGGTCGTCGACCTTCCTCGGGAGGATCGCTGCTCCCCGAAGGAGTGGGAGACGACCCTGGAGGCGTTCGCCGTGGCGGCCCGGCGCACAGGAGCGCGGGCGTGCGTGGTCAGCTCGCTCCCCGAAGGGCTGCCGGAGCACGCCGGGGCCCGGCTGCTGGCCGACGGCATCGCCCCCATGCAGGGGCTGCCCGCCTGCCTGGACGCCGTCCGCGCCGCGGCGCTCATCGGCACCGCCCAGGCG
>NZ_QNFZ01000451.1 GCF_003313395.1 Nonomuraea lactucae | reverse complement strand
TCGTGACGATGCACTCACCAACGCCTGATCGCCAGCGGAACCGGCAATCTCGGCGGTCCGAGGCGGAGCCTCATTAGATCTGCGATCTCCGTCATGCCGGAAATACCCTCGCCGCCTCCACGGGCGCGAGCCTCCGTGAGCTGATGACCCGCATGGGCCACTCGTCGTCGCCAGCGGCACTGATCTATCGGCACGCCTCACAGGAGCGAGACCAGGCCATCGGGCAGGCAACGGGCACGCGAGATCGGATAGAAAGCTGGAAGATCACGAAGGCCAGGCTTCCCACGCGGGATGACCTGGCCTTTTATGGTGAGAGCGGACGACGGGAATCGAACCCGCGTAGCTAGTTTGGAAGACGTCTCGCCATGATCGCCTGAAGTGCTGCGGTGCAGGTCACGGTGGGTTTCGTGCTGTCCGGGACCTCCCACGATTCCCCGTGAATGACCGCCCGTACAGGCACGCTTGTGGCACGCCTACTCGTAGATCGTCGCAGCGCCCAAGGCGTGTGCCAGAAACGACCATGTGGCATCGACTGGCTCGGGCTGGCCCATGTTCCTGTAAGAGCCGGGAGAGGAATCGATCCAGGCCGCGAGGGCTTCTAGGTAGCGGTCAAGCGTAAGGTTTTCCCAGTCTGCGCCATTGATCAACTCCTGGTGGAGAGATTTCACATAGCGCACGAGGTCTTCTCGGGACTGCACCGTGTCCGCTTCTTGAGGAGATGCCATGCTCGGATGATCCCAGACATCCGCACGTCCGCCCCGACCGATCTTCCCGTCTGCCTCGTCCCACCTGGAAGGCAGCGGGCCAAGGGCCTGGGGTCAAGGCTGGAGCTCCCCACTGGAAGAACGACCTTGACCCCAGGCCCTTGGTCTGCTGGGCTTCGCCTGGGGCGTGGCAGACGGGAAGATCGGGCTCGCGCTCGCCACTGACTACCGGGCCGGCCGTGTTCGCGATCATCCCGGAGCGGAGTCCCCCGCCGGAGGCATGTCTTGACCTGTTGTCCCTGCTGGCTGTGTCTCGGGTGACTGCACTTATGTGTGACTAGGTCGGCCGACTGTCCCGTCTCCTGCCCGCGCGGCTCCCGCCCGTGACCGGCCCCCAGGCCGCAGCGCGGGCGGGGAGGGCCGCGCGGGTGCG
>NZ_QNFZ01000445.1 GCF_003313395.1 Nonomuraea lactucae | reverse complement strand
GCCCGAGTCGGCGGCGCCGGTCGTGGACTGCGTGGTGGGCGCGGCGCCGGTCTCGCCGGAGCCGCCGCCGCAGGCGGCGAGCGCCAGCGTCAGGCCACCGGCCCCGACACCCGCGATCACCGCCCTGCGACTCTGCACAAGGTCATCTGCCATGCGGTCCACAGAACCGCAGGAAGATGAAGCTTCGATGAGAAAGGTCTCAGACGAGCATGATCTTGTCGCCGTCCACCTTGATCTGCTTCTCCGCCAGCGGTTTGTCGGCCGGCCCCTCGGCCACCGAGCCGTCTTCGATCTTGAACTTGCTGCCGTGGCAGGGGCAGTTGATCGTGCCGTTGGAGACGCTGCCGACGGTGCATCCCTGGTGGGTGCAGACGGCGCTGAACGCCTTGTAGTCGCCCGCCGTGGGCTGCGTCACCACGACCTTCTGGCCCTCGAAGACCTTCCCGCCTCCCGAAGGGATGTCCGCGGTGTCGGCCAGCGCCTTGCCTTCGGGTTTGGCCTTCTTCTTGGGCGCCGCGGAGCTCTCGTCGGCCTGAGGCTCGTCGGACGGCGGCGCCACGCTGGCCTGCGTGGCCGGGTCGCCGTAGCTCGCGCACGCGGTCAGAACCGCGGCAAGCCCGGCGCCTCCGGCTCCGAGCACAACCGCCCGGCGCGTCGTTTCGGTCATGGTGCGTCCTCCCAGGTTCGGGTCTCTCTCCAGTTACGGCCAGCGCCCTCGCGCTGGTTCAGCATGCCGTACGCCAATCCGGGAAACCACGCACATTTACGGATTCAGACCACGACGATGCCGTCGCCCTCGACCTTCACCTGGTACGGCGTGAGCGGCCCGCTGGCGGGCCCCTTCAGGCACTTGCCCGTGTCGGCGGCGAACTCGCTGCCGTGGCACGGGCAGGTCATGACGTCGTTCTCCGGGGAGCCGACCGCGCAGCCGCGGTGCGGGCAGATCGCGCTGAATGCCTTGTAGACGCCCTCGGCGGGCTGGGTGACCACGATCTTCCACTGGTCCACGATCGTGCCGCCGCCGACGGGCACGTCGGCCGTCCTGGCGATGACCTTGCCCTTGATGCCGGGCACCGCTCCCCGGCCCTGGCCGCCCGCGCCGCAGCCCGCCAGCGCCAGGCCGCACGCCGCGGCG
>NZ_QNFZ01000447.1 GCF_003313395.1 Nonomuraea lactucae | reverse complement strand
CGCCGGCCCCCAGCCGCGCCGCCTCCGGCCCGCGGGCGTACGGCGGGCGCGGCCGGCGATGCGCCTCCACGGCCTCCCAGAGCCCCGAACCGCCCCCGCCACGTCCGCCCTGAACACCCTGAACACCCTGAACGTCCTCAGGACGCGCCGGACCGCCCCGGCCAGGACTCCAGCCCGACTGCAGCAGGGCGAGTCCGGCCGCGGCGTGTCCCAGCCGCCCCGCGACGGCCACCACGTGACCGGGCCGGGCCCCGGCACGCGTCACCGGGGAACGCCCGCCGAGGTCGCCCAGGGCGGTCACTCCGAGGACGATCAGCTCGCACCGCGTGACGTCACCCCCGGCCACGCTCGCCCCGACCTCCGCGCATTCGTCGCGGAACCCGTCGGTCAGCGCGTCCAGCCACTCGACCGGCAGATCCGCGGGCATCCCCAGCCCGACCACCAGGGACGTCGGCACGGCGCCCATGGCGGCGACGTCGGCGAGGTTCTGGGCCGCCGCCTTCCGCCCGACGTCGTAGCCGCTGGACCAATCGCGGCGGAAGTGCCTACCCTCAAGCAAGAGGTCCGTCGAAACCACCACACGCCCATCAGGGGCGTTCACCATCGCGGCGTCGTCGCCGGGGCCGAGCAGCACAGCAGGGCCCTGCGGCAGACGTCCCGAAATACGACTCACCGCTCCGAATTCGCCAAGATCTCCTACTGTGATGACGCACCTCCTGACGCACACAGGGTACGGTGGCCCTTCGGTGTGATCCAATCGCCCGGGAGGACGTGATGGTGCAGGCCTACATCCTGATTCAGACCGAGGTCGGCAAGGCCGCGAACGTGGCCCATGAGATCTCCGCCATTCCGGGGGTCACACAGGCGGAGGACGTGACGGGCCCGTACGACGTGATCGTGCGCGCGGAGGCCCGCAACGTAGATGAGCTGGGCAAGCTCGTCGTGGCCCAGATTCAGGCAGTGGAGGGGATCACGCGTACCCTTACGTGTCCGATCGTCCATATCTGAGGTAGATCTTCTGATGCGTGTCGCCGCCGCCGCGCTCCTCGTGCTCGCGCTCGCCGGGTGCGGCGCCGTTCACGTGGAGCCGCCCGCCCCTCAGGGCGAGGCGGCCGCGGCGTGCCGCGCGCTCG
>NZ_QNFZ01000446.1 GCF_003313395.1 Nonomuraea lactucae | reverse complement strand
GTCTCGCTGTCCCGCAAACGGCCGAACCTCCATCGAGCTCAACGGGCCGGCCGACGAGAGAGGTTAAAGATCAAGCTAAGAGCGTGTTGTCGAACCCGGCATGATCACGTGGAGTGCGTGAGCAGCGATGACAGCGCCCGTCCAAGACACCTCGCCATAACCACGGCTATCGAGAGCAATGTGCCTCTACGGCCATATCTCCACCCCAACTGTCCGTACATGATTAGCTCGCTTGCGTAATGGATGGGGGGATGCAGATGGCCAGGCAAGGGACCCGCAGAGACGCCAAGGACTCCATCGACTGGGTGGTCGGCCTCTCGTTAGTCATGGTGGTGCTCGTCACCAGCGGCCTCTCCTACGCGCTCACGTACGTGGCGCAGAACCCTCGCATCAAACCCGGCGCCCAGGGCTACGTGGAGTTCGCCACCCTCTACACACAGACCCTGATCTTGTCGGCAACCATGACGGCGGCGGTCGCGGCGGTCACGATCCCCAGGATCTACGGCAGGTGGTGCAACCCGGGCTGGGCGCTGATCGTCGTCGCCGCCGGCTCGTTCCTCACCGGTCGTTCCATCACCGGCCCGGAAACAGTCATCCGCGACCCCGATCTCATGTGGATCTCGCACGGCTACACCAAGGCCATGAGACTCTTCGCGATCGAGTACGGGCCGGCCTTCTACGGCGGCGTCATCGTCGGCCTGGCCGGAGGCGTCACCGTCTCCATCGCGCTCGGGCACCACCGGGCCGCCCAGATCGCCGCGCGCCGACCGTGGAGCGGCGAGAAGCTCCGGCCGATGATTCCCTGGGGCCCGGTGGCCGCTCTGGTCATCGCCGTGATCTGCGTCCTGGCCTACCTGGCTTCCCTGCCCTGGTGAGGTGCCCGTCAGGGCCAGCTCCCATCTGTCATCAGCCAGCGGAGAGGGGGATGACCCGTTGCTGTGCGCAGTCGAGTGTGATGGCGCGGCCGCGCGACAAGTGGGTGAACAGGTCTGCCCCACATCCGATCGCCGCTGGGGTGCCGGTCTCGGTGCAGCGGATGTCATCGGCGCGCCAAGGAACTTATCGAAAGAGGCCCGCGCGCACGCCCGCGCCGCCCGGCGGCACGGACGCGCCCACGCCCGCCGGG
>NZ_QNFZ01000441.1 GCF_003313395.1 Nonomuraea lactucae | reverse complement strand
GAGGCGACGGGCGGCCTGGACGCCGAGGCCGCCGAGGCGGCCGTCGAACGCGCAGGGGAGGAGCTCGCCCGCCTGGAGGCCGTCGCCGACCGCGAGCCCGCGCTGGCCGCCGAGCTCGACCGCATCGAGACCGAACGCGAACACGTCCGAGACCGGGCCCGCGAGCTCGGCGAGGCCCTGGCCGCCCACCGCGCCCACCGCACCCACCTCCAGGCCGAACGCGCCCGCCTGGTCAGCCAGCTCACCCAGAGCGGCCTCCCCCTCCCCACCCAGGAGGGAAGCGCTCACGATGGCAAGCCCCCGTCGGGTGGGCGGTGCGGCGAGATGTCCAGCGGCCTCCTGGATGGCGAGGCCGCGCCGCTGGGTCGCGAGACCGCGGCGCGTGGGATGGGCGGCGAGGCGCCCTCGGGCGGGCCGGGTGGCTCGCAGGGCGGTCCGATCACCGAGGCCACCCGGGTGGGGGCGGGGGAGCGGGGGCGGGTGTCGATACCGCCCGCGATGGGCCCCGTCGTGCTGGAGGCGGCCGAGGGAGAGGTGCGCAGGCTGAGATCGTCCGCCGCCGCCGAACCGGAGCTGGCGGCCGAGGCGGCGCGGCTCGGGCAGGAACGAGCGGCGCTGGAGGAGCAGGCGCGCAGGATCGCCGCCAGGCTGGCCGCGTGCCGTACACGCCAGGAGGAGCTGAGCGGCGACGCCGGTCGGATGACCGCGCGGCTCGACAGCGCGCGAGGCGACGACGCGACGCTCACCGCGCGCCTGTCCAGGCTCAACGACGAGGCCGAGCTGCTGCGCGACGCGCTGGAGGCCACCCGGCGGGCCGCCACCGCGGAGGGCGAACGGGCCAAGGCCGTGGAGGCGGCCGAGGACGCGGCGCTGGACGCGGGCTTCCGCGACGTGGCCGAGGCTGCCGAGGCGGCCAGGACGCCCGCCGAGCAGGAGAGCAAGGCCGAGCTGCTACGACGCCTGGACGCCGAGCACGCGGCCGTGACCGGCGTGCTGGAGGACCCCGAGCTGGTGGCCGCCGCCACGGAGCCGGCGCCCGACCTGGAGGCCCTGGCGGCCGGGCGCGACGAGGCGGAACGGGCTCACACGTCGCTCGTCTCGGCTCGTGACCGGGCGGCGGCGAG
>NZ_QNFZ01000450.1 GCF_003313395.1 Nonomuraea lactucae | reverse complement strand
TCGATGACGTTGACGGCCAGGCCGCCGCGTGAGGTCTCCTTGTACTTGTCGAGCATGTCGCGGCCGGTGTCGCGCATGGTCTTGATGGCCTTGTCCAGGGAGACGAAGTGGCGGCCGTCGCCGCGCAGCGCGATGCGGGCGGCGGCGATGGCCTTGATGGAGGCGACCGCGTTGCGTTCGATGCACGGGATCTGCACCAGGCCGCCGATCGGGTCGCAGGTCAGGCCGAGGTTGTGTTCGATGCCGATCTCGGCGGCGTTCTCCACCTGTTCGGGGGTGCCGCCGAGCACCTCGGTCAGCCCGGCGGCGGCCATCGAGCAGGCCGAGCCGACCTCGCCCTGGCAGCCGACCTCGGCGCCGGAGATGGAGGCGTTCTCCTTGAACAGCACGCCGATCGCGGCGGCGGTGAGCATGAAGCGGATCACCCCGTCGTCGTCGGCGCCGGGCACGAAGCGGCAGTAGTAGGTGAGCACGGCGGGGATGATGCCGGCCGCGCCGTTGGTGGGGGCGGTGACGATGCGGCCGCCGGCGGCGTTCTCCTCGTTGACGGCCAGGGCGAACAGCGACACCCAGTCCATGGCCTGCAGCGGGTCGCTGCCGCTGGTTTCGGTGCGCAGCCGGCGGTGCAGCTGGTGGGCGCGGCGCTTGACCTTCAGCCCGCCGGGCAGCACGCCTTCCTGGGTGGTGCCGCGCTTGACGCAGGCGGACATGACCTGCCACAGGTGCAGGATGCCGGCGCGGATGTCGGCCTCGGTGCGGCCGAAGGCTTTCTCGTTGTCCAGCATCAGGCCGGAGATGGACAGTCCGGTGCCGGCGCAGTGTTTGAGGAGTTCTTCGGCGGTGGTGAAGGGGTGGGGCTGGACGGTGTCGTCGGCTTTGATGCGGTCGGCGCCGGTGGCGTTCTCGTCGACGACGAAGCCGCCGCCGACGGAGTAGTAGATCTTCTCGCGCAGCAGGTGGCCGTGCTCGTCGTGGGCGGTGAAGCGCATGCCGTTGGGGTGGCCGGGCAGGGAGATCTTGCGTTCGAAGATGAGGTCCTGGCCGATGACGAAGGGGATGGGGTGGCTGCCGAACAGGGTCAGGGTGCCGTCGGCGCGCATCCGGGCCAGGCGGGGTTCGATG
>NZ_QNFZ01000442.1 GCF_003313395.1 Nonomuraea lactucae | reverse complement strand
GGTCCGGGCGGTCCGGGCGGTCCGGGCGGTCCGGGCGGCTCGGGCGGTCCGGGCCGTGCGGGCCGTCCGGAACCTCCCGCACCTGCGAGACCTCCCTGGCGTCCGGGCCGCTCGGTCAGGGGGTGCAGGGCCGCGAGGAGGCGCTCGGAGAACAGGTGCTCGACGTCGACGCCCGCCCCGGTCTCGGCCTGCCTGCGGCAGATCGTGGCGAACACCGGACGGACCAGGAGCTCCCACGTGCCCACCACGCCGAGCCGGGCCAGCGCGGCGGCGACTCCGTCGGTGACGGTGCGGCCGTCCAGCGCCAGCGCGGCACGGGCCAGCATCGCCGCGGACGGCACGTGCTCGCCCAGCAGGACGTGCTCCGGCCGCGCCTCCGGCACGCCTTCCGCACCGGGCCTCTCCAGCGGGACCCGGAGCCGGAGGGCCTGGCGGGCCGCGTCGGCGGGCGGGACGCCGGCGTGGACGAGCCGGTTCATCTCCTCCAGGCGCGCCAGGTCGGACCGGTCGTAGCGGCGGTGGCCGCCGGGACTGCGGCGGCTCGGGCCGATGCCGTAGCGCAGGTTCCAGGTGCGCAGGGTGGGGGCGGGCACCCCGAGCCGCCTCGACACGGCACCGATGCCGTATCCAGGCTCCTCTCCGGCGCTCGTCGAGCCGCTCTCGCGCATGCAGGTCTCCCCATCCGGGCCCTGGCCATTCTTCCGGACCACGGGCGTCAGAGGTTGCAACCGGCGCGGGTCCCGGCTGCGAATACCAGGTGATGGACGACCTCATGAACACGGTGATCGTGCTCTTCAACCGGGATCTGCGCGTGCACGATCACCCGGCCCTCGCCACGGCGTGCGCCACGGCCCGCCGGGTGGTCCCGCTGTTCGTGCTCGACCCGGCCGTGCCCGCCGGGCGGCGCGGGCCGTTCCTGCTCGACTGCCTGCGGGACCTGCGCGAGTCGCTCCGCTCCCGCGGCGGCGACCTGCTGGTGCGGCGGGGCGACGTGGTCGCCGAGACGATGCGGCTGGCCCGGGAGGTCTCGGCCGAGGCCGTCTACGCCGGCGCGGACGTCAGCGCGCTGGCGCGGGCCAGGGAGCGGCGGCTGGCGGCCGAGCGGATCGGCTTCCGCGCGT
>NZ_QNFZ01000440.1 GCF_003313395.1 Nonomuraea lactucae | reverse complement strand
GCTTCCACCGGCCCGTCAGAGGCGGCGGCCAGGAGCGGGCCCGCCACCGGCCCGCCCGGGGAGCGCCGCTACCGTTCCCCCGGACTGGCCCGGCGCATCCAGGCCGAGGGCCGCTGGCGGGCCGTGCCGTACACCGACGAGAGCGGCGGCGGCCGGATCGACCCCAGGACCCTCACCATCGCCCTGGACGACCTGCTGCCCGCCGAGCGGACCGTCGCCGTCGACTCGGGCAACTTCATGGGCTACCCGGCGATGTTCCTCGACGTGCCGGACGAGCGGGGCTTCTGCCTCACTCAGGCCTTCCAGTCGATCGGGCTCGGGCTGGCCACCGCGATCGGCGCCGCCGTGGCCCGGCCCGACCGGCTGCCGGTCGCCGCGCTGGGCGACGGCGGGGCGCTGATGAGCGCCGCCGAGCTCGAAACCGTCGTACGGCTGGGCCTGCCGATGGTGGTCGTGGTCTACGACGACGAGGCGTACGGCGCGGAGGTGCACCACTTCGGCCCGCACGGGCACCCGCTCGGCCTCGTGAGGTTCCCGCCCGCGGATCTCGCGGCGATCGCCCGGGGGCACGGCTTCGACGCGGTGACCGTGACGGAGCCGCCGGAGGTCGCAGGGGTGGCCGGATGGCTCAAGGGGCCTCGCGACAGGCCGCTGCTCGTGCACGCCAAGGTCACCAGGGAGCGCCCGTCGTGGTGGCTGGAGGAGGCGTTCAAGGGCCACTGAACCCACGGGCAAGGGCCACTGAACCCCACGGACGGCGCCGTGGGCCGTCACGGGCCGGTGAGCTTGCGGAAGTGGCGGGCCTCGTCGGCGGCGGCCAGCACCTGTTCCAGGGCGGCCCCCGCGCCCGCGGTCACCGCCGCCGCGACCGCTCCCTCCACGAACGGCACGTCGGCCAGCACCACCCGGCCCGCCTCCTCCAGCAGGCGGGCCGTCAGCACCGAGCTGCCCAGGTCGGCGATGAGCAGCACGCCGTCCCCCTGCTCGACGGCGTGGATCGCCTTCTCCACCAGGTCGACGCTCGTGCCGAGCCCTCCGTCCTCGGTGCCGCCGGCCGGCGCCACCGGAACCTCCGCCCCGGCGACGCCGCGCGCCAGCGCCGCCGTCTCCGCGGCCAGGC
>NZ_QNFZ01000444.1 GCF_003313395.1 Nonomuraea lactucae | reverse complement strand
GGAGCGCGGGGCCCCGCCTGGGCCGCCGCCTTCGCCGCCGAACGCGCGGCGGCGACCCCGGCCCCCGAACTGGCCGCCGGGCCACCCCCACCTGTAGACCCGGATGTGGTCTTCGTGGGATCCGGTCCTGGCGGCGAGCCGGGGGCGAAGTCATCCGGAGCGTCCGGCCACGACTCGTCGGTCGTCGGCCTGTCATGCGAGGCGGCCGCGGCGGAGCCCTGCGAGGCCGGCCCGGGGGGTTGACCCGGCTCCTGGCCGCCGGACTCCTCCTGGGACGACCCATGCGAGCTCGTACGCCCCGCCGACGGAGCCGGGGACGTGGATTGGGCCGGGGGCGTGTGCGCCTGCTGGTGCGGCGAGGGCTGGGACTGGGGGCGTGCGGGCCCCGGAGGCGGACCCGAGTGTGACCCCCGAGGACGCGGCGCAGCGGGCGAGCCGCCGACGACGGCCTCCACACGCCAGGTGCCGCCGAGCACATCGCCGAGCGCAACGGCGACCACGGCGTCCTTGCCGCCGCCCGTGAAGTTCTTCATCGCGCCGACCTGGCTGAAGCCGAGCGTGACCAGGTTTCCCTCGACACCGACGACCTGGGCGTTGGTGCTCACGTTGGCCCAGACGACGATGCTGCGCTGCTTGAGCGCCGCCAGCACGGTGGGCCACTGCTGCTGGATGGCCCCCACACCCCCTCCGGCCGGAGGCGCGGCCCCTTCCGGAACAGAGGTCGAAGCGGGGCGACCTTGAGCGGGAGCCACCTGTGCCCCGCCGGCTTGAGCCGGAACGGCCTGCGCCCCGCGCTCCTGCGCGGGACCGGCCTCCGCTCCACCACCCTGCGCGGGAACCCCCGGCCGCACCGGCTCCGGCCAGTCGTCGTCCTTGGCTGCTTGACCGCCCGATTCCTTGGCTCCTGGACCACCCGATTCCCTGGCTTTCGGACCGCCCGAAGCCCCGGTGACTCCCGCTCCCCCGGGGGAGCGCGCGATGACCTGCTCCGCGCCGCCCGCCGCGCCCACGGAACCGACCGGCCCGACCGGCCCTGCGGCGCCTCCAACCGCCGTTCCCGCACCCGCGGCGCTCGCAGCACTCGCAGCACTCGCAGCACTCGGGCCCGGCGAGCGGG
>NZ_QNFZ01000443.1 GCF_003313395.1 Nonomuraea lactucae | reverse complement strand
GCAGAGGTCGCTGAGTCTGGTTGATGGGCCGTTGGTCCGGGTGGTCTTCTTTGATCGGGGCGAGGAGCCGGGTTGGTTGGGGGTTGTGGTTCATCATTTGGTGATGGACGGGGTGTCGTGGAACATCCTGTTGGAGGATCTCGATCGCGCTTACCGGGGTGAGCGGCTGCCTGCCAAGACGACGTCGTTCCGGCAGTGGGCGGAGGCGTTGCGGGGTTATGCCGGCTCGGATGTGGTGCGTGCGCAGTTGCCGTATTGGTTGGAGCAGGCGGGGTCGGGGTTTGTGGTGCCGGTGGATGGTCGGGTGGGTGCTGTTGATGGGGTGGTGCGGGTTGAGTTGGATGTGGAGACGACGGCTGCGTTGTTGACGCGGGCGCATCGGGCGTATCGGACGCAGATCAATGATCTGTTGCTGGCGGCGTTGTTGCAGACGTTGGGTGGGTGGGCGGGCACGAGTGCGGTGACGATCGGGTTGGAGAGTCACGGTCGGGAGGCGGTGGTTGAGGGGGTTGATCTGTCGCGGACGGTTGGGTGGTTCACTTCGGTGTTCCCGGTGGTGTTGGCGGCCGCGGATTTGGGTGATGCGGCGGTGGTGGTGAAGTCGGTCAAGGAGGGGTTGCGGCGGAGTCCGGGGCGGGGTGTCGGGTTTGGGGTGTTGCGGTATCTGGCTGATGGCGGGGATGAGCTGGTGGGGCGGTTGTGTGCGGTGGCGGAGCCGCATGTGGGGTTCAACTATCTGGGTGGGCGGGCTGGGATGTCGGGTGGGTTGCTGGTGGGGGAGTTGGCGGCGGGGCTGGCGGGGCCGGATGGGCAGACGCGGGCGCATAAGTTGCAGGTGGAGGCGTTTCGGGCGGTGGATGGGCGGTTGGTGTTCGAGTGGCATTACGGGGGTGCCTGGCATCGGGGTGAGACGATCGAGCGGGTGGCGGTGGCGTATGTCGAGGCGTTGAGGGCTCTGGTGGAGCATTGCCTGTCGCCGGAGGCGGGTGGGTTCACGCCGTCGGACTTCCCGTTGGCCCGGTTGGACCAGCCGACGCTGGATGCGGTGGCCGCCGGGGCGCGGGTGGCGGATGTGTATCCGTTGACCTCGGTCCAGCAGGGAATCCTCTTCCACG
>NZ_QNFZ01000434.1 GCF_003313395.1 Nonomuraea lactucae | reverse complement strand
GTCGGCCCGCGGCGAGCTGCCCACGCCGTCGCACACCACCGCCACGGTCGAGTCGCCGGCCGTGAGCAGCGCCATCGCGTCCTCGTTGCGGGCCCGGCGCAGGCCCTTGTGGGTGACCCCCGCGGCCCCGCCGCCGAGCACGGTCTCGTCGTCGTCCCTGCCGGTGGGCTGGCGCAGGCCGCACCGCTCGCAGTAGCCGTCGGCGTCCACGGCCGGCGCGTCGCAGGCGGCGCAGCGGGGAGCGTGCAGCGGGTGCCCGCACGCCTCGCAGAAGGAGTCACCGGCCACGACGGGGGCCTCGCAGACGGGGCAGCTCACAGCCACGTCCGGGGACGTACGGCGTTGGCCTGGTCGATCAGCGCGTGCCGCTCCTGGCGGGAGTCCGCGGCGGCGGCGAGCCTGCGGAAGATGCTCTCCAGCCGCCTGCGGATGGCCGGTTCGGTGAAGGCCGCGCCCGCGACCTGGACCTGGCCGGGCCGGTTGGCCGCGGAGTCGAGCCAGGCCAGCGCCGCCTGCAGCACCTCGGCGGTCATCGACTCGCGGCGGCGCGGGTCGAGGTCGGCCAGGTCGTCCAGCCGGTCGGCCGCCGCGGCGATCTCCTGCGGCTTGAGCGCCTGCGGGGCGGGCGCCCGCGCGACGGACGCGACGAGCGCGAGCTGGGCGGCGACCCGGTGGCTGGAGCTGGCGGGGACCTCGTCGAGCACCTCCATCCGGCCCGCGCGGGCCAGCCCGAAGGCCGCGCTCACGTACGAGTGGTCGGTGCGCCACACGCTCCCGTACCAGGCGACCGGGTCCCGGCGCTCGGACTCCAGGGCGAAGGCGAGGGCCAGCTTCGGCGCGCACTCGCCGGGCAGCAGGCCGACGCACCTGTCGAACAGGGGGACGGCCTGGCCGGTGTGCCCCCGGGCCAGCGCGTGGACGCCCTCGTACCAGGTGATCCGCCAGTCGCCCGGCAGCGCCCGCCCGGCGTCGGCGATGGCCGCGCCCGCGCCGTCCAGGTTCTGCTCGGCGAGCAGCCTGGCCCTGGTGAGCAGCGTCTCCGGGGTCTGCGGCATCGCCGCCACCTGGGCGACGAGCTGGGCCGGGTCGCGGCCGACCAGGCCCGCCAGCGC
>NZ_QNFZ01000437.1 GCF_003313395.1 Nonomuraea lactucae | reverse complement strand
CGGGCCGCCGCGGCGGCGGGCGACAGCCGCGCCTCGCTCTCGGGCAGCCGGGCCACCGCCTGCAGCAGCGGGCGGTAGAAGAGCTTCTCGTGCAGCCGCCGCGCCTCCATGGCGTGCCGCCGCCACCTGGCGGTGAACTCCCCCACCGGGTCGGGCTGCATGCCGAGCGCCCGGCCGAGCCGGCGCAGGTCACCCGGGTCCGAGGGCAGGACATGGGTACGGCGGAGCCGGTGCAACTGCAGCAGGTGCTCCACCTGGCGCAGGAAGGAGTAGGCCTCGGCCAGCCCGCGCGAGTCGTCGCGGCCCACGTAGCCGCCGCGGGAGAGCGCGGCCAGCGCGGGCAGGGTGGCCCGACGGCGCAGCAGCGGGTCGAGCCGCCCGTGCACGAGCTGGAGCAGTTGCACCGCGAACTCGATGTCGCGCAGCCCGCCCGGCCCGAGCTTGAGCTGGCGGTCCCCCTCGGCGCGTACGTGGGCCTCGACCCTGCGGCGCATGGCCTGCACGTCCTCGACGAAACGGTCACGGGTGGCCGACGACCAGACCAGGTCGTTGACCGCCTCGACGTAGGCCGCGCCCAGCTCCATGTCGCCGGCCATCGGCCTGGCCTTGAGCAGCGCCTGGAACTCCCACGTCTTGGCCCACCGCCGGTAGTAGGCCAGGTGGCTGGCCAGGGTGCGTACCAGCGGCCCCGACCGGCCCTCGGGCCGCAGTCCGGCGTCGACCTCCCACAGCGAGCCCTCGGGCGTGGTGGCCGAGCAGGCCCGCATCATGGCCTGGGCCAGCCGCGTCGCGGCGCGCAGCGCCCTGGCCTCGTCGGCGCCGCCGTGCGGCTCGGCCACGAAGATCACGTCGACGTCGCTGATGTAGTTGAGCTCCCTGGCCCCGGCCTTGCCCATGCCGATGACCGCGAGCCGTACGTCGTGGGCGTCCACCTGGGTCCGCGCTATGGCGAGCGCGGCCTCCAGGGCGGCGCCGGCGAGGTCGGACAGCTCGCAGCAGACCTCGCCCAGCGAGGACTGGCCGGTGAGGTCGCGGGCCGCCACGTGCGCCAGCCGGCCGCGGTAGGCCACCCGCAGCGCGATGAGCGCGCCCGGGGCCGCTGCGCG
>NZ_QNFZ01000436.1 GCF_003313395.1 Nonomuraea lactucae | reverse complement strand
CGCCGGCCGCGCCCGCCGTACGCCCGCGGGCCGGAGGCGGCGCGGCTGGGGGCCGGCGCGATGCTGGACGTGAGCGACGGGCTGCTCCAGGACCTCGGGCACGTCGCGGCGGCGAGCGGGGTGCGGATCGAACTCGATCCAACGGCGTTCACGGTGGACGAGCCGGTGGCGGCCGCCGCCGAAGAGCTCGGGGCGGATCCGCTCGAATGGATTGTCACGGGTGGCGAAGATCACGCGCTCGCGGCGACTTTCCCGCCGGAGGTGGCGCTGCCGCCGTCGTGGCAGGTCGTGGGCCGGGTCGTCTCCGGTGAAGGAGTGTACCTAGGGGGACGAGCCGCAGTTCAGGGTGGCTGGGATCACTTTCGGTGATGGCTTGTCCCAATTTACGTGATTTTTTCGTGATATGCCCCACGACTGGCGGGATTGCTGTGACAAAGGCGTAGTAAAGGTGTTATGAAGATTGGCGGCCATCGGTAACCGGCAGAGAGGGCAGCCATGGGCCGCCACGGCACAGGTGGATCCGACGACGCGAACGAATGGGGGGACGGCACCCCCGAAGACTCTCAGGAGGACCTCGGGAACACCGCCGACCACGCCGCGCAGTGGGCCGCCGTGCCGGACCCGACGGCCAGGAGCTCGTTCTGGGATTCCGTGGACGAAACGCGGACCGACCAGCCCGGCCAGTCCGGTCAGCCCGGCTGGCCCGAACTGCCCGACCGGCCCGAGGTCACGGGGCAGTGGGCGCCGATCCCCAAGCGCGACCCCGGCGACCCCGGCGAGATCGTCCCCGGGCCGCGGTCCGATCCGTTCGAGACGACCGGCGCGTTCGCGTCGCCGTTCTCCCATGGGGACAGGGGGGCCGGCGCGCCGCCGACGGACCAGCCGTTCG
Source organism: Nonomuraea lactucae (assembly GCF_003313395.1). Lineage (GTDB taxonomy): Bacteria > Actinomycetota > Actinomycetes > Streptosporangiales > Streptosporangiaceae > Nonomuraea > Nonomuraea lactucae. The sequence continues at coordinate 212 of NZ_QNFZ01000436.1, read as the reverse complement.
AGACCACGGGCGCGTTCGCGCGGCCTCCGGACTGGGACGCGCCCAGGCCGGGCGAGGTCTCGGAGAGCACGCAGAGCTTCGGCGCTCCTCCGGTGTTCGACGCCGGCCGTCCCGCTGACCCCTTCGCACCCGGCGGGCCGCTTGGGCCTCCTGGGCCCGCGGGGCCGCCCGACGCCCACCCCTTCGGCCCCGGCGGGCCGTCCGGGCCTGGG
>NZ_QNFZ01000439.1 GCF_003313395.1 Nonomuraea lactucae | reverse complement strand
ATCCGGAGTGGCCGGAGGCGCGGTTGCGGTTTGTGGTGGAGGATGCGGGGTTGGATGTGGTGGTGGCGGGTGGTGGGTCGGTGGGGTGGTTGGAGTCGTTGGGTGTGCGGGTGGTGGTGTTGGAGGAGGCTGTGGGGGCTATGGGGGTTGGGGATGGTGTGGAGGGTGTGGGGTGGGAGGTGGCGGTTGCGCGGGGTGTGGTGGTGGATCCGGGGTCGGCGCTTTATGTGATGTATACGTCGGGGTCGACGGGGGTTCCGAAGGGTGTGGAGGTGTCGCATCGGGGGGTGTTGCGGTTGTGTTCGGATCCGTTGTTGGGGGTTGGGGTGGGGGATGTGGTGGCGCAGTTGGCGCCGGTGGCTTTTGATGCGTCGACGTTTGAGATTTGGGGTGCGTTGTTGGGTGGGGCGGAGTTGGTGGTGGCTGGTGGTGGTGTGGGGGGTGTGGATGTGGGTGGTTTTTTGGAGGGGTTTGGGGTGTCGGTGGCGCATGTGACGGCGGGGTTGTTTCATCAGGTGGTGGAGTTGGGGGTGGAGGTGTTTGGTGGTTTGCGGTTGTTGTTGACGGGTGGGGATGCGTTGTCGGTGGCGTTGTGTGAGCGGGTGCGGGAGGTGTTTCCGGGGTTGCGGTTTGTGGCGTGTTATGGGCCGACGGAGTGTACGACGTTTAGTTCGTTGTTTGATGTGGGTGGTGGGGTGTTGGGGGATGGTGTGGTGCCGATTGGTCGGCCGTTGGTGGGGTCGAGTGTGTGGGTGGTTGATGAGTGGATGAATGTGGTGCCGGTGGGGGTTGCGGGTGAGTTGTTGGTGGGTGGTGTGGGTGTGGGGTTGGGGTATGTGGGTCGGGCTGGTTTGACGGCGGAGCGGTTTGTGGCGGATGGGTTTGGTGGGGGTGGGGGGCGGTTGTATCGGACGGGGGATCGGGTGCGGTGGCGGGTTGATGGGGTGTTGGAGTTTTTGGGGCGTGGGGATGAGCAGGTGAAGATTCGTGGGTTCCGGATTGAGCCGGGTGAGGTGGAGGCGGTGTTGGGTGAGCATCCCGGGGTGCGGGATGTGGTGGTGGCGGCGCGTGGGGATGGTCGGGGTGGCAAGCGTCTG
>NZ_QNFZ01000433.1 GCF_003313395.1 Nonomuraea lactucae | reverse complement strand
GGGCCAGCTGAGGACCGCGGGGCGCGGGGCGCGGGGCGGGCCGGCAGAGGGACCGCAGGGCGCGTTCCGGGCCGGTGGGCGTCCGGACCGGAAGGGGGACGGGAGGCACGTGGCGGGCCGAGAGGCGATGGGCAGGGGGCCGGGGGGCGCGTGGCGGGATGGGGCGTCGTCACCGGGCAGCGACGCGGCGATGCGCTACTGCGGGTCAGGGACGGCCTGATCGTCCACCCCAGGGACTGCATGGACGCCACCGCCGTCGGACGGGTCCGCGCCGCGGCGTGACTTTCACCGCACCGTCAGATCGAAGACGATCACGCCGGGCGCACCCCCGGATGGAGGGTTCGACGCGGGGCCGGACGTCTCGCCGGGCGTCGCGCCCGGCACGGTGGTGCCCGGGAACGTGGCCCGGACCCACGCCGCTATCCGCGCCGCGTCGTCGCTGCCGCCCGAGCCGGGGTGGCCGAAGCGCATGCCCGTGCCGATGAAGTAGTGGATCCTCCCCTCGGCGACGTACTGCTTGAACCGGGCCAGCGTCGGCGCGGGGTCGGTGCCGTTGAACCCGCCCACCGCCATCACCGGCAGACCGGTGGCGAGCTGGTACCCGGCCGCGTTGTTGGAGCCCACGGTCGCGGCGATCCATGTGTACGCGGAGGCGTCGCGCCTCAGGAGGGCGGTGAGCTCGGCGGAGGGGGTGACTGCGTCCAGCAACCCGCCCATCGTGCGGCCGAGCGGCATCCCGGGGCCCGGCGCCTGCCGTGGTCCCATGGGGGGACCGGCGGTGGGGACGGCTCCGGTGTGCGGCGTGTACGCGGTGTCGAGCGCGTACGCGACGGGCCCGGCGAAGCACACCAGGACCGCGGTCCAGACCACCCCCCAGGCCCACCCCGGCACCCAGCGCCCGCGGAACGCCCGCACTGAAGCCCGGCTCCCGGCACCTGCCTCCACGAGTGGCTCAGGAGACCGCCGTGGGGAAGCCTCCCCGCCGGCACCCACCGGCCCGGGGACCAGCGATCCGTCGACCGGCGACGCGGCCACCGGCGGCCCCGTGACCGGCGGTCCGGCGGGCGCGAGCAGCCGGGCGACCATCAGCAGGC
>NZ_QNFZ01000435.1 GCF_003313395.1 Nonomuraea lactucae | reverse complement strand
CGGCCGCTCACCCGCGCCGCCTCCGGTGCCGGGTCCCGACGCGCGCATCCCCGCGCGGGCGGCGCCGCGGGCGGTACCGCGTCCGTCTCGACCGTCGGCGCCGTGCCCACCGCCGTGCCCACCGACGTGCCCACCACTGTGCCCGCTTCCAGCAGGGCCAGCACCAGCACCGCGCCCACCCTCGCCAGGGCGCGCCCGCGCACAAGGACCCAGAGAGCGAAGGGGCCGGCGAACAGCCAGGCCAGGCCGAGACAGACGGCGAGCATGAAGGACCTCACGGGGATGGAGACATGTGACTCTCCGTGTTACTTCTGCCTCGGAGCGCTCTGGACCGGCTTGAGGATCACATGAACAGAGTGTTGCCCGGCGTTCACCCAGCTGACAGGCGGGGGTGTCAGAGGACGGTGGGGGCGCCGTGGAGGGTGACGCCGACCGCGTCGAGTTCGGCGATCGCCGCGTTGGTGCTGCTGCGGGCCGCGCCCACCGTCAGGCCGAGCAGTACCCGTACGGCCAGCCCGTTCTTGACGGCGTCGAGCGCCGTGGCGCGGACGCAGTAGTCGGTGGCGATGCCCACCACGTCGACCTCCTGCACCCTTCGCTCGTGCAGCCACATGCCCATGGACACGCCGGCGTCCGAGGTGCCCTCGAACCCGCTGTACGCCGCCTCGTAAGCGCCCTTGCTGAACACTTCCTCAACGGCGGCGAGGTCGAAGGAAGGGTGGAAGTCGGCGCCCGGCGTGCCTGCGACGCAGTGGCGCGGCCACCTGCCGACGTAGTCGGGCCGGTCGGAGAAGTGGTCGCCCGGGTCGATGTGGTAGTCGCGTGAGGCCACCACGTGGTCGTAGCCGTGTTCGGCCATGTGCCGGGTGATCGCCGCCACGACCTCCGACCCGCCCGGGACGGCCAGGCTGCCGCCCTCGCAGAAGTCGTTCTGCACATCGACGACGATCAGTGCCTTCCCCATACAGATCACGATACGTCAGGCGAACTCTGTCGGAATGGCTGCGTACCCCCTCCCCAGGTGGAGCGCGTCCTGGGGGAGGAGCGCGACGGCGCGGGCGTGGCGGTCGCGGGCCGCGCCGAGGGGCT
>NZ_QNFZ01000438.1 GCF_003313395.1 Nonomuraea lactucae | reverse complement strand
TAGGGCCTGTTCTGGGTTCGGATCTTTAGGTGGGGTCAAGGCTTCGGATCCATAGGATGGCGCCTCGCAGATAGAGCCCGGCGAGGTAGCTTTCCGGGGTTTTATCGAAGCGGAAGGCCAGCCCTCGCCACTCTTTCATCCGGTTGATGCAGCGTTCAGCGGTGTTGCGTTCCTTATACAGCGCCGCATCGTGGTGGACAGGGCGGCCTCCGCGTGAGCCTCGCTTCTTGCGGTTGGCCGCCTGGTCCTTCTTCTCCGGGATGACCGCCCGGATGCCGCGCCGGCGCAGGTAGAGACGATTGGCGCGGGAGGAGTAGGCCTTGTCGGCGGCTACCGCGCCGGGCCGGGTGCGAGGCCGGCCGAGCCGGAGGCGGACCTTGATGGCGGCCAGGACGGCAATGAAATGAGGACTGTCGGCGGCTTGGCCAGGGGTGAGCAGGAACGACAGCGGACGGCAGTACCGGTCTGCGGACAGGTGCACCTTGCTGGTCAGCCCACCCCGTGAACGGCCCAGCCCGGCCGCCTTCAGCCGCACCCGGTGCCGTCGCCTCAGCCGCCGGCGTCCGCGTTGGTCTTCCCCGCCCTCATCCGGCTCGGCGCTTTGGCCTGTTTGCCCCTTTGGCGAATCCCCTTTTCCTCCTCTGCCGCCTTCTCCGACTCCCGCAGCAGCGCCGGATCGAGTGCCATCCCCGCGGCGTGATGATGGGCGCGAGCCGTCGTGGAATCCACGCTGACCAGACCGAGATCCGCCTGTCCACGGGCGGCGGCCTCACCGATCACGGCCTCCATCAGATTCTGCAAGACGCCCGCCAGCGCCCATGAACGAAAGCGGTCATAGACCGTGGACCATGAGCCGTACTCGGCGGGCAGATCCCGCCACGGGCCACCGACGCGAAAATGCCACATCACGGCATTGAACTGCCGCCGCAGATCCGGGATCGGCCCCCGCTCACCCAGCGGCAGATACGGCTCGACCAAGGCCCACTCATCATCGGTGAGGTCACCACGCGCCATACCCCTTCGCCTATCAGGGCCGGATGGCACCGCGCAGCACAACCTCATGATCTGAACCCAGAACAGGCCCTA
>NZ_QNFZ01000432.1 GCF_003313395.1 Nonomuraea lactucae | reverse complement strand
GCCACCCTGGCCAGCGCGGGCCACCTGCCGCCGCTGCTCCGCCGCCCCGGCTCGCCCGCCCGCACCCTCGACCTGCCCCCCGGCCTGGTGCTGGGGCTCGACCCCGGCGCGGAGTACACGAGCCAGGAGGTCAAGCTGCCGGTCGGCTCCGTCCTCGCCCTCTACACCGACGGCCTCATCGAGGCGCCCGGCACGGATCTCGACCAGGCCATCATCGACCTCGCGGGCACCCTGACCCAGTCCGCGAAGCAACCCCTGCACGACCTGGCCGAGACGGTCATCGACCACGCGGTGACCGTCGATCACCGCACCGACGACATCGCGCTGCTGCTCCTGAAGACCACGCCGTAGAGCGACGGGCCGCCGGCCGGTCCCGGGCCGTCAGGCGGCGTCGCGGTGACCGCCCCGCGGGTCCCGCCCCTGGTACGGCACGGCGACATCGGCGCCGCGCGGGCCGGGATAGGGGTCGCTGCTCCGCAGCTCCGCCGTCTGGACGACCCGGCTGATGTCGCTGGGCGTGATCAGCCCCAGCAGGCGCCCGGCCGGGTCGAGCACCACGGCCCGCCCGTCGGAGCAGCCGCCCATCCGGGGCAGCAGATCGGTCAGCGGCTCGTCACGCCGGGCCACGGGCACCTCCTCGGGAGGGCAGGCGATCTCCCGCAGCCGCCTCACGGCCCGCACCTCGGGGGGGACGCCCCGGATCCGGTTGAGCGTCACCAGCCCCGCGAACCGCCCGGCGTCGTCCACCAGCGGGTACGTGGACAGGCGGTGCCGCATCACGATGTCGTCCACCAACTCGGCCACTGTCTCGTCGCTGTGGGCGACGACGAGGCGGTCGGACATCACGTCCCCGACCCGGACGCCGTGCAGCGCGGTGCCGAGCCTGGCCTGCTGCTCCTCGGCGCTCGCGGCGTTCACCAGGAACAGGCCGATCAGGGCCAGCCACAGCCCGTCGAAGCCCCTCCCGGTCACGACCTGAAGGAACCCCAGCGCGATGAGCGCGTAGCCGAAGCCCCGTCCGGCGCGGGCGGCGGCGATGGCCGCCCTCGCCCGGTCGCCCCAGCGCGCCCACAGCGCGGCGCG
>NZ_QNFZ01000431.1 GCF_003313395.1 Nonomuraea lactucae | reverse complement strand
GGCGCGCCGCGCCAGGCGGTCACCCGCACGCTGACGGGCGTCCTGCGCAGCCCGGGCGCCGCCACGGTCGCGCTGCTGGTGGTGGGCACGGCCGCGCTGCTGGCGGTGATGTTCGCGATGGGCCAGAACACGGTGTGGGAGCCGTGGCGCCCGCCCGAGGACGCGATCAAGGACCTGACCAGGAGCGCTCAGGACAGCGCTTTCGGGCTGATCACCGGCCTGGTGGACGACCTGCTGCAGAGGGTGGGGCTGGGCTTCCTGTCGCCCTGGTCCTGACAGTCCCGGGGCTCGGGCGCCCCGGAGGCGCCCGCGAGGGGAAGGATGGGGTATGAGCGAGCACCTCGGCCCGTATCACCTGCTCTCGCGGCTCGGGGCCGGCGGGTTCGGCACGGTGCACCTGGCGCTCGACCCCGAGGGCCGCACCGTCGCGGTCAAGGTCCTCCACCCGCACGTGGCGGCCGACGCGGGCGCGCTCGCCCGGCTGGCGCGCGAGGTGGAGACCATGCGGCGGGTGGGCGGGCCGCACGTGGCCGAGGTGCTGGACGCCTCGCTCGACGTGACCAGGCCCTACCTGGTGACCCGCTACGTGCAGGGCAGGCCGCTCAGCGCGGTCCCGGTGCCCGTGGCCCACCTGAGGTCGCTGGCCGAGGGGCTGGCCGACGCGCTGCTGGCCATGCACGAGGCGGGGGTGGTGCACCGCGATCTCAAGCCCGCCAACGTGATGATGGCCGAGGGCCGGCCGGTGGTGATCGACTTCGGCATCGCGAGCGCGCTCGACTCGCTGTCGGTCACGGCCTCGGGCGCGGTGGTGGGCACTCCCGGCTACCTGGCGCCTGAGGTGCTCGAAGGCAGGGACGCGGGCATGGAGGCCGACGTGTTCTCGTTCGGCGCCACGCTGGCCTACGCGGCGACCGGCCGCCAGCCGTACGGGCAGGGACCGGCCTCGGCGGTCGCCTACCGCGTCGTGCACCACGAGCCCGACCTGGAGGGCGTGCCCGAGTGGCTGGGGCCGCTGCTGCGCGAGTGCCTGGCCACCGCGCCGGACGCGCGGCCCACGGCCGCGCGGATCTGCGCCAGGCTCGG
>NZ_QNFZ01000428.1 GCF_003313395.1 Nonomuraea lactucae | reverse complement strand
GCGCGCAGGCCGGGCGGGCGGTCCGGGAGCTGGCCGAGCGGGCCGGCGGGCTCGACGGGGTGGTCACCGCCGCCGGGATCGACGCCTGCGGGCGGCTGGAGGACGTGCCGGCCGCCGACTGGGACCGCGTCGTCATGGTCAACCTGCTGGGCACGGCCTCGGTCGTGCGGGCCGCGCTGCCGTACCTGAAGCGGACGCGCGGCAGGGTGGTGACCTGCGCCTCGACGCTGGGGCTGCGCCCGCTCAGCGACGCGACGGCGTACTGCGCGTCCAAGTTCGGCGTGGTCGGCTTCACCCGGGCGCTCGCGATCGAGACGCGCGGGGAGATCGGCGTGACGCTGCTGATCCCCGGCGGGATGCGGACGAGCTTCTTCGACGGCCGGCCCGAGCAGTACAGGCCGGGCCCCGACGCCGGCCTGAACGACCCGGCCGACGTCGCCCGCACCGTGGTCTTCGCGCTGAGCCGGCCCGCCGGATGCGAGGTGAGGGAGCTCGTCGTCTGCCCCTCGACGGAAACGTCATGGCCCTAGATCTGCTGGTGCTGCGCGGGCTCGGCCTGGGCGACCTGCTGACGGCCGTGCCGGCGCTGCGCGCGCTGCGCCGGGCCTTCCCCGCGCACCGGGTGACGATCGCGGCGCCCGCCGCGCTGTCCGCCCTGATGCCACTGATCGGCGCGGTGGACGACCAGATCGACGTGGCGGGGCCGGGGCCTGTGCCGTTCGACCGGCCGGACGTCGCGGTGAACCTGCACGGACGCGGGCCGCAGAGCGTCGAGGCGCTGCGCGCCACCCGGCCGGGCCGGCTGATCAGCTACGGGGCCGGCCTGCCCTGGCCCGAGGACGCGCACGAGGTACGGCGCTGGTGCGACCTGCTGGAACGGCACGGCGTCGAGGCCGACCCTGCGGATCTGACGCTGGGCGTCTCCGACCGGTCGGGGCCGGTGATCGTGCATCCCGGCGCGGCCCACCCGGCGCGGCGCTGGCCGCCCGAGCGCTTCGCGCGTGTCGCCGCCGCCCTCGCCGACGCGCTGGAGGACGTGGTGGTCACCGGCAACGCCGAGGAGGCGGAGATCGGCCGCCGGG
>NZ_QNFZ01000430.1 GCF_003313395.1 Nonomuraea lactucae | reverse complement strand
CCGACGGAGCCGGCCGTGCCGCCCACCCGCCCGACGGGGTCGGCCGTGCCGTCCGCCCGCCCGGCCCCGTCGGCCCCGGCCACCTCGACCCATTCGGCCAGCAGCAGGAACGTCACGGGCCCGACCACGACCGGCCTCGTCTCGAACCCGAGCTCCCGCGCCTGCCGCACCTCCGCCAGCGGCTTCGAGGCGTCGAGCGCGAACTCCGTCCCCGGCCCGATCTCCGGCACGATGTAGTGGTAGTTCGTGTCGAACCACTTCGTCATCCGCAACGGCGCCAGCCCCTCCGTGCCCCGGGCCATGGCGAAGTAGGGGTCCTCGGCGCCCCGATATCGTTCGGGCACCGCGCCGAGCAGCACCGCCGTGTCCAGCACGTGGTCGTAGAGCGAGAACGTGTTGGACGGCAGCCCGGCCAGGCCCAGGCCGTCCAGCCGCCGCCAGGTCCGCTCGCGCAGCTCGGCGCCCACCCGGTCGAGCTCCCCGCGGGTCGAGCGGCCGGCCCAGTAGGACTCCAGGGCTCGCTTCAGCTCCCTGTGCGGGCCGATCCTCGGGTATCCGAGCACGGTGGACCGGGGAAATGCGGGCATCGTCAGGCTCCCTCCGTCAGGCATGTTCAACGGGGGGCATCGTGCCCGGCTCCGACGGCGTCGTGCATCATCTATTCATGATGCTTATGGCTCGGGAGATCCAGTGCTTCGCCGGGGTGGCGGCGCGGCTGAGCTTCTCGCGGGCCGCCGCCGACCTCGGGATGTCGCAGCCCGCGATGAGCCAGGCCATCACCCGCCTGGAGCGGGCCGCGGGGGTCAGGCTCTTCGAGCGCACGGCCCGGTCCGTGCGGCTCACCGCCGAGGGCAGGGCGCTGCTGCCGTACGCCCGCCAGGTGCTGGAGTCGGCGTCGGCGTTCTCGGCCGAGGCGGGCAGGCTGGCCCGGCCTACCATTCATCTCGCTTATCCTCCGCTGGTCGGGGCGCTGGCGGCGCGGATCGCCAGGCGGCTGGCCGCCCGCACCCCCGCCATCGGGGTGGAGCTCAGCGTCGCCGGCCGCGCCGCCGCCTCGGAGGCGCTGGACGGCGGGGAGG
>NZ_QNFZ01000427.1 GCF_003313395.1 Nonomuraea lactucae | reverse complement strand
CACGGAGGGGGCCGCGCCGCTCGCGGGCGGCGGGTCCGGGGCCGGTGGGGAGGGAGTGTTCAGGCTCGACGGGGTCGTGGCCGGATACGGCGACGTCGCCGTGTTGCGCGGGGTGGAGCTGGCCGTGCGGCCGGGCGAGGTGGTCGCGCTGCTCGGCGCGAACGGCGCGGGCAAGTCCACCGCCTGCGCCGTGGCCGCCGGGGACGTGCCGGTCACCGCCGGACGCGTGCTGCTGAACGGCGCCGACATCACGGCCTGGCCCGCCCATCGCCGGGCACGTGCCGGGGTGCTGCTCGCCCCCGAGGGCAGAGGCGTCTTCCCCGGCCTCACCGTGGACGAGAACCTGCGCACCTGGCTGGCCGATCCGGCCCCCGCCTACGAGCGGATGCCGCTGCTCGCCACCCGCCGTACCGTGCTCGCCGGGGCTCTGTCCGGTGGCGAGCAGCAGCTGCTTACCCTGGCGCCCGCGCTCGTCAGGCCGCCCCGGGTGCTGATCGCGGACGAGCCGTCGCTGGGCCTGGCGCCGCTCGTCGTGCGGCAGGTGTTCGAGGTCTTCGCCGAGCTGCGCGAGCGCGGGGTCGCGCTGCTGCTGGTCGAGGAGAAGGCCACCGAGGCGCTGGCCGTCGCCGACCGGGTGGTGTTCGTCCGGCTCGGCCGGGTCGTGTGGAGCGGGCCGCGCTCCGAGGTCGACGCCGACCGGCTCACCGCCGCCTACCTGGGGGTGTCGTAGGTGCTCAGCGTGATGGACGTGTCGGTGGCGTTCGGCGGGGTGCTGGCCCTGGACGGGGTGTCGTTCGAGGTGCCCGAGGGGCAGGTCTGCGGCGTCATCGGGCCGAACGGGGCGGGCAAGACCACGCTGTTCGACGTGGTGTCCGGGCTGCGGCGGCCGAGCGCGGGGAGGGTGAGCCTGGCGGGCGAGGACCTGACCGGGACGTCGCCGGTCAGGCGGGCACGGCGCGGCGTGCGCCGGACGTTCCAGCGCACCCAGGTCTTCGGGCGGCTGACCGTGGCCGGCAACGTGCTCGCGGCGCTCGACTGGCGCGGCGGCGGGGGCGGCCTCGCCGCCGACCTGGT
>NZ_QNFZ01000429.1 GCF_003313395.1 Nonomuraea lactucae | reverse complement strand
CGCGGACCCCGGCCATGACGCGGTCGTGCTCGGCGGCGAGGCCGCGCGTGTCGGCCAGCAGCCGCGCCGCCCGGCGGAGCAGGGCGCGGACGTCTTTGGCGGGCGGCGTTTCCACGGCCCGAAAATACCGCCTCCCACCGACAGGCCGCCCTCCCCCGTGCTCAGGACCCGGGAGGCCAGGCGATCTGGGGGGAGCGACGGTAGTCCATCCCCATGGCCCGCCAGCGGGGCCCCTGAGCGCCGAGCCGCCGCCTGAAGGAGTCCCAGTCGCGCGCGCCGGGCGGCGACCAGGCCAGCTCGGCGAGGGCGGGCAGGCGGGGGAAGGCCATGTACTCGATCTCGCCCGAGGTCCTGATCGTCTCGGTCCAGAGCGGCGCCTCGACGCCGAGCACCCGGGCCGGCGGCAGGTGGTCCAGGTAGGTGCCGGGGTCCCACCCGTAGGCGTCCTCGACCTCGGTCGGTCCCGCCCAGGTCTGGCCGAGCGGCGTGTCCGGGTCGTACTTCATGTCCAGGTAGGCGCGGCTGGCAGGGGAGAGGATCACGTCCCTGCCCGCGCCGGCGACCTCGCTGTCCCGCCCTGTGGTGCCCCAGTACTGGACGACGGCGGACGGCGCGGGGCCGGCCTTGACGATCTCGTGCCAGCCGACGACCGTCTTGCCGTGCGCGGCGACGATCCGCTGCGCCCGGCTCATGAACGCCGCGTAGCCGCCGGGCGAGGTCGCCTTGGCCTCGTCGCCGCCGATGTGCAGGTACGGGCCGGGCGTCAGCGCGGCCAGCTCCCCCAGCACCTCGTCGACGAACCTGTAGGTGACCTCCTTGGACGTGCACAGCGAGCTGAACCCCACGTCCGTGCCGGTGTAGCGGGGCGGCGCGACGCCGTCGCAGGTCAGCTCCGGATAGGAGGCGAGGGCGGCGTTGGTGTGGCCGGGCATGTCGATCTCGGGCACGATCGTGACGTTCCTGGCGGCGGCGTAGGCGACGATCTCCCGGTACTGGGCCTTGGTGTAGTGGCCGCCCGGGTCGCCGCCGGCCGCCGTGCCGCCGCCGTGGGCGGCCAGCCGCGGCCAGGCGT
>NZ_QNFZ01000424.1 GCF_003313395.1 Nonomuraea lactucae | reverse complement strand
CGCCCCCGGCCGGCGGCCCGAAGACGGCCGCCGACGCCCCCGCCAGCCCGGCCCCGTCATGGGCCGCGTGCACGGCGCCGCCCGAGTGGGCGATCGCCCTGAGAACGTCCGCCGTGAACGGGCTCTGCCCCGCGGGCGCCGACCACACCTCCGCGAACATGTCGGCCACGGCGCGCAGCCGCCGCGGATCTTCGATCGGTTCGATCCACACGCCGGCGGCTCCGGCGGCGGCCACCGCGTGACACGTCGCCGAGTCCGTCGTGATCGCGGGACCCCCGCAGTCGGACAATGAGGATGAATTGAACACCCCATCAGTCTGGAAACCAGACGTCAGCTGCCGCTTTAGCCGACCAGCCAAAGACCGCCGGGCTTGATTATGGGATCGGCCAAGTCGATAGCATGGCCAGATGGCGTCGTCGAGCCTCAGGCAGCTCCTCGAAACGCTCGGCCCGAGCCCGCTCCACCTGATCGCCGCCCCCCACGGGGTGGATGTGCCGGTGTCCGGCACGCTGGTCCACGAGCCGCGGGCGCGGCTGCCCCGTTTCGACGGCGCGCTCCTGCTCGCCGTCGGGGTGCCGCCGGCGGGCGCGCAGCCGGACGAGCTCGTACGGCGGGCCGTCGCCGCCGGGCTGGCCGGGATCGTCGTCAAGCGCTACGGCGAGCCGGTCACCGAGATCGCGTCGGCCGCCGAGGCCGCGGGGATCGCGCTGCTGTCCGCCGATGACGACTTCACCTGGCAGCAGCTCGACGCGCTCATCTCCTCCGCCCTGTCCGCCGTCGCGCGCAGCGAGCCGGCCGCCGCCGGGCCCGACTCCGGAGACCTGTTCGCGCTGGCCAACGCGATCGCGGGCGCGGTGGGAGGGGCCACCGCCATCGAGGACCCGCACCAGCGGATCCTGGCCTACTCCACGCTCAAGGGGCAGCCCATCGACGAGGACCGCCGCCAGGGCATCCTCGGGCTGCACGTGCCGTACGCGCCGATCAACGACGGGCAGTATCGCGAGCTGGCCCGCGCCGCCGGCGTGTGCCGGTTCGCCGCCGAGCCCGGAGCCCTGCCCCGCGTCGCCGT
>NZ_QNFZ01000426.1 GCF_003313395.1 Nonomuraea lactucae | reverse complement strand
GGCCGGGCAGGCTGGGCAGCGGCGCCGGGCCGGTGCGGGGCAGCTGCGTGCGGGCCAGGCCCGTGAGCTGGCGGCCGGGGCCGCACTCGACGAAGCGCCACTCCCCCTCGGCGACGAGGGTGGCCACGCAGTCGCCGAAGCGGACCGTCTCGCGCAGGTGCCTGGTCCAGTACGCCGGGTCGGCCGCCTGTTCGGCGGTGATCCACGTGCCGGTGACGTTCGACAGGAACGGCAGGGCGGGCGCGCTGCGGGCGGCCCGGGCGACGGTGTCGTGGAACTCGCCCAGGACGGGATCCATCATCGCCGAGTGGAAGGCGTGCGAGGTGCGCAGCCGGGTGTGCTGGACGCCCGAGTCCTTCAGCAGGGCGGCGAACTCCTCCACCGGCCCTGAGGGGCCGGCCACCACGCACGTGCCGGGGCCGTTGACGGTGGCGATCGACAGGCCGTCGGGCAGCTGGGCGCGCACCTCGTCCTGGTCCTGGCGCACGGCCAGCATCGAGCCGGGCGGCACCGACTGCATGAGTCTGCCGCGGGCGGCGACCAGCCGCAGCGCGTCCGGCAGGCCGAACACGCCCGCGACGGTGGCGGCCACGTACTCGCCGATGCTGTGGCCGATCATGGCGGCCGGTTCGACGCCCCACGAGCGCCACAGCCGGGCCAGCGCCCACTCCACGGTGAACAGAGCCGGCTGGGTGAGCGCCGTCTGGCGCAGCCGCTCGTCGGCGTCGTGCCGTCCGGCGTCGTCCGGGAACATCAGCGTGCGCAGGTCCAGGCCCGCCAGCTCGTCGCGCAGCAGTTCGGCGCACTCGTCCACCGCGGTGGCGAAGACCGGTTCGGTGCGGTAGAGGCCGGCGCCCATGCCGGCGTACTGGGCGCCCTGCCCGGAGAACAGCCACGCCACGCGGGGGGCCGCGCCGGCCTTGCCGGTGATGAGGCGCTGCCGGTCGGACAGGGCTGTGACCGCGTCGGCGGCGTCGCGGGCCACCACGGCGGCGCGGTGGTTGTGCGGGCGTCGGCCGGCGCGCAGGGTGTGGGCGACGTCGGCGAGGTCGATCTCGCGGTCGGTG
>NZ_QNFZ01000425.1 GCF_003313395.1 Nonomuraea lactucae | reverse complement strand
GGCGCGGCGCTTGGCCGCCCACGGCGCGACCGGCAGCGCCGACACGCCGGCGCGCCGCGTGTCGGCCCAGCCCGTCCGCATGAACGCGGCCAGCTCGTCGGTGATGGGCAGGTCGTGGCTTCCGGTGTTGAGCCGCTCGGTCATCGTGGCGCGTCCTGGTGGCTGAGTCGGCGCGCCCCTCACGTGGAGCGCGGGGGGTCGCTCGCTCGTACGGGGCGCCGCACGAGGCGGTCGGTACGGCAAGCAGCCTACGCCGGACGCTTGACGCCCTCCCCACCCGGTTGCTTGCCTGTAAGGCACCGAGTGGAGCGCATGGCCGAGACGCGCCGCGGGTAACTGAGAGCCGAGGTGGTGCAGATGCTCATCGGGACGATTCTCCGTAAAAAGGGCAGTGAAGTGACGACCGTGTCGCCCGAGGCGACGGTGCGAGAGCTGCTGGCCAAGCTGGCCCAGCACAACATCGGGGCCGTCGTCGTCTCCTCCGACGGCGCGACGATCACCGGTATCGTGTCCGAGCGCGACGTGGTGCGTCACCTCCACGACCACGGCGCCGAGGTGCTCGACCAGCCCGTGTCCACGATCATGACGCCCGACGTCCGGACCGTCGGCCTGGGCGACCGCGTCGACGAGCTGCGCAAGATCATGACCACCCACCGGGTGCGCCACATGCCCGTGGTGGAGGAAGGCCGGCTGGTGGGCATCGTGAGCATCGGCGACGTGGTCAAGAGCGCCATCGAGGAGCTGGAGACGGAGAAGGCGTCGCTGGTCGACTACCTGCACCGTTGACAGGGGTGGGACGCTGGTCGCGTGATGTACGGACCTCCACCCGAATATCCTCGGGCGACCCGCAGTCCGACGATCATCCTGCTCGTCTCCGGGCTGGCGGGGGTGCTGGGGTTCCTGCTGGGGTTCGTGACGGGCTACGGCTCGGGTGAGCCGGCCGCCGCGCCCGCGCCCGCGCCCCGCGTCACGGTGACGGTCGACGAGCCGGCCGAGCCGGACCCGTCCCGGACGGCCGGTTCCCCCACCGGCACGGCACCGGCCACCAACGGCCCCGCCACTGCC
>NZ_QNFZ01000422.1 GCF_003313395.1 Nonomuraea lactucae | reverse complement strand
CCGCGGAGGAGCTGGACCGCCGGCTCGCCGAGCTGTCCGGCGCTCGGGCCCTGGCGGCGGAGGAGCAGCCGCCGCTCACCACCCGCTCGGCCGCCCGGCGGCCCGCGGGGCTGGTGCTGGTGTCGGTCCCGGGCGAGTACGCCTTCGCCGAGGCGGTGGACGCCGTCGAGGCGGGCCTCGACGTGATGGTCTTCAGCGACGGCGTGCCCGTACGGCAGGAGGTGCTGCTCAAGCGGCTGGCGGACGAACGGGACGTCCTCGTCATGGGCCCCGACTGCGGCACGGCTGTGATCGCCGGGGTGGGCCTGGGATTCGCGAACGTGCTCCGTCCCGGACCGGTCGGCGTGGTGGCCGCCTCGGGCACCGGCGCCCAGCAGGTGACCTCGCTCCTGGACCTGGCCGGGACCGGGATCAGCCACGTGCTCGGCGTCGGCGGCAGGGACCTGTCGGCCGAGGTGGGTGGCCTGTCCACGGTGCGCGCCCTGCGGATGCTCGACGCCGACCCGGCCACCGAGCTCATCGTGCTGGTCTCCAAGCCGCCCGACCCCGAGGTGGCGCGGGCCGTACGGGATGTGGTGGCGAGCCTGCGCACGCCAGTCGTCTCCGCGCTGCTGGGGGAACGGGACCTGACGGCGGCGGCTGAGGAGGCCCTGCGCGCGCTCGGCAGGCCCGTCCCCGGGTGGCCACGACGGCCGGAACGCCCGGGCGGCGAACCACCGTTCCGGCGGGACGGCGAACCTCCGGAACGGCGCGACGGCGAACCGCCGGAACGGCGGGGTGCCGGGGCCGCGGGCGGCACGCTGAGAGGCGTCTACTCGGGCGGCACCCTGTGTGAGGAGGCCCGGCTGATCGCGGGACGCGGCGAGTTCGTCGACTACGGCGACGACGCCTACACCCGGGGCCGCGCCCACCCGATGATCGACCCGACGCTGCGGGTGGAGGCGCTCGCGCGGGCCGAGCCCGGTGACGTGGTGCTGCTCGACGTGGTTCTCGGCCACGGCGCCGACCCCGACCCGGCCGCCTCGCTGGCGCCGGCCGTCGGCCGCTGCCCCGCCACGGTG
>NZ_QNFZ01000423.1 GCF_003313395.1 Nonomuraea lactucae | reverse complement strand
GGAGGGAGCGCGGCGTCCAGCACCGCCCAGCGGGCGCCCGACGCCAGCACGCCCAGCAGCAACCCGGGCAGCTCGCTGCGGCGCGTCGCCAGAACCGCCACCGTGACCCCAGCCCGGCCCGCACCCGCAGCGGTGTCCCCCGTGCTGCCCGCAGTGGCGTCCCCCGTGCTGCCCGCAGTGCTGCCCGCCGTGCTGCCCGCAGTGGCGTCGACCGTGCTGCCCTCGGTGGTCAGCACACTCGTGACCGAGGCGCTGGTGGCGGCGGCGAGGGCTGACAGCCCGGCGAAGGTGAGGTCGCCGCCTTCGCCCGTGACGGCGATCCGGTCGGGGTGATCGGCCGCGCGCTTCAGGAAGCTCTCGACCAGCCCCGTCCCGCTCCAGCCGGGCAGCGCGGCGCTCCCGTCGGGCAGGCTCGACGCCGCCGTGGGGCGAAGGGACGCCTGGCGCACCGGCCCGGCAGGGTCGGTGACGAGGTCGTCCAGGAGCCGCAGATAGCCCGACAGCAGCGCCTCGATCCGGTCGTGGCGGTACAGGCGAGGGTTGTAGACGGCCTGCAGCACGTACCGGCCGTCCCGCTCGGCGACGTACAGGGTCAGGTCGAACAGCGCCCCGGGCAGCCCCGGCGGCAGCGGCACGGCGGTCAGGCCGGGCAGGTCGAGGCGCGGCTCGGCGAAGTCGTACATGTTGAACAGGACCTGAACCAGCGGGTTGCGCGACAGGTCCCGGCCGGGCCCCAGCCGGTCGACGAGCCGTTCGAGCCGCACGTCGAGGTGCGCGAGCGCGCCGGACAGGGTCTCCTGGCAGCGGGTGACGTGCGTGTCGAACCCGGCGTCGTCCTCGACGCGCAGCCGTACCGGCAGGACGTGCACCAGGCAGCCGATCAGCGGGTCGAGCGCCGGGTGGCGGCGGTCGGCGACGGGCGTGCCGACGACGAGGTCGCGCCGTCCGGTCAGCCGCCGCAGGACCTGCGCGAACGCGGCGAGCATCACCGAGTACGGGGTGCCGCCCAGGCGCGCCGCCAGCCGCCGGACGCCCGCGCTGAGTTCGGC
>NZ_QNFZ01000419.1 GCF_003313395.1 Nonomuraea lactucae | reverse complement strand
GGTCGCCGTTCTCCAGCGTGACGCGCACCGACAGCACGCGCGCGGCCGGGGCCACGCCGACGACGCCGACCGTGGTGCCGCGCCCGCCCGGGTACACGCCGCCCGGGTGCGCTCCGTCGGGGCTCCCGCCGATCGCGCTCCTGCCCGGACCACGACGGCCCGGGCCGTCGTGGTCGCCGTCGTGGCCCTCGTCGTGGGGCGAGTCTTGGCCCTCGTGCTGGGTCGCGTCACGGCCTCCGGCGCGTCCGTCGCCCGGGGTGTCGCCCGGGGTGTCGTCAGGAGCGTCGTCCGGACTGCCGTCAGAGGCGTCGTCGCGGTCTTCCCGCTGGCCTTCCCGCTGTTCTTCCCGCTGGTCGGCGTCATGGCCGTGGCCGGCGATGAGGCTGGCCATCGCGGTGCCGTGATGGCCCCACTGGCCGGGCTTCCTGGCAGCGCCGGTCAGGTCGGGGCCGGGGACCACGGCTCCGGTGAGGTCCGGATGGTGGCCGTTCACGCCGGTGTCGAGCACGGCGACCAGCACCCCCTCGCCCGTGCTCACCCGCCACGCCTCGGGCAGCCGCAGCGCGGTCACCTGCCACTGCTCGTCGAGCGACCTCGGCCCGGCCGCGAGCCTCGCCGCGTCCGCGACCGTCCTCGCGCCCACGGTCATCTCCGAGAGCGCGGTCGTCCCAGTGCCCGCGGCCGTCCCTGTGCCCGCGGTCGTCCCTGTGCGCGCGGTCGTCCCTGTGCGCGCGGTCGTCCCGGCGTGCGTGATCGTGTGGGTGTGCGTGATCGTGTCCGCGTGGGCGAGGGTCCCGGCGTCCGGGGCCGCGGCGATCAGCAGCGAGGCGGCGAGGCAGAGGCCGCGCGCCGCGGTCCTGGTGCTGATCACCGCGGCAGGCCCCGTTCCAGCGCCGCCGCGAGCTGCCGCGCCGCGGCCGTGAGCCGCGGAGGCACGTGGTCGCCGCGCTGGTACCGCCTGCCGTCCGCGTATCCGGCCGCCGTCGCCACGACGTAGCCGTCACGGGCGGTGACGGCGGCCCCGGTGAAGCACTG
>NZ_QNFZ01000417.1 GCF_003313395.1 Nonomuraea lactucae | reverse complement strand
GTGAGCACGCCGTCCGCGCGGCCGCCCGTGGCCGCGCCGTCGCCGGTGGCGGCCTGGGCCTCCGGTTCGGCGCCGTCGGACAGCATCACCCTGGGGACGTGCCTGCGGCGCGCCTCCTGCTCGTACGCGGCCCGCCGCTCGGCGACGAGCGCGCTCAGGTCGCCGCCTGCCAGGGCCGACCTGGCCTCGTCGAACCGCAGGAAGAAGACGTCCTCAGGGGCGCCGAGCACGCCCGTGGCGACCAGGTGCTCGCCGACCGCGAGCATGCTGCGCCGGAGCCCGGCGAGGGTCTGCACGAGGTAGAACTTGGGCAGCTCGCGCAGCCCCGCGTACGCCCTGGTGCGGCGCAGGGCCAGGCGGGTGACCGCGCCGCGCAGGCGGCCCCTGCGACGGGCGCGGGCCACGATGGTGGCCATGGCCATGGTGGCCTCGGCGGCTCCCCGCGAGAAGAGGGCGTCGGGGGCGAGGGCGGCCCCGGCGCGGTCCATGCGCAGGTAGTTGGCCAGGACGCCGAGGATGTGCGCGGGGTCCTCGGACCAGCGCGGCAGCCCCAGGTCGATCTCGGCGACTCCCCGGTGGCCGTACTTCTCCAGGAAGCGGGCGATCTCCCGCTGTGCCTTCGGAGGCAGCTCCCCCGCCCGGTAGCGGCGCGCCAGCTCGCTCACCGGCTCCTCGCGGAACGGCTCGGGCTCGATGCGGGTGGCCAGCGCCCACAGCTCCAGGTCCATCTCGGTGGTCGGGTTGCCGGGCACGCTGCGGAGCACGTCCTGCATCTCGGACAGCGGCGTGCCGGACAGCCGGCCGGCCAGCGCGAACAGGCCGTACCCGGTCACCACGATCGGCATGATGGAGATGATCGCCGGGAACGTGGCGCCGAGCACGCGTTCGGCGTGGTCGAGACGCTGCGCGGGGGTCGCCCCGTCGGGCACGCGCAGCCGCCGCTCGACGAGGCCGCCGACGCGGCGGGTGTGGGCGACCACCCGTGACGGGCTCACCAGCGCCTCCAGCACGCGGGCCGGGGCGTGGACGCG
>NZ_QNFZ01000420.1 GCF_003313395.1 Nonomuraea lactucae | reverse complement strand
GGGCGAGGCGGTGGCCAAGATCTCCGCCGGGTCGGTCGCCGGCGAGCACCTGACCGCACTGGCCGGCGCGCGCACCGCCCTGCTCGGCGCGGTGCACGACGCCCTGCTGGCCCGGCTCGACACCGCGCTGGGCCGTACCCGGATGGAGTGGGACGCCCCGCCCGCCCTGGCGCCCGACGCCGGCAACCTCCTCAGCGCGCCGCGCTCCTGGCTGCACGAGCTGGCCATCACCGGGTGGCGCGGCGTGGACCACGACCTCGTCTCCGCCTCCAGCCAGACGATAGTGCTGCGCCGGATCCGGCGGCTGCTCGCCCACTACCGCGCCACCGAGCCGGAGCTGCCCGCCTGGTGCGAGGCGTTCGTGACCGGCGGCTACGCGCACTACTGCACCCTGCTGCCGACCGCGTTCGTGGCCGACGACACCGGCGTCCGGCAGGTGGGCGCCATGCTCGGGTTCCTGTTCTCCATGGAGGGCCTTGCGCTGTCCCTCGGATGCGAACGGGCCCAGCTGGAGCTCGCCGTGCAGCAGTCGCACCCCGAGGTGCCCGCCAAGGTGGCGCTGCTGTGGGCGGCCCGGTCGCAGCTCGGCCTGCTGCCGCTCGCCGAGCTCCGCTCCCGGTGCGACGAGCTGCTCGCCAACCCGCTCGTCATCCCGGCGTTCCCGCTCTACATCACCGGGTTCGTGCAGGCGCTGGAGTCGGTGCCGTCGCTGGCGCCGTTCGTGGTCGAGGTGATGTCCAAGGCGTTCGCGCGGCTGCCCGACTCCGTGCTGCTGCCGTGGCTGCCGAAACTGATCACCACTCTGTGGGATCAGGCGGCCGAGCTGGTGCCGGTGCTCGTACGGGAGGCCGGGCGCACGTTCCCCGCCGCGCTGGCGGACGTGGACGCCTGGACACCACCGTGGAGCGCGACGCCCGCCCGCCGGGCCGCTCCGGTGCCCGTACGCACTGGACCGGCGGACGCGCTCCTGGCCGGGCATCCGGCCACGTGCGACGCCGTGGCCGCGCTCCTCGGCTGCGACGGCGGCT
>NZ_QNFZ01000416.1 GCF_003313395.1 Nonomuraea lactucae | reverse complement strand
GGGACCGCCACGGCCGGATCCGCCCGCGGCCCGGCCGGGAACGGGCGGGGGCGGCGGCACGCGCGGGCCGTGCTCATCTCGGTGATCGGCCTGCACCTGGTGGCCGAGACGGCGCTGACCCCGTTCCTGCCGCGGCTGTTCGAGCGGCTCTACGGGGTCGCCGACCCGGGCGCGACCGGGCTGTACCTGTGGATCTGCCGCATCGTGGGGCTGGTCGCGCTCCCGCTGTGGGGGCTGGCGGCGCGGCGATGGCCACTGCACCGGCTGGTCCTGGCCGGGCTCTGCGGCTCGGCCGTGCTCGACCTGCTGCTCGGCCTGGCCCCGAGCTACGCCGCGTACACGGTGCTGTCAGGGGCGGTGGTGGCGACCAACAGCGCGCTGCTGCTGGCCTACCCGGCGTTCGTCGCCGAGCACGACGGCCCGGAGCAGGAGGTCGCCGGCCACGGCGGTGGTGCCCGGGGTGAGCGGGCGAGGGTGGCCGGGATCTGCTCCATCGTGGTGGTGTTCCACCTTTCGACCGTGGTCGCCACGGCCGTGGGCGCCGGAGTGCTGGCGCTGCCCGAGCCGCGGCTCGGCATCTCGGCGTTCGCCGTGCTGGACGTGGCGCTCGCCGTACTGACGTTCCGCGTGCTCGGGCGGCGGCCGGCGCCGGACGCGCGGCCCGGGAACGGCGACGAGGGGGACGCGCGGCCCAGGAGCGGCGCGGAGCCGAGGCGTGGCGTCAGGTTCGCGGTGCTGGTCCAGGCGGCGCTGGTCGGGGTGGCGTTCGACTTCTCGGTCAACGTGGCGCGGCCGTTCTTCACCGAGCTCGCCGAGGGCGTGGGCAGTGGTTCGGCCGGGTCGGCGGTGCTGTTCTTCCTGCCGAGCGTCGCCGCGCTGGTCGTGCTGCCGGTGGTGCGCCGCTGCCACGACCGGCTCGGTGACCGGCTGCTGCCCGTCGCTCTGGCGGTCGGCGGCGCCGGGCTGGCGTGGCAGGCGCTGTCCTCGTCGGTGGCGGGGCTGGCCGGCGGGCGGCTGCTGTTCG
>NZ_QNFZ01000415.1 GCF_003313395.1 Nonomuraea lactucae | reverse complement strand
GAGGCCGCGGCGGGGCGGGGCGTGGACCTGTACGGGCTGTCCGCCCCGGGGCGGCTCGTACGGCTGGCGGACGACGGCTGGCAGGACCTGGGACCGGCGCCCGCGGACGCGACCGGGCTGGCCGTCGCCGACTGCGCCTTCTACGCGGCCACCTCGTCCGGGGAGCTGTGGCGGCAGAGGTTCGGCGTGGCGGAGTGGGAGCGGGCCGGCTCCTCGGCGGGCGCGGTGGGCCTGGCCGGGATGAACGGCCGCCTCTTCGCCGTGGACGGCCGGGCGCGGCTGCTGACGATGCTGCCCGGCGGGGCGTGGGAGGAGTGCGACGTGACCATGCCCGGCGGCGCCTTCACCGCGCACGCCGGACTGCTGATCGCGGGCGGCAGGGACCTTCCGCTCCGCTGGCGCCCCGTGCGGAGCGCACCTCCCCGCTGACGGTCACCGGCCGACCGGACTGGTCTCCCAGATCAGCTCGTGGGTGAGCGGGCCCGGCACGGCGAGGATCTCGCCGTAGTCGGAGGCGAGCGGCGCGAGCTGGGACGCGTAGCACAGGACCGCGCACCTCTTGGCGGCCCACGCCGGGCCCTCCAGCCGGCCCGCCTGGCGCGGGACGGCGGAGCAGGCGAGGGAGCGGATCGGCGCGCCCAGCCGGGGGTGCTCGGCCAGCGCCTCGGCGGCGGCTCCGGTGCCCCACTGACGGACGGCCGAGGCGTAGGGCAGGTCCGCGTAGATCCACGGCGCGGCGGCGGCACCCGACTTCTCCAGCACCTCCAGCGCCTGGTCGCGCACCTCCAGGTGGTCGGTGTTGCCGATGCCCATGGGGACCAGCACCCGCGTCGCCGACACGCCGTACTCCGAGAGGAACTCCTCCAGGAAGGTGAGCCGCGCCCCTCCGGTGGGCGCGTCCGGATGGCCGAGCGCCACCTGCTCCACGCCGAGCGCCGCGCAGGCCCTGGCGTCTTCGGCGCGCCGCTCGCGCGCGGCCTCCGCCGCGGAGCCGAACCCGCACAGCCGGTCCCATGCCGACGG
>NZ_QNFZ01000413.1 GCF_003313395.1 Nonomuraea lactucae | reverse complement strand
GGCCACCCGGGGAGCCGGGCGCCCGGCCTCGGTGGCGGCGGAGCGCAGCCGCTCCACCAGGGGGGCGGCCGAGGCGGGGGTGATCAGGTTCAGCACCAGCCGGTCGGCGATGGCAGCGGCGACGCCGACGGCCGCCGGTCCGAAGGCGGCGACGGTCAGCTCCGATCGGGGCGCTTGCAGGCGCAGGTGGTAGCCGCTGGCGCGTACGGTCTCACCGTCGAACGAGGGCCTGCCCCCGTCGAGCAGCTCACGCAGCACGACGGCCGACTCCCGCAGCCTGGTCACCGACCGGCTCCGGTCGCGCCCGTGCCACTGCGTCACCACCACGGGGCTGGAGGTGCCGATGGCGACGCCGACGCGACGCCCGGTCAGGTCGGCGACCGAGGCCACGCCGCGCGCGATGGTCATGGGGTCGCGCACGGCGACGGCGAGCGGCCCCACGGTCAGCCCGACGCGCCGGGTCTCGGCGCCGAGCACGGCGGCCAGGGCGAACGCGTCGTAGGTGGCCATCTCACCCACCCACAGCTCGTCGTAGCCGAGCCGGTCGGCGGCGCGCGCCGTCAGCAGGGCCTCGCCGGGCGGCCGGTCCTGCCAGAACCCCAGGGAGACGCTCAGCCGGGGGACGGGTGTCGCGGAACCGGCTGTCATCGCACGCGCTCCACGACCGTGGCGCTGCCGGTGCCGGCGGCGCCGCTGACCGCCACCACGCCGTAGCGCCCGCCGGTCCGTTCCAGCTCGTCCACGCAGGACGCGAGGAGGATCGGGCCGGTGGCGCCGAAGGCGTGGCCCATCGCGATCGTGCCGCCGTTGGGGTTGAGCTGCTCGTCGGAGATGCCCAGGTCCCGCTGGAGCTTCAGGCACGTCGCGGCGAACGCCTCGGCCACCTCGAACACGTCGACGTCGGCGGGAGTGAGCCCGGCGCGCTTCAGCGCCTTCTCGATCGCGGCCTGGCCCGCGGTGAGCATGATGACCGGGTCCACCGCGGCCGTGGCGGCGGCGAGCACCCGGGCGCGCGGGCGCAG
>NZ_QNFZ01000421.1 GCF_003313395.1 Nonomuraea lactucae | reverse complement strand
CCGGCGTGGATGGAGCGGCCGATGCCGACGCCGCCGCCGTGGTGGATCGATACCCAGGTCGCGCCGGAGGCGGTGTTGAGCATGGCGTTGAGCAGCGGCCAGTCGGCGATGGCGTCGGAGCCGTCCAGCATCGCCTCGCTCTCGCGGTAGGGGGAGGCGACCGAGCCGCAGTCGAGGTGGTCGCGGCCGATGACGATCGGGGCGCGCAGTTGGCCGGAGGCGACCATGTCGTTGAAGCGGGCGCCTGCCTGGTCGCGTTCGCCGTAGCCGAGCCAGCAGATGCGGGCGGGCAGCCCTTGGAAGGCGACCCGCTCGCGGGCCATCGTGATCCAGCGGGCCAGTGGCTGGTTGTCGGGGAACAGCTCGAGGATGGCCTGGTCGGTGGCGGCGATGTCGCGCGCATCGCCGCTGAGCGCGGCCCACCGGAACGGGCCCTTGCCCTCGCAGAACAGCGGCCTGATGTAGGCGGGCACGAAGCCGGGGAAGTCGAAGGCGCGGCTGTATCCGGCCAGCTGGGCCTCGCCGCGGATGGAGTTGCCGTAGTCGAAGACCTCGGCCCCGGCGTCTTGGAAGCCCACCATGGCCTCGACGTGGCGGGCCATCGACTGGCGGGCGCGCTGGGTGAAGGCGGCCGGGTCCTTGGCGGCCTGGGCGCGCATGTCCTCGAAGGCCATCCCGAGCGGCAGGTAGGACAGCGGGTCGTGGGCGGAGGTCTGGTCGGTGACGATGTCGATCTCGGCGCCGCCGGCCAGCAGGGCGGGCAGTGCCTCGGCGGCGTTGGCCAGCACGCCGATCGACAGCGGGCGGCGTTCGTCGCGGGCCTGGTAGGCCAGCCGCAGCGCCTCTTGCAGGGAGGGTGCCTGCACGTCGAGGTAGCGGTGTTCGATGCGCCGGGTGAGCGAGCGGGGGTCGCAGTCGATGCAGATGGCCACGCCGCCGTTCATGGTGACGGCCAGTGGCTGGGCGCCGCCCATCCCGCCCAGGCCCGCGGTCAGCGTGATCGTCCCGGCCAGTGAGCCGCC
>NZ_QNFZ01000414.1 GCF_003313395.1 Nonomuraea lactucae | reverse complement strand
GGCTGCGGCCGCTGCGGACCGGCACCGGCGCGCAGGGGCTGCTGGCGGACGTCGCCTCGCGGCTGGCCGGCGTCGCGTCGCCCCCGACCGGGCCGGACACGCCTGTGGTGCTGGTGATGGACGGCTTCGGGCCGGAGTACGGCTGGGCGCTGACCGAGTTCGTGACCCACCTGCTCAAGCAGGTGGGCCCGGCGCTGCGCGTCGTCGTCACGGCCCGCGGCGATCCGCCCATCCCGTTGCACAGGTACGCGCTGGCCGGGGGGCTGACCGAGATCCACGCCGACGACCTGTCGTTCAGCGAGCGGGAGATCTCCGCGGTGCTGGCCCAGCACGGCGTGCGGCTCGGCTCGGCGTCCCTGCACGGGCTCCACGAACGCACGGGGGGATGGGCGGCGGGAGTGCGCCTGGCCGCGATGTCCATGGAATCCCACCCGGAGCCCGAGGCGTTCGCCGAGCAGTTCGGCGGCGATGACCACGCGGTCGCCGGCTACCTCATGGAGGAGGTGCTCGACACCCAGCCAGCCGAGGCGCGGCGGCTGCTGCTGTGCACGAGCGTCGTCGACCGCTTCGACGCGGAGCTGGCCACCGAGCTGGCCGGCGAGGAGGCCGGAGCGCACTTCGTCCCGCTGGTCCGGCAGAACGCGTTCGTCATGCCCCTCGGGCACGGCTGGTACCACTACCAGCCCATGATCCGTGACGCGCTCCGTTTCGTCCTCCACAACACCTCGCCCACCGAGGTGGCCGGGCTGCACCGGCGGGCCGCCACCTGGTTCGACCTCGCGGGTCATCCGACCGAGGCCGTGCAGCAGACCGTGCACGCGGGAGATTGGCGGCACGCGACCCGGATGGTCGTCGATCGGCTGGCGATCGGGCGGGTGCTCGGACTTCGCCCGGCGGACCCGCTCGCCGGCCTGTTCGACGGCATGCCGCGCGACCTGGTGTTCGGGGCGTCCGGGCCGGAGCCGGCGCTCGTCGCCGCGGCGGCGGGGGCGGCCTCGGGCGACGAGCACGCGAGC
>NZ_QNFZ01000418.1 GCF_003313395.1 Nonomuraea lactucae | reverse complement strand
GTCTTGAAAGCGCCCCCGCCGCCCTCGACGAACTCCCCACCCACGAACAACCCATACGACGGCCGCAGATCGACGATCTGACGCGACTCCGGCGCCGGCGCATACTCGAAAACCGCCATCATTCAGTCCTGGGTGAAATAGTCGCGACCGGCATAACGGCCACTGGCCAGCTTCTCACGCTGCATCAACAGATCGTTCAACACCGCCGAGGCGCCCAGCCGAAACCACGCCGGGCTCAGCCACTGCTCCCCCGCCGTCTCCTTCACCACCACCAGATACCTGATCGCGTCCTTGCTGGTGCGGATCCCACCGGCCGGTTTGACCCCCACCCGCCGCCCCGTGACGGCCCCAAAGTCCCGCACCGCCTCCAGCATGACCAACGTCACCGGCAGGGTCGCCGCCGGCGCCACCTTGCCGGTGGAGGTCTTGATGAAGTCCGCGCCGGCCAGCATCGCCAGCCACGAGGCCCGCCGCACATTGTCGTAGCAGGCCAGCTCACCCGTCTCCAGGATCACCTTCAGATGCGCCGCACCACAGGCCGCCTTGACCGCCACGATCTCCTCGAACACCTTCGCGTACCCGCCGGCCAGGAACGCCCCCCGATCGATCACCATGTCGATCTCATCAGCGCCCGCCGCCACCGCCAGCGCGGTGTCGGCCACCTTCACCTCCAGCGACGAGCGGCCACTGGGAAACGCGGTGGCCACCGAGGCCACCTTCACCCCCGACCCGGCCACCGCCGCGGCGGCCACCCCCACCAGATCCGGATAGACGCACACCGCCGCCACCCGCGGCGCGCCCGGCGCCGGCCACACCGCCTTGGCGCACAACCCCCGCACCCGGCCCGGCGTGTCCGCCCCCTCCAACGTGGTCAGATCCACCATCGAAATGGCCAGATCGATCGCCCGCGCCTTGGCCGTCGTCTTGACCGAACGGGTGCCCAGCATCGCCGCCCGCTGATCCGCACCCACCCGATCCACACCGGGCAGGCCATGCAGAAACGCTCTCAACGTCG
>NZ_QNFZ01000410.1 GCF_003313395.1 Nonomuraea lactucae | reverse complement strand
GCCACGGCGTCACAGGCCGGCCGGCGCGGGCCGGGCCCTCACCGGCCGGTCGTCGCCGTCGGCAGGCCGGTGGCGGGCTCGGGCGAGCTCGGCTTCGCGGAGGCGGAACGGGCCAGCCAGGCGGTGGCGCCGGTCAGCGCGGGCTGCTCCGCCACGATCAGCACGGTCGCGATGGCGGCGAGGTAGCCCGACATATCCGGATTGGCGGTGAACCTTGCCCGGAAGTCGCCGGCACGCACCCGCTCCACGATACGGGGCAGCACTCCGCCGCCCAGGTAGACCCCGCCACGAGCGCCGAGCGTGAGCGCCACGTTCGCGGCGAAGCTGCCCAGCATCCCGCAGAACACGTCGATCGTCTCCGCGCACAGCGAGTCGTCGAGCCGCGCCACGATGTCCGAGGCCGACAGGTCGGGCGCGGTCACGCCGTGAACCTCGGCCAGCGCCCGGTGCAGCCGTACGAGCCCGGGCCCCGACAGGATCCGCTCGGCCACCACCTGCTCGCCCGCCGCGTAGTCCGCGCTCGCCACGTACTCCCTGCTCGTGGCGGGGCGGGCCGTCCCGGGAGCCGTGCGGTCGCGAGCGGCGGCCAGGGAACGGCGGGCCCGCGCGCGCAGCACGCGGAGGACCTCCAGCTCGCGCTCGTTCTGCACCGGCACCGTGACGTGCCCGCCCTCGCCCGGGATCGGGACCCAGCCGCCGTCCACCGGCACCAGCCCGGCGACGCCCAGCCCGGTCCCCGGTCCGAGGACGGCCTTCACCCCGTGGCCGGGCGCGGGCCCGCCCAGCGGCACCAGGTCGTCGCAGTCGAGGTGGGGCAGCGACAGGGCGAGCGCCTCGAAGTCGTTGAGCAGCGTCGCGTTCGGCACGCCGAGGTCGCGCGCCGACCCCTGCCAGGAGGAGTTCGTCAGCGCGTAGCGGTCGCCGTCGACGGGCCCGGCCACGGCGAGGCACGCCGCGCCCGGCCGCGCTCCGCCCGCGTGGTCCGCGAGGTAGGCGGCCACGGCCTCAGGCAG
>NZ_QNFZ01000411.1 GCF_003313395.1 Nonomuraea lactucae | reverse complement strand
CGTGCCCGCTTCGGCCGGACCGTCGTCCAGGCCGCGGGCACCGCCACCTGCTCGGCCGGCGACAGCCCGCACCTGCAGGTGGTCGCCGACCTCGCCGCGGCGCTCGACGCGGGACAGCTCGCGGCCAAGCTCGGCTTCGCCCGCAGGCACGCGGGCTCGCTCCTCGCCAGCCGCGTCCCCGACCGGCTCATCACCACCGAGCGGGTGCCCGCCGTGGAGCGGTTCTTCCGCCTGCCGGAGGAGGGCGCCGACCGCCTCTACGCGCTGACCTCCAGCCTGAACGACGACGCCGCCCTGGTGGACGATCCTTGGGAGTTCGAGGCGTCGGTGTACGAGGCCTCCCGGCTGGACGCGACCGCGGCCTGGGTGGCCCGCTCGTGCGCCCCGGACGACGGCCCGATCGTCGAGGTCGGAGCCTGCCAGGGCGCACTGACGGCGCGGCTGGCGGCCAAGGGCTACACCGTGCTCGCCGCCGAGCCCAACCCCGCCTTCCGGGCCCGCCTGGAGGCCGGGCCGCAGGTGCGGGTGCTGCGCGACAGCCTGGAGGACCTCGCCGCGCGCCGTGGGCATCCCGCTCGCGCGTACCTGCTGAGCGAGATGCTCTACTACGGCCAGGACCTCGACCTGCTGCACGAGCTGCCCACCGACCTCCTGATGATCTCGCTGGCCGGCGAATGGCTCAACGAGACGATCTGGCCCTGGGTGCGCGAGCAGTCCACCTGGCGGGTCGCCGAGTGGTGCGAACTGGCCGCGCCCGCGCTGGAGTTCGTCTGCGACGGCCGGGCCTACCTCCGCAAGCGCGGCAGCCGCGGGCTCACCCTGACGCGGGCCGGTGGCGCCGCGTGAGCTTCCGCACGATCGTGATCTCCCCGCACTTCGACGACGCGGCCCTGTCGGCCGCCGGCGTGCTGGCCGGCCTGCCCCGGCCCGCCGCCATCGTCACCGTCTTCGGCGGCCCGCCCGCCGGCGACGAGGGGCCGTCGGCATGGGACCGGCTGTGCGGGTTCGG
>NZ_QNFZ01000412.1 GCF_003313395.1 Nonomuraea lactucae | reverse complement strand
GGCCGCGCCCGGCGGTGCCGACGACGCCATCGCAGCGGGCGGTGCCGACGACGCCATCGCGGCGGGCAGCGCCGCGCCGGAGCTGTCCCCGCCGGACGGCTCCCCGCGGCTTCTCGACCGGCCCGCCACCACGGAAGGCGTCCCGGCTCCAGCCGGGACTCCGGAACGGGCCCCGGCCATGGCTTCGGAACGGGCCCCGGCCATGGCTTCGGAACGGGCCCCGGCCATGGCTTCGGAACGGACTCCGGCCAGGACCTCGGAGCGGACCGACACCTGATCCGGCCGATCGCTCAGCAGGACCCGCGGTGCGGGGTGGTCCTGGCGAGGGTGGCCGCGAAGAGCGAGCCGGGGAGGAGCGCGGCCACGGCGAACGCGTCCGCCGCGGTGTCCACGTCGGTCAGGCGCGGCACCGTGGCCACGTTCAGCCCTGCCTCCTGGAGCCTGCGCAACTGGACCGCGCCCGTGGTCGGTCGCGACATCGGGACGCCGAGCAGCAGCGCCGGGCGGGGGACGCGCATGCCGAGCAGCCAGAATCCGCCGTCCGTCGCCGGCCCGAACACCGCGTCGTGCCCGCCGAGCAGGGACAGCGCGGTGTCCAGCAGCTCGACCGTGACCTGCGGGGTGTCCATGCCGATGAGCACGGTGGGCGCGGGCAGCTCCCGGTGGGCGTCTTCGAAGGCCGCCGCGAGGCGCTCGTCCAGCCCGCGTCCGCGCTGCGGCAGCACCGCGAACCCGTCGGGAAGCCAGGCTCCGGGCGCGCCGTCGAGCACGAGCACGTGGCGCGTGGCAGGTACGCGGGTGACGGTACGCAGGGTGTCCTCCAGCGCGGCGGCGGCCAGCGCGGCGGCCTCGCCCCGGCTGAAGGGCGGGGTCAGCCGGGTCTTCACCCTGCCGGGCACCGGCTCCTTGGCGATGACCACGATCTGCGCCACGGACGGCGCCACGGACGGCGCCCCGCGCGCCACGGACGGCGCCACGGACGGCGCCATCCCGGCGCGAGGGCG
>NZ_QNFZ01000409.1 GCF_003313395.1 Nonomuraea lactucae | reverse complement strand
GGGGCCCCGACCGCCGGGACCCGGCAGGGCGGGCGGCCCCCGTGAGCCGCCCGCCGTGCCCCCGCGAGGCTCAGTCCAGCGACGTCAACGTCAGCGCGTACAGCGCGACCGCCGCGAAGTCGTCGGCCGGTTCCGAGGCCTGCCACGACCGCACGTCGTCCACGAACCGGCTGCCCCGGCCCGTGAACTGCTCGTACCGGTCCACGCCGTCGGCCGGGCAGGGCTTCATGCCGTCGAGGTGATCGCCCAGCCCGTCGTCGAAGAGCGACGCGCTGTTGGGCCCGTTCACCACGGCGCCCGTCGGTGGCCTGCCCGTGATGTTGGACATCTGGTAGTGCGGGCAGCGGATCGCGTGCTCGCCCACCCCGGCGACGAACGAGACGCCCCACGGGTTCGCCCCGAACGCCCACCCGCGCTGCTGTGCGCCGAACGTGTCGTAGGCGCGGTCCCCGGTCACCGACCGGTACAGCCGCGAGGTCACCGCCAGCCCGAACGCGTGCGGCACCGCGTCGAACGCGTCGTAGGCCGTCCCGGCGCGGAACGGGTCCTTGGCCGCCCGCGTCGCGCCGATCTCCAGCTGCGCCCGCAGGTCGGCCACCAGCTCACGCTCCGACACCGGCAGCCCCGCAACGCGCGCCCGGCGCAGGCCCCTGACCAGGTCGGCGTGGGCGAGGGCGCTCACGTCGTACAGGTTGAAGGTGTCGCCGCCCGCCTCGTGCTTCAGGTACTGCCCGGCCCAGTGCGCCGCCTGCGCCAGCCACTCACCGGCCCGCGGGTCGCCCAGCCGCTGCGCCGCCAGCGCCATCTCGGCCGCGCCCAGTTCCATGTCGTCGCGCCAGACGCTCTCCGGGTAGAACGCGTGCGGCAGGGACGTGACCAGCCGGCCGACGTTCTCGGTCCGCGCCATGGCGTACACGGAGGCCGCCTTGCCGAGCAGCCGGGCCGCGCGCTCGCGGGACGGCTCCACCTGCGCGGCCAGCGCGAACGCGGCGGCGGTGCGGCC
>NZ_QNFZ01000408.1 GCF_003313395.1 Nonomuraea lactucae | reverse complement strand
CGCTGGGTGCGGCCTGGGCCTGGCGGGCGGGGCTCGGCGCGCTCGGGGCGGTGGTGATCGTGTACGCGCTCCTGTCGGCGCGCGCCTGGTGGCGGGGCGCGCCCGGTCCCTGGCGGGCCTCGCTGCTCATGTGCGACCTGCCCGCCGGGGCCGACCCGTCCGTGCCGTTGAATCCCCAGGCACGCCAGGCGTTCGCGTACGCCGGGAGCGCCGTGCTGTCCTTCGGCGACTCCCTCGGCCCCAGGGTGGTGGGAGCGGCGGCCTCGGTCGGCCCGGCCGGTGACCTCAGACTGATCGTCGAGGACGAGGCGTGGGAGGCCGTCGAGGCGGATCCGCGGGTGGCGGTGTTCGCGGCCGACCCGGTGCGCAGGCGGCTCTGGGTGGAGGTGCGCGGCATCGCCGTGGCGGGCGCCGACAGCCTGCGCGTCACCCCCAAGCAGGTCCTGGTGGGAGAGTTCCCCGGCCGCCACCAGCGCCACTAGCAAGGCCCACCTGGCGTGTCAGGTCCGCCCAATCGTCGGCCCGGTGCGGTATAACCGGGGGCGGACCGGGGAGGCGTGATGCGTGAGTCCGGCAGGGCCGAGGCCGCGGGGCGGGCCGCGGCGCGGGATCTGTTCGAAAGGGTGCGGCTGCGCTATTTCGGCCTTCCTCCGGCGGTCCGCCGGGTGATGTACGTCGCGGTGCTCATCGGCACGGTCGGCCTGGCCGCCGCGCTCGGCTGGGACCTCTGGCAGACCTTCCTCGTCACCCTCCTCGTGCTCGGGTTCGTGGCGCTCACCCTGCGCTTCCCGCGCGCCGCGGCGACCGCCCTGGTGATCGCGGCGTGGGCCGCGCTGGTGCCCGCGATCGCCCTCCTGTTCCCCTCGCGCTCGCTCGCCCCGACGCTGCTGCTCGTGCTGGCCGTGCCCGTCGCCGCCGCGGCCCACCTGATCCGCTGGGTGGCGCCCTGGCTCACCGCGCTGCTCGCCCTGGTCCCGGCCGGCCTGCTGG
>NZ_QNFZ01000406.1 GCF_003313395.1 Nonomuraea lactucae | reverse complement strand
CGTGGTCCGGCCTCGCCGGTCGAAGGTGCCGCGATCCGCCTCCGGCCGCTACGCGGTGGTCGGCGGCGGCGCGCCCGCGCGGCCCGGGCCGGGCCCGGTGGTGCGCTACCTCGTCGAGGTGGAGCGCGGCCTGCCGTTCGACCACGCGGAGTTCGCGGCGGAGGTGCACGGCACCCTGAACGACCCGCGCGGCTGGGCGCGCTTCCAGCGCGTCGACCACGACCCGGTACGGCTCCGCGTCGCCCTGTCGAGCCCCGCGCTCACGGACCTGCAGTGCCTTCCGCTGCACACCGGCGGCCACCTGTCCTGCTGGAACGGCACCCGCTCCGTCATCAACGCGCGGCGCTGGGCGCTCGGCGTCCCCCAGTACGAGGGCGACCTGGCCGCCTACCGCCGCTATCTGGTGAACCACGAGGTGGGCCACGGCCTCGGCCACGGTCACGGCACCTGCCCGGGACCCGGACGGCTCGCCCCCGTCATGGCGCAGCAGTCGAAGACGCTGGGCGCCTGCCGCCCCAACCCGTGGCCGCACCCGTCACGGCCACGCCCGCCGCACCCGCACCCGTCGCCGGCCGGCTGACGGCGGAAATCTGACACTATCGCGATATATCGCCGAAACGGGAACACCAGCCGGATCGCCAGGAGTTGAGCACCATGAACGTACCTCCTGGGGAGAGTGAGCGATGGCACGACTGCGGACGGCACGACGGATCCTCATGGGCGGGGCGGCCCTGGCGGCGGCGGGATGGGCGCTGCGCGACATACCCGCGGAGCTGGGCGTGCGGCCCTTGACGTCAGGCCCGGAGCGCGCGGCACGAATACGGCGCTCACCGCAGTTCAAGGACGGCGCCTTCGTCAACCCCATGCCCGAGCCCACCACTGTGGCCACCCCGCCCCCCGGCATGCTGCGCGAGCTGGCCAGGGAGCGCGACCGGCGCCGCCCGGCCGGGCCGGTCCCGCTGCGGGTGCCGGCCTCGGGCGACCCCT
>NZ_QNFZ01000407.1 GCF_003313395.1 Nonomuraea lactucae | reverse complement strand
CTGGTGATGGTGGTGGGCGGGCTCCCGGGCGTGCGTCCCGGCGAGCCGCTGGGCCTGGTGTCGCGGGACCTGGCGGGCGCTCGCCGGCGGGTGGCCGACGCCCTGGCCGAGCTGGCCCCGTACGCTGGGGAGCGGGGCGTGCGGCTGGCCCTGGAGCCGCTGCACCCGGTCTACTGCGCCGACCGCGCGGTGGTCTCCACCCTCGCCCAGGCGCTGGACCTGAGCCTGCCGTACCCGAAGGAGCAGGTGGGCGTGGTCGTCGACACGTTCCACGTGTGGTGGGATCCCGACCTGTTCGCGCAGCTCGCCCGGGCAGGCGGCCGGATCGCCTCCTACCAGGTCTGCGACTACCTGCACCCGCTCCCCGCCGACGTGCTGCTGGGGCGGGGCATGATGGGCGACGGGGTGATCGACTTCGGGCCGATCACCCGGGCGGTCCTGGCGGCGGGCTACACGGGGGACATCGAGGTGGAGATCTTCAACGCCGACGTGTGGGCGGCCGACCCCGACGAGGTGGTGGCCACCGTGAAGGCCCGCTACGCCGACGTGGTGCTCCAAGGCGCCTGAGCCGGACGGAGGGGCCGGGAGACCTCGCCGCCTGAGCCCGCCACGCCTGATCCACGGGCCTCAGTCCTCGTCCACCGTCACGGTGCCGGTCGCACCGTGCACCGTGATCCGCTGGCCGGTGACGATGCGGTGGGTGGCCTCGGGCACGCCGACCACGGCGGGGATGCCGTACTCGCGGGCCACCACCGCGCCGTGCGACATCGCGCCGCCCATCTCCATCACCAGGCCGCCCGCCGTGAGGAACAGCGGCGTCCAGCCGGGGTCGGTGGACGGGCAGACCAGGATCTCGCCGGGCTCCAGGTGCGCGCCGACCGGGTCGAGCACCACCCTGGCCGGTGCCGTCACCGTGCCCGCCGAGGCGGCGCTGCCCGTGAGCACGCCGTCCGCGCGGCCGCCCGTGGCCGCGCCGTCGCCGGT
>NZ_QNFZ01000403.1 GCF_003313395.1 Nonomuraea lactucae | reverse complement strand
CGCGAGCGCCGCGGCCACGCCGCCCGCCCCGGCGAGCGCCGAGCCCGGCCGCACCGCCCCCGGTCACGCCGTCACCTTCGCCCT
The DNA here is from genome assembly GCF_003313395.1 of Nonomuraea lactucae. Taxonomy (GTDB): domain Bacteria; phylum Actinomycetota; class Actinomycetes; order Streptosporangiales; family Streptosporangiaceae; genus Nonomuraea; species Nonomuraea lactucae. The sequence continues at coordinate 888 of NZ_QNFZ01000403.1, read as the reverse complement.
GATCGGCGACACCCCGTACGGCGACGCCCAGCAGGCCGCCTTCCCCGCCCTGGTCCAGGCCATCGACGCGGACCCCCGCATACGGTTCGTGCTGCACGCCGGAGACGTCAAGAACGGCTCCACCACCTGTGACGACGCCCGCTTCGCCACTCTGGCGGGGCTGTTCGCCACCTTCGACGACCCGTTCGTGCTGACCCCGGGCGACAACGAGTGGACCGACTGCCACCGGGTCGCCGCCGGGAGCTACCTGCCCACCGAACGGCTCGAAGCGGTCCGCCGCGTCTTCTACCCGATCGCCGGGCGGACCCTCGGCGGGCACCCGATGGGCGTGCGGACCCAGGCCCGCGCCCCGCGCCACCGCGTCTACCGGGAGAATGTGCTGTTCACCCGCGGCCGGGTGGTCTTCGCCACCGTGCACGCGGTCGGCAGCGAGAACGGCCTGGCCCCGTGGAGCGGCCTGCCCGGCGGAGACCGGCCGGCGGAGCGGACGGCCGAGGTCGAGGCCCGCACCGCCGCCGCGCTCGACTGGATCGACACGGCCTTCGCGACCGCCTCCCGCACCCGGGCGCCGGGCGTTCTGATCATGATGCAGGCCGAGCCCACGGAGACCCCCGGGTTCACCCGGATCCGCGCCCGCCTGGCCGAGCGCGCCCGCGCGTACGGCAAGCCGGTGCTGCTCGTGCACGGCGACGAGCACCTGTACGAGCAGGAGCCCGGCTACGCCGGGGTGCCCAACCTCACCCGCCTGGAGACGTTCGGCGACACCGCGACCCGCTGGCTGCGGGTGACCGTCGACCCCGCCTCGCCGGGCGTCTTCTCGTGGGAGCCGCAGACCGTACCGGCCGCGTGACCCTCGCCGGGCGACCCCCGGGCGGCCTCGCCCGGGGG
>NZ_QNFZ01000402.1 GCF_003313395.1 Nonomuraea lactucae | reverse complement strand
CGGTCACCTGGCCGCCCGCGTCACTCGCCGGTGGCGCGGGTCAGGGCGCCGCTGTGGGCGATCACGCGAGCGGCCGCCGGGGCCGCGGCGGGAGGCACCGCGGCGGCGTACTGGTGGGTCTCGAAGAGCTTGAGCGAACGGCGGAGCACCGACTCCTCGATCGCCCACCGGGCGGACTCGGGCACCGGGATGAAGTCCTTCTCGGCCGTCCTGCTGGTCGTCGTGGTGGTGCGCGACAGCGAATACTGGATCAGCGCCCCGCCGTCACGCGTGCGCAGCGCGTAGACCGGATTGTCGTTGCCGCTGAAGATCGAGTCATAGCTGAACCCGGCCAGCTTGGCCTGGCCGCGCTCCTGGGCGATCTCCTCGGCGATGTCCGTCGTGTAGGGGCCCGGTGCGATCAGGCCCGCCGCGACGCCGTTGGCCCCCGCCTCCGCCACCGTGGCGTGCAGCGGCCCCATGTAGTGAGGACTGATCGTGACGCTCTTGTCCTGGGGCCCCAGCGCCGTGGCGTAGCCGTCGGTGTCGAGCGCCACCTGCGGGGCCTTCTCCCCGGCGAGGAGCGTCGTGGCCGCGCTGAGCCGCCAGTCGGCGGCCTTGGCGAAGGTCAGCATCGTCAGGTGGCCGTCGCGGGTGACCAGCGCGCTGAACCACGGCGCCCGCTCCCCGGGCGGGAAGCGCGGCACGTACAGCGTGGGGCGCCCCCACCGGAAGCGAGGCGGGCGGTTGCCGGTGGACTCGAAGGCGGCCGTGGTCAGCAGGGCCTCGGCGTCGCGGGTGAGCTCCAGCGACAGCCGCAGGTCGCCACCCGCGCGCAGCAAGTCGTCGGTGGCGATGAACTCGGCGAACACCTCGGCCGCCTGAGCGGGCGTGACCGGAGGGGGCGCCGGCGTCGGCGTGGGGGAGGCCGACACGGCGGCGGCCCGCGTGGGCGCCGTCGACCCGGAGCCCGAGCACGCGGCG
>NZ_QNFZ01000401.1 GCF_003313395.1 Nonomuraea lactucae | reverse complement strand
TTGTCCTCTTCTGGCAGGTCAGCTCGTCAAAGCGATCCTCGTCCTTCAACTCCGCGAAGCGGGATGAAAAGTGCTCAGTGTGTGTCGGAATCTCATCATCGCAACTTACGATTGCCGACTACTCACATCACAGGCCAAAGAATGTCCAGAACGATCATCCGATCGCGGCCCGGCGTGCTCACAGGACCAGCCCAGTGCGCCTGTCAGCCGAAGGTGACCCGCACGCCCTTGCTCAGGCCGGAGTCGTGCAGCTCCACCCCGGCGGGCCGGACGCTCTTCGGCAGCTCGAAGACCAGCGTCCCCGAGAAGGAGTCACCCGGTCCGATTCGGATCGGCGTGATCTCCGTGCCTTCCTTGTCGAGCAGCCTGGTGCCGGGGTGCAGGGTGTCGTCCTCGTCGAACAGCTTCTGCTGGCCCGGGTAGAGCACCCTGGCCTCGCCGCCCACGTTCTCGACCCGCACCGCCACCCGGCAGGTGCGGTGCGCCGCGGAATTCGCCGCCTTGGGACACGCCGAGCCGGTCACCGCGAACCTCAGCCTGCCGTCGTTCACGGGGCTCTCCGCGCCCACCGCGGGCGGCACCCGCGACACCCAGGCCATCAGGGCCAGCAGCAGCACGAGCAGCACGGTCCCGATCACCGCGGCCGTCAGGCAGCCCGCGAACACGTTCCTGCCCGGCCTGGGCCGCGCGTACATGCCGGACGGAGGCAGCGGACCCTGCCCCGTATGGTGCCCGGCGGGACTGGGGAGGGGCCCCTGGCCCGTCTGGTGGTGCGGCGGGCTCTGCGCCGGAAGCTGTGGCGGGCCGTGCGGCGCGCCCTGCGGTGGGCTCTGTGGCGCGTTCGGTGGCGGGTTCGGTGGCAGGGCCTGGGACGGTGCCGGTCCGGGAAGGGGGCCGGGGCCGGGCGGGGGCTGGGCCGCCCGGTGGGTCGGAGGGACGGGGCCGGTGCGCTCCGCCG
>NZ_QNFZ01000399.1 GCF_003313395.1 Nonomuraea lactucae | reverse complement strand
GCCGGGCGGCGGCCTCCGGGCGGCGGGCCCAGACCCCGGCCAGCCGGGTGTGCGGGCCGGCGGCCAGCATCGGCGCGTGCGCCATCTCCGCCCACGGCCCCGCTCCTACCAGGCCCACCGCCACCGGTTCCATTTGTCCCCCTCTGTCCGCCGATGTCCGCCGATCTCGTGCGACAGCTTCCTACTCGACGGACGGATGGGGCAAGTGCCGCCCTTCAGTCGGACGCCTGGCGCCACTGGCGGAGGGCGTGTTCGGGGCGGTGGGCGAGGGTGCCGCAGTCGATCGCGACGGTCTGGCCGGTGACGCAGCGCGCCTCGTCGGAGGCCAGGAACGCGACCAGGTCCGCCACGTCGCCGGGCGTGCACGCCCAGGGCAGCAGCCGCTCGGCCGCCTTGTCCGCGAGCCGTCCGGGCCCGAGGGCGAGGCGGGCGGCGTCGGTCAGCACCAGGGCGGGGGCGACGGCGTTGCAGCGGATGCCGCGCGGGCCGTACGCGGTGGCGACGTAGCGGACCAGGCCGTTCAGCGCGGCCTTCGAGGTGCCGTAGGCGGGGTGGTCCACGTCCCCGGTCAGGCCGGACACCGACGAGGTGAGGACGATCGCGCCGCCGTCGGCCATCCGCGGGGCGGCATGTTTGATCACGAGGAACGCGCCGCGCAGGTTCACCGCCATGGTGCGGTCCCACACCTCGGCGTCCAGCGTCTCCAGGCGCCCGTCGCGGCCGTACACCTCGCGGCCGAGCGCCGCGGCGTTGCCGTGGACGACGTCCAGGCGGCCGAAGCAGGTCAGCAGCTCGGCCAGCGCGGCGGCGACCTGCTTCTCGTCCGACACGTCGCAGGTCAGAGCGGTGGCCGTGCCGCCCCTGCCGCGGATGGCGGCGGCCGTGGCCCTGGCGCCGGCCGTACGGACGTCCAGGACGCCGACGCAGGCGCCCTCGGCGGCCAGGCGGGAGGCGCAGG
>NZ_QNFZ01000400.1 GCF_003313395.1 Nonomuraea lactucae | reverse complement strand
GGGCGGGCACGGCGGGCGGCCCGGTCGGCGGGGCGGCGGGACTCCGCCGGGCCGTCGCGACGTCGACCTCGCCGGGCGGAGCGATCGGGGAGCGACGCCGGTTCGTCATGCGCGAGTCCTTTCGTGGCTGGCCTCGGGTCCGTGCGGGTGCCGCCGTGAGCATCCCTCCCCGAGATCCATACCCGGGGTTCACAGCGGGTAGCGCGGCCACATGCGCGGTGCGCCGCCTACGTGAGTCGTCCCACGTGCGCGAGGGCCTGCTTGAGCAGGACCCCGTGTCCCCCCGTCATCTCCTGCTGGACCAGCGGCGAGGCAGCCTCCTCGGGCGTGAACCACACCAGGTCGAGCGCGTCCTGCCGGGGACGGCAGTCGCCGCGCACCGGGACGATGTAGGCGAGCGACACCGCGTGCTGGCGCGGATCGTGGTACGGCGTGACGCCGGGCGTCGGGAAGTACTCGGCCACGGTGAACGGCGTGGGCGAGGCCGGCAGGCTCGGCAGCGCGACGGGCCCGAGGTCCTTCTCCAGGTGGCGCAGCAGGGCGTCGCGGACCCGTTCGTGGTAGAGCACCCTCCCGGAGACCAGAGCCCGGCTCACGGTCCCGTCCGGCGCGATGCGCAGCAGCAGGCCGACCCGGGTCACGGTGCCCGTGTCGTCGACCCGCACCGGCACGGCGTCGACGTACAGGATCGGCATCCGGCCGCGCAGCGACTCGAGCTCCTCCGGATCGAGCCAACCGGGCACGGTTTCGGTCATTTCGGTCATCCGCTGATCGTACTTGGCGCCAGCGGCCGTACGTGGGAGGGCGTATCGGTTCTGGTGAACGTTTGGTCTAACAGGCCGGCGGCCGGACGGCGCGCGGCCCTGCCGCGCCACCGTCGCGGCCGCCCGGCTCGTCGTGGTGGCCCGCCGGGCCGTCGAAGCTGATGCTCACGACGAGGT
>NZ_QNFZ01000397.1 GCF_003313395.1 Nonomuraea lactucae | reverse complement strand
CTGGCGCAGGGTGCCGGCGGCGGCCATGGCACTGCCGCCGAGCAGCGCGCCGGCGACCTCGGCGGCGCTGGGGTAGCCGGTGTAGTCGACCCGCCGGGTGTCGGCGCCCAGCCCCCGCGCGATCAGCCCGAACAGCAGGTGGTCCGGCTCGCCGTCCGGCCCGCCGGCGAGCAGCGTCCGCTCGGGGTGGGCGAGCAGGTGGGCGCCGAAGTCGTCGAAATGCCTGAAGGGGGAGCTCGCGGGCACGACCACGACCTCGACCTCTCCGGTGAGCCTGGCCAGCGGGGTCGTGCCGGCGAAGGGGCTGGGGCCGGCGTCGATCTCGGCGGCGGCCAGCGCGGGCAGCCCGGTGATGGTGATCGGGGTGGCCTGTCGCTGTCCGGACAGCATGAACCCGGCCTGCCAGGCGGCCCTCGTGAGCGCCTGCGCGACGCCCGCCCACCGATCGCCGCCGGGCGTGACGGAGAACGGCAACCGCACCGCTCCGGCCGAGCCCGGCCAGGTGCCGCATCCGGTGGCGCACGCGGTCACGCCGAGCCCCAGCGCGAAGAACTGCCGTCGACGCATGGCGTGCCTCCCCCGGACCGCGAGCCATCCCACTACCTGTGGTTATTGACAGCTCACGCGGCGTTACACCTCGCCGGGCGCAGGTCGCCCGCCGGGCCCGGGGAACGGGGCCGGGGGAACGGGGTCAGTCTCCCGGCCCCTTCCAGCCGACCCCGGCCATGAGGTAGGAGGCGGTCGTCGGCTCGCCGGCCAGCCGGGGCCGGTCGGGACGCCAGTCGGCGGCGTGCACCATGCCCGGCTCCACCAGCGTGAAGCCGTCGAAGAACTCCCTGATCCGGGCGGGTGGCCGGGCGGCCCCGCCCATCCGGTCGCGGGGCCGGGACGAGCGGGGCGAGCCGGCCGCGGCCCGGCCGGGAGAGGTCGAG
>NZ_QNFZ01000405.1 GCF_003313395.1 Nonomuraea lactucae | reverse complement strand
CGCTAGCCGTTCCAGCCTGGCACGGCCATCCGGACGTTCAGCGCGTGCTCGACCAGATTGATCAACGCGCTCTTCACCGAATCCTTCGACCGCGCGTCCAACCGCAGCAACGGAATATGCGCCGCCAACGTCAACGCATCCCGCACCTCCGCATCACTATGCGGATACTGACCATCCCACCCGTTCACCCCCACGATGAACGGCAACTGCGCCTCCTCGAAATAATCGATCGCCGGGAAACTATCCGCCAACCGGCGCGTATCCACCAACACCACCGCACCGATCGCCCCCCGCACCAAGTCATCCCACATGAACCAGAACCTGTGCTGACCCGGCGTCCCGAACAAATACAAGATCAAATCCCGATCCAGCGACACCCGCCCGAAATCCATCGCCACCGTCGTCGTCGACTTCAACGGCGTCATCCCCAGATCATCGATCCCCGCCGACGCATCCGTCATCACCGCCTCAGTCGTCAACGGCATGATCTCCGACACCGCACCCACGAACGTCGTCTTGCCCACCCCGAAACCCCCAGCGACCACGATCTTCGTCGAAGTCAGACCAGGAGAAGACGACACCCCAGCACTAGAGCCTGCGAAGTCCACTGAGCACCCTTTCCAGCAGGTTGACATCCGGCCGGCCCGCATCCAACTGCGGCTGATGCACCCGCACCAACCCCTCAGCCGCCATATCAGCGATCAACACCCGCACCACACCCAACGGAATCCGCAACAACGCCGACACCTCGGCCACCGACCGAACCTGCCGACACAACTGCGAAATCGCCTGATACTCCGGCGTGATATGCGAGAACTCCCGAGGCTCAGCCGTCGCCGACGACACCAACGCCTCCATCGCCAACCTCAACCGCGGCGCCGTCCGCCCACCCGTCACCGCATACGGACGCACCGGCGAGGCGGGGTCG
>NZ_QNFZ01000396.1 GCF_003313395.1 Nonomuraea lactucae | reverse complement strand
GATCGGCCTGCGCCGGGCGCGGCACGACGCGCCGCGGTGGCTGTTCGCCCGGCTGCGCCGCCTGGCGTGGCCGGTGCTGCCGCTGGCAGCGGTCTGGATCCCGCTCCCGCACGCGCTGGCCGCGCTCGGGGTGCCCGAGCAGCCGCTGGAGGTGGGTGCGCGGCTGACCGGTCAGCTCCTGTGGTTCCTCGCCGCCTACCTCGTCGCCGTCGTCGCCACGCCGTTCCTGCTGGGCCTGCACGACAGGTACGGCGCGCGGGTCCCCGCGGCCCTGGTCGCCGGGGCGGTGCTGACGGACGTGGCGCGCTTCTCGACGGGTTTCGACGCGCTCGGCTACCTCAACGTCGTGTTCGTCTGGCTGGCGGTGCACCAGCTCGGCTTCCTGTACGCCGAGGGGCGGCTGGCCCGGCCGGGGCGGATGGCGGCGGGCGGGTTCGGTGCCGCCGCGCTGCTGGTGTGGGCGGGGCCGTACCCGGGCAGCATGATCGGCCTGCCTGGGGCCGAGACGTCGAACATGGCACCGCCCACGCTGGCCGTGCTGGCGGTGGCGTTCGGGCAGGTCGGGCTGATGGCGCTGCTGCGGCCGTGGATCCTGCGGCTGCCGCTGGGCGGGGCGCTGGCCTGGGCGGGGCCGCGGGTCATGACGGTGTACCTGTGGCACATGCCGGCGCTGTTCGCGGTCACCGGGGTGGCCGTGGTGGGGCTGGGCATCGGCACGCCGCGCCCGCTGAGCCTGGCCTGGTTCGCCGGGTGGCCGGTCTGGTTCGGGGCGCTGTGCCTGGTCATGTGGCCGCTGCTGAAGGTGTTTGGCCGGTTGGAGGAGCCGCCCGCGCTGCCGTACGGGGAAGGGGGCCGGACGGTGGCGCTCACCGCGGCGGCCCTGGCCGGCGGCGGGCTGCTGACGCTCACCGTGGCCGGGTTCGCG
>NZ_QNFZ01000404.1 GCF_003313395.1 Nonomuraea lactucae | reverse complement strand
GAGGCATTTTCATCCTCGCGCGAGCTGGTGATTCTGTAGGAGGGCGATGGCCTTGCACAGGTGTCCGGCCTTGCTTGGGCTGCACCGGAGCTTGCTGAGGATGCGCCAGCTCTTGAGCTGGGCGTTCGCGCGTTCGCCTGGGCCGCGAAGGTGTGCATGTGACCGATTGGCCCGCTTCTGCGACTCTGGCTTGTTCCTGCCCTTGTACGGGGTGATGACCGGCCCTTCGGCCCCCTGGTAGCCCTTATCCGCCAAGACGAGGATCTCTGCCCGTTCCAGTTCCCGCAGGATGCCCCAGACCCGTGCGGCGCTCAGGTCGTGTGTCTTGCCCGGCAATGCGCCCGAGGTCCACAGGATCTCCCCGTCCGGTGAGGCGATGACCTGGACGTTCATCCCGTGAACGCGATGCTTGCCGGAGAAGTACGGCCGATCGGCCTCGACCCGGTCAGTGCGAATCAGCGTCCCATCGAGCACCAGGAAGTGCAGACCTTCCTTGCCGGCCTTACGCAGCGCCTGCCGGAGCTTGGGCGAGCGAGCTGACAGCAGCATCACCGTTTCCTCCACATACCGCCATGCCGTCGCCGTCGACACCCCGAAACCGGCTCCGAGCTCGTCGAACGTCTCGCCCTTGCGAAGGTAGACCAGCACCAGCAACGCCTGCTGTCCCGCGTTGAGCAGCCGCCAAGCCGACCCGATCGCCTTGCGGTGCCGGCGGATCAGCCCGGCCACGTAGGCCAGCGTTGAACGCGACAAATTGACGGCAGCGCGATAGAACAGCATCCGAAGCCCCTGGTTGTGACGGACGTGATTGTGGTGATCAACCCGTCTACCAGGGGTTTCTTGATGTCGGCAGGCAAACGTCGACCTCGCGATCATGCTGTGACCAGCAGGCCACCGCCAAGGGATGAAAAGGGCTCA
>NZ_QNFZ01000393.1 GCF_003313395.1 Nonomuraea lactucae | reverse complement strand
GGTGCCGCCGGACGGCGACCTGAACGTGGCGAGCGTGCGGGCGGGTGGCTCGAAGGCGCCCGTCCTCCGGCCCTCCGAAGCGCCCGGCTTGCGGCCCTCGGTAAGGCCCGGCCTCCGGCCCTCCGTACGGCCCGGCTTGCGGCCCTCCGAAGCGCGTGGCTTCCGGCTCTCCGATCCGGCGCCCGGCCTGGGCGTGCGGCGCTCGGGTGTGCGGCGCTCGGGTGCGCGGTGCTCCGGAGTACCGCGCTCGGAGGTGTGCGGCGAGGCGGTGTGGGACCCGGCGGTGTGCGACTCGGAGGCGCGTGGGTCCGGGTTGCGGGGGGCGGGAGAGGGCGGCATCCGGTACACCGGCTCGGCCGCGCGCGCACCCCGTTCCCGAGGGGTGAACAGGCTGCCGGACGCGGGCGCGGCCGGGCTCTGCGTGGCGCGGGCAGGCGGCCTGTGGGGCGGGAAGTCGATCACCGCGGGCAGTTCCTGCGTCTCCTGCTCGTCGTCCAGCACGTCGCCCGGGGCCGGACGTGGCAGGTAGAACTGCCTTTCGCGGGCACCGCTCTGGGCCGCGACCCCGGGGAACGGCTCCCACGAGCCGGTGGAGAACGGCTGCGAGGGGCGGGTGGACGGCTGCGGGAAGCGAGGGGACGGCCGGGAGGAACGAGGGGACGGCCGCGAGGAGCGGGGGGAGAACGCCTCCCAGCGGCCCGCCGTGTCGGTCGGTGCCAGCGGGTCGCGCACCTTGGGCATCGGCTCGGTGGTCGCGTCGTGGGACGGCCTGGTCGTCGGCGACGGCGGCGCGAGGAGCTCGGCGGGGAAGATGTGGGTGGTCGTCGCCGGATCACGGCGTTCGTTCAGGGGTAAGGGCCACTCTGGCGTGACCGGCCATCGCGGCCTGGCCGACGGCGGCGCCGTGGCGCGCGCCCG
>NZ_QNFZ01000392.1 GCF_003313395.1 Nonomuraea lactucae | reverse complement strand
GGGCCGCGGGCGGATCCGGCCGTGGCGGTCCCGGCGGCCCTGGCGGGCGCCTCCCGGGTCACCCCACTCCCGGTCGCCTCCGCGGTCACCGGAGCGAGCCCTCCGGAGTGTCGGCGGTGACGGCCCGCGCGGGGCCGGGCACCTGGGGCGCGCCGAACGTCGTCCACGCCGCCCGCTCGGGGACCTTCACCACGGTGCGCCCGGCGGCGGCGTTGAGGATCGTCGCGGCCCGCCACGCCCCGAGCGTCAGGTCGGGCGCGCCCACGCCGTGCGTGTGCAACTCGGCGTTCTGCACGAACAGCGACCCGGACACCCGCGGGTCCAGCGCCACCCGGTAGGAGCCGTCCACCTGGTAGCGGCCCCTGCCGTCCCAGTCGATCAGGTCTGCCAGCGGCTCCAGGAAGGGCGGCCGGGTGGCGGCGTAGCCGGTGGCCATCACCACGGCGGAGGTGCGTACCTGGAAGAACGCCTCCTGCTGGTCGTGCCGGCAGGTCAGCGCGTACCCGTCGCCGTCGGCGGCGGCCGAGACGACCTCCACGCCCGGGTGCAGCGCGGCGCGGGGCCGGGCGCCGCCGATGGTCCGCTCGTACAGCTCGTCGTGGATGTCGCCGAGCGTGTCGGCGCTGACGCCCTTGTAGAGCTGCCACTGCTCGCGGACGAGCCGCTCGCGCCGGTCCTCGGGCAGGCCGCGGAAGTAGTCGATGTAGTCGGGGGTGAAGTGCTCGAGGCCGATCTTCGAGTACTCCATGGGCGCGAAGGCGGGGGTGCGGGCCAGCCAGCGCACGTACGGCCCGCCGCCGCCCTGGCCGTCCTGGCGGCGCAGCAGGTCGAGCACCACCTCGGCGCCGGACTGCCCAGCGCCGAGCACCGTGACGTCGGCCGCCGCGGCCAGGCGGTCGCGGTGGGTGCGGTAGTC
>NZ_QNFZ01000398.1 GCF_003313395.1 Nonomuraea lactucae | reverse complement strand
CGCGCTGCACCAGGGCTGAACCCCGCCCGAAGACATCACCCACCGCAACAAGGAGAACCAGCATGTCCCGTTCATCTCGCACCCGTTCGGCCGTCCGTGCCCTCGCCACCGTGGCGCTGGCTCCGGTCGTGGCCGGATCCCTGCTGGCCGCCACCGCGGCCAGCGGCAGCGCCGCCACCACGCGGAACGCCGAGACGGCCAAGCCGACCGTCGTGCTGGTGCACGGCGCGTTCGCCGACGCCTCCAGCTGGTCGGACGTCATCCGCCGGCTGCACCGCGACGGCTACCGCGTCATCGCCACCGCCAACCCCCTGCGCGGCCTCGACAGCGACGCCGCCTACCTGCGCAGCGTCCTGGACACCGTCGACGGACCGGTCATCCTGGCCGGCCACTCCTACGGCGGATCGGTCATCACCCAGGCCGCCGCCGGCGACAGCGACGTCAAGGCACTGGTCTACATCGCCGCGTTCATCCCCGACACCGGCGAGAGCGCCGGCGAACTGGCCGGCAAGTTCCCCGGCAGCACCCTCGGCGAAACCCTCAGCACCGCCTCCTACCCGCTGCCCGGCGGCGGCACCGGCACCGAGCTGACCATCAAGCAGGACAGGTTCCGCAAGCAGTTCGCCGCCGACGTCCCCGCCGGCACCGCCGCCGTCATGGCCGCCACCCAGCGGCCGGTCTCCACCCAGGCCCTGGAGCAGAAAGCCACCAAGGCCGCCTGGAAGGACATCCGCTCCTACGCCCTGATCGCCGGCAAGGACTACAACATCCCGCCCAAGGCCCAGCAGTGGATGGCCGACCGCGCCAAGGCCCGCACCCTCACCATCGACGACGCCTCACACGCCATCTCGGTCTCCCAGCCCGAGGCCGTCACCGACCTCATCCGCCGCGCCGCCCGCGACACCCGCTGACCG
>NZ_QNFZ01000389.1 GCF_003313395.1 Nonomuraea lactucae | reverse complement strand
GGCCACGACGCTGGCCGCGGGCGGGGCGCGCGCCGAGGCGGCCCGGGCTTCGGTCTGGCTGGCCGGGATCACCGCGTTGACAGGGGAGACGCCGCTTCCCGCCCGCCATGCCGACCTGGACGAGCCGGGCCGAGCGCTGGCCGACTGGTTCCTGAGCCACGTGCGGTGGGCGTACGGGGACCACGAGGCGCACCAGGCGGCCGCGGACCGGGCGCTGGGCGCGTTCGAGGAGCTCGGCGACCGGTGGGGCACGGCCGCGGCGCTCGCCCTGCGCTCCAGACTGGCCCTGGTCCGCGGCGACCTGGCCGCGATGCGGCGCGACGCCGAGCGGAGCCTCGCGCTGTTCACCGAGCTGGGCGACGGGTGGGGCCGGATGGACGCCATGGACTCCCTCGACCGGCTGGCCGAGATGCGCGGCGACTACGCCGAGGCGGCGCGGCTGCGCGAGGAGGGGCTGAGCCTGGCGGAGCAGCTCGGCTTCGAGGTGGCCTTCAAACTGTCCTCCGTGGGCCGCATCGCGCTCCTGGAGGGCGACTACGCCCGCGCCGACGACTACCACGAGCGGGCCAGGCGGCTGGCCGTCGAGCAGTCCTACAAGGCCGCGGAGGAGCACGCCGTGCTCGGCCTGGCCCTGAGCGCCAGGCGGCAGGGCCGGTACGAGACGGCGGAGAGATACCTGACGCCCTGGCTCGGCTGGCTGCGCGAGGTGCGCGGGACGCCCGGCATCGCGTTCGTCCTGGCCGAGCTGGGATTCGCCGCCGAACAGCGCGGCGACGCGGAGACGGCGCTGGCCAGGCAGCGGGCGGGCCACGAGGCGGCCCGCGCCACGGGCGACCCGCGAGGCATCGCGCTCTCCCTTGAGGGGCTGGCCGGGGCGGTGTCGCTCGGAGGCGACCACGCGGAGGCGGCCAG
>NZ_QNFZ01000390.1 GCF_003313395.1 Nonomuraea lactucae | reverse complement strand
GGCGCCCCGCAGCGCGGCGTACCCGGCGTGCCGGCTGAACGCCCCGGCCGCCGCACGGGAGGCCGGCGAGCGCGGCCGGGTCAGCCCGGCCAGGTCCAGGGTCACCACCGTCCCGTCGGACAGCAGGCAGGCCAGGGTGGCGTCGTCGCGCCCGAAGCGCGGCTCGGCGCTCACCGCCTGGAGGGGATGGGTGAGGACGCGGACGCCGTCGACGGACCACACGCTGACGGCCGTCCCGTCGTAGGTGGCGAGGTGGCGACCGTCCCGGTTGAAGCCGATCATCAGGGCGCCGGCGCCCCGCAGCCGCGCCTGCGACCAGCGCCTCCTGGTGACGTCCCAGAGCCTGACGTCGGGGCCGTCGCCCACCGCGAGCATGGCGCCGTCCGGGCTGAAGGCGGCCGCTCTGCCCTTCGCGGGGTCCGGCCCGCCCGGTACGGAAACGACCCCCCGCCGGTCCGTGAGCCGGTAGCTCAGATCCTGGTACAGCTCGACCCTGGTGAGGCCGTCGGCCCCCACCTTCACGTCGGTGAGGGCGGCATCGGCCGTGACGGCGTCGCCGGTGTTGATCGCGTCGCCGGTCACGGTCGTGGGCCGCGCCGGTGTGCCGCCGCTGAGGCGCCACACCTGCCAGACCCCCGCCGGGGTCCTCGCCACGAGCGCGTCGCCGTCCGCGTTGAAGGCCAGGTGCTTCGCGCCCGTGCCGAACCGCCCGCCGATCCGCCGCCCGCGCTCCAGGTCCCACAGCCGGATGGAGCCGGACCCGCCCACAGCGAGGGTCCTGCCGTCGGGGCCGAGCGCCATCGACGTCACGTCACCGCCGAGCCCCCGCACGCCGCCGGTCCGCCGCCCGCCGGCCACGTCGTAGCCGGCCGCCTCGCCCGCGTTGTACGCGACCAGCGTGCG
>NZ_QNFZ01000395.1 GCF_003313395.1 Nonomuraea lactucae | reverse complement strand
TGAGCACTTTTCATCCCGCTTCGCGGAGTTGAAGGACGAGGATCGCTTTGACGAGCTGACCTGCCAGAAGAGGACAACAGCGGAGTTTGCGGAGGATACGCCAGGTTTTCAGCTGGGCGTTGGCGCGCTCCCCGGGTCCGCGCAGCCTGGCGTGGGCGGCGTTGGCGGCCTTCTGTGAAGCGGGCTTGTTGCGGCCCTTGTAGGGCACGCGCACATGCTCACCGGCGCCGACGTAGCCCTTATCCGCGAGGACGACCAGGCCCGCGGCCTGCAAGCGGCGCAGGATGCCCCAGATCCGCGCGGCTTTGAGGTCGTGCACCGAGCCGGGCAAGGAGCCGGAGGTCCACAAGGATGTGCCGTCCGGGGCGGCCAGGACCTGGATGTTCATGCCGTGCGTCTTGTTCTTGCCGGAGTAATACGGCCGATCGGCGGCCACGCGGTCGATCGGGATGAGCGTGCCGTCCAGCACCAGGTAGGGGTAACGGGCGCGCTTGGCCATGCGTAACACCGCCTCCAGGCGAGGTGAACGGCGGGCGAGCAGGGTGATGGCCTCGCGGATGTAGCGCCAGGCTGTCGCGATGCCAACGCCGAAGCCGGCGGCGAGTTCAGCCAATGTCTCGCCCTTGCGCAGGTGGACGAGTATGAGCAGGGCCTGCTGGCCCGGGTTGAGCCGCCGCCACGGCGAGCCGATCGTCTTGCGGTGCCGGCGAAGGATGCCGGACAGGTAGGACAGCGTCTGAGATGACAACGACAGCGCGCCACGGTAGAACAGCAACTCGGAGCCTCTGGTCTAACGGTTGATCTTGGTCGACAACCCTTCTACCAGGGGCTCTTCTACTTGTCGATCAAGACCTCCCGCACGGCATGCCCGCGACCTGCGGCTTCAGGTTGGAAAACACTCA
>NZ_QNFZ01000388.1 GCF_003313395.1 Nonomuraea lactucae | reverse complement strand
GCGCGGCAGCGGCGCGGCCTCGTCGTCGCGCACGCCGAGCACGGCCGCCACGGCCTCCGCCACCTCGGCGGCGCCCACCAGCTCCACCAGCCACACCCCGTCGCCAAGCCCGCCCGGCACCCCCAGAGGCCCGCCGGGGCCCCCCGAAGGCGTGAGGGGAATCCCCGCAGGCCCGCGAGTGACCCCCGCAGGCTCGCGGGGGAACCCGGAAGGCCCGTGAGGGTAACCGGAAGGTCCGTCGGGGAACCCGGAAGGCCCGTGGGGGGCCTTGAGGAGCTCGCGGGCGGTCTCCAGGGCGAGGCGCGTCTTGCCCACGCCGCCCGGCCCCGTGAGCGTCACCAGGCGGCCCGAGGCGAGCAGGGCCCGGACGGCGGCCAGCTCCTCCTCCCGGCCGACGAGGTCGGTGACGTCGGCGAGGGGCGCGGGCACGTTGGAGGGGATCGCGACCGGGACAGCCGCGCCGGGGGCGTCACGCAGGGGCGGGGCGCCCAGGCGGGGGTCCTGGCGCAGGATGGCCTCGTGGAGCGCGGCGACCGGCGGCGAGGGGTCCACCCCCAGCTCCTCGGCCAGCCGTTCCCGCAGCTCGGCGTAGCCGGCCAGCGCCTCGCTCTGCCTGCCCGCCCGGTAGAGGGCCTTCATGTGCAGGGCCCGCAGCCTCTCGCGCAGCGGGTGGAGGGCCACCAGGCCGCCGAGCCCGGCCAGGTCTGCGTCCTCGCCGAGCGCCAGCCGTACCTCGGCCTGCTCTTCGAGGGCGGCCAGGCGCGCCTCCTCCAGGCGGGTGATCTCCGGGCGGGCGAAGCCGGCGTCGGCGAAGTCGGCGTAGGCGGGACCGCGCCACAGCGCCAGGGCCTCGCCGAGCCGGGCCGCGCGCTCGCGCGGGCCGCCGGAGGGGCGTTCGAGG
>NZ_QNFZ01000387.1 GCF_003313395.1 Nonomuraea lactucae | reverse complement strand
GCTGGAGCCCGAGCGCCCGCCCCGCGCTCCGGCCCGGCTGCTGGTCACGGTCGGTCCCGGGTACGCGCTGCGCGCGGAGCCGGACGCGGTGGACGCCTGGCGCTTCGAGCAGGCGGTGTCCGTCGCGGCGACGCTGCCGCCCGCGGAGGTGCTCGCGCGGTTGGAGGAGGCTCTGGGGTCGTGGCGCGGGCCGGCCTACGCCGAGTTCGCCGACGAGACCTGGGCCCGCGCGGAGCGCTCCCGCCTGACGGAGCTGCGGCTCCAGGCGGTGGAACGCCTGGCCGACGCCCGCCTGGCTCTCGGCCGTGCCGCCGAGGCGGTGCCGGACCTGGACGCGCACGTGGCCGAGCACCCCTGGCGCGAGGACGCCTGGCGCCTGCTGGCCCTCGCGCTGTACCGCACCGGCCGTCAGGGGGACGCGCTGGCGGTGCTGCGCCAGGCGCGAACGCTCCTGGTCGAGCAGCTGGGCGTGGATCCGGGCCCGCGCCTGCGCCGCCTCCAGGCGGACATCCTCCACCAAGCCGAGCACCTGGACACCGCCGCCGCGGCGGCGGGGCGGGTGTGGGCGCAGGTGGCCGCCGCCTACGACCGCACTGTGGCATCCGGTGCCCGTGCCCGGCTGGAGTCCTCGGTCGGCCTGCTGAGAAATCTCGCGGTCACCGGTGGGAGCGGCCTGGAAGCGGCCCGCGGGCAGCGCCTGGCGGCCATCGCGGCGGCTGAGGAGCTGGACGACCCGGAGCTGACCTCCCGTGTGATCGGCGCGTACGACGTCCCGGCGATCTGGACCCGCTCGGACGACCCCGAGCAGGCGGCCCAGGTCGTGGCCGCGGCCGAGCGCGCCCTGACCGCCCTCCCACCCGGCGCGCACCAGGCGGCGCGGGCCCGGCTGCTGG
>NZ_QNFZ01000384.1 GCF_003313395.1 Nonomuraea lactucae | reverse complement strand
GGCCCGGGGCGCCGTCCAGGGCGTCCCACTCCTCGCGGGGCGGCAGCCCGGTGCGGCCGAGCAGGACGAGCCGGGCCGCTACCCGGTCGGCCAGGTCCTCGGCCAGCGTCAGGCCGATGCCGCCGACGCCGCCGGTGATCACGTAGACGCCGTGGTGGCGCAGCCGGGCGGGCGGGCCGTCGTGGGCGGGCAGGCTGACCTGCTCGTAGCCGCGCAGCCAGCGGCGTCCGGCGCGCAACGCCACCGGGGAGGGAGGCTCGCCGGGGGCGGGCTGGTCGGGGGTTGCGGCCAGCTCGGCCAGGACGGGGACCGGGTCGTACGGGCCTGAGGGCAGGTCGATGTGGCGGACCGACAGCCAGCGGGCCTCCAGGGGGACGACCTTGGCGATGCCGGCGACGGTGGCGTGCTCGGGCCGGTCGAGGTCGGCGCCGGTGACGCATTGGGTGCCGGAGGTCAGGACGTCGAGGTGGACGCCTGTGCCGGGTTCGGCCTGGGCCAGGGCCTGGACGAGGGCCAGGAGGCTGAAGAAGCCCCGGTCCTGGGCGGTGCGGGTCTGCTCGATGCCGACGGCGGGGGCGCCGTCGAGCGGCCAGGCGTGGATGACGCGCCGGGGGACGCCGGTGTCGGCGACGAGCCTGTCGTAGTCGTCGCGCTCGCCGGGCCGGATGGCGACGGTCGCCACCCTCCCAGCCAGACCGCCGCCCGCACCGGCCACACCGCCTGCGCTGTTCGGGCTGTCCGTGCCGGAGGCGTCGTAGCGGTCGTAGCGGTCGCCGGGGACGACCCGCACCACGTCGGCGCTCGCCTCGCGCAGCGCCGTCACCAGCGGCTCGGCGGCCGGGCCCGCGAACAGCAGGCAGCGCCCCCCGTCC
>NZ_QNFZ01000386.1 GCF_003313395.1 Nonomuraea lactucae | reverse complement strand
GCCCCCAGGTCCGGCGAGCCGGCCGGCGCGGGCCCGTCGAGCGCGAGGGCCCCGGCCAGGACGGGCACGACGCCGGGGGAGCACACCGTCCACGGGCTCGTCCTGACGATCACGCCGAGCCCCTCCAGCAGGCGCGTGCCCAGCGCGGCCGAGCGGTAGCCCGGCTCGGGAAGCCACCGCGTGCCGGGGAACCCGCTCGCCACCTCCTCGAACACCGGCGCGAGGCGGGAGGTCAGCTCCACGGCGCCCGCCAGCTCGTACCACGCGTTCTTCCGCACGCAGTTCGTGATCCGGACGTCCAGGCTGAACTTCAGGCACGCCCCCGCGTCCGCCGCGTAGACCGTGCGGACCGACGACGTCGGCACGACGACCGGCCCCGGCCCGAGGTCGAGCAGCTCCTCCCCGAGAGCCGGGCGCAGCAGGTCGAGCTGCCACGGATGCGCGGGCAGCAGCCGGTAGCCGGGCGGCGCCTCGCCCAGCAGGTCCAGCACGGACGCGTCCCCCTCCTCGGCCAGCACGTCCTCCCGCACCCCGAGCAGCCGGACGGGGAACTCGGCGTGCGCCTCGGGCGCGTACCGCAGCCAGCGGGCGCCGCCCCGGGCCTTGGGGCTGGGATGGAACGGGTGCCCGAACACCAGGGCCTGCTCGGAGGCCAGCCACGGATCCACGGGCGGCTCCGCCCCGGCCCGCGCCCTGAGGATCGCGGCCACCGCCTCCCTGCTCGCCGCCACCTGCCCGGCGAACTCCTCGTTGCCCCCGGCCGCCGACAGCTCCCGCTCCGCCAGCCGTACCAGCTCCTCGGAGGTCAGCGGGCGCCAGGCGCCGCGCACCAGCCGCTCGGGCGGCCCGTCGAAGCGCAGCGCG
>NZ_QNFZ01000385.1 GCF_003313395.1 Nonomuraea lactucae | reverse complement strand
GCAGGGGCGCGGTGGCCCGGGCGTGCCGCCAGGCCAGCGCCGCCGACGGGTCGGCGGCCAGGTCCTCCGCGCTCGGCTCCGCCAGCCGGAGCCAGGCGACCATGGCCACGGGTTCGCCGGTCTCGGCCCACCGGTACAGGAGGAAGGACTGGGGCTGGCGGTCGAGCCAGTGGGCGGCGCCGGCCGCGGATTCGGCCCCCTCGGCCCGGATCGCGAGGCGGTGCGCCGCGTCCCTGTCCGCAGGGCGCAGGACGTCCTCGTGGACCTCACCCTCGCCGCGCCAGCTGTGGAAGTCGGCGGTCCGGCCGCTGCGGCGGTGCAGGAAGAACAGCGCGCCGACGGCGGCGAGCACGCCGGAGCGGTCGGCGGCGCGGACCTGCTCGACGTGATGGACGTGGACGCGGTTGATCATGGACGCGAACCCGGTGGGATCGCGCCAGCGAAGGTCCGCGACCAGGGCCTGACGGACCACGTCGTGCGGGAACAGCCCCGACTCGCCGGACTCGACGAACGGCAGCCGCCGCAGCCAGGCGAAGAGCACGGTCGCGTCGTCGGGCAGCGCCGCGCGCAACAGGTCCTCGGTGGTGGTGTGGGCGTGCGCGCACACCTCCAGCGCGTGGCGGTGCGCCGGCGACGGCACCTCTCCCACCAGTTGGTCCAGCAGGGTCCCCACCACGTCGGCGCTCGGCACCCAGCGGGAGCCGGCCGCGGGGTCCCGGTCCGCGACCGCCGCGCCAAGGCTCAGCGCGAGCGGATGCCCACCGGCGAAGGCCAGCAGCGGCTCGC
Organism: Nonomuraea lactucae; assembly: GCF_003313395.1. Lineage (GTDB taxonomy): Bacteria > Actinomycetota > Actinomycetes > Streptosporangiales > Streptosporangiaceae > Nonomuraea > Nonomuraea lactucae. The sequence goes on along the minus strand of NZ_QNFZ01000385.1, from coordinate 67 downwards.
GCAGTCCGGCGGCCACTCCCCGCGCGTCCAGCAGGGCCGTCGCCTCCGCCGTGCCGAGGTCGCGCAG
>NZ_QNFZ01000394.1 GCF_003313395.1 Nonomuraea lactucae | reverse complement strand
GTAGTAAGTCTTCGAAGGTCTTGAACACCGAGACGTCCTCCTGATGCGGTTGACGGGCTTGGTGTCCCAAAGACGCATCGAGGAGGACGTCCATGTCTGACGGTACCGGCCTGACCCGTGGTGACAAGAACCGGAACGAGCGGCTGGCGCGGCTGCGGGCAGTGCTGCCCCGCGACCACGCGATCGTGGGCATCGACCTGGCCGACGGGCTGCAAGCGGTGGTGGTCTGTGATCACGATTCGCGGGTCCTGGCCCGGCGTCGGGTCCGGTGCCGGGCCTGGGAGCTGGGCCCGATGCTGGAGTGGGCGGCCGAGCGGGCGCGAACGGCCGGGTTCGCCGGTGTCACGGTAGCGTGCGAGCCGACCGGGCACCGCTGGCGGGTGCTGGACCAGCTCGCCAACGAGCGGGATACGCCCCTGGTGTGTGTGCAGCCGCTGCTGGTCGGGCGAGCCCGCGAGAGCGAGGATTACACCCGCGACAAAACCGACGACAAGGACGCGGTGCTGATCGCCCGGCTGGCCGCCGAACTGCGGTGCTACCAGCCCGAGCGCACCGATGAAGTGTGGGCCAGGCTGCGGCATCTGGGCGCCCGGCGTGCCCGGCTGGTCACCGAGGCCACCGCGTGTGTGCAGCAACTGGCCGACCTGCTGGAATGCGTGTGGCCGGCGGTCTTGCAGGCTGCGGCCCAGCCGTTCAAGTCCGCGACTTGGCGGGCCTGCCTGGCCGTGGTGCTGCAGCGCTGCAACGGTGACCCGGCGCGGTTGCGCCGTCTGAGCCGCGACAGGTTCGTCGCCGCGGTGCGCCGCGAACTGCCCCGCTGGGGCGGCACCAGCCGGATCTACACGCCCATA
>NZ_QNFZ01000383.1 GCF_003313395.1 Nonomuraea lactucae | reverse complement strand
CGCCGACCAGGAGGCCCAGCGGGCCGTGGCCGCTCTCGGAGCCCGCCGGGAGGCGCTGGAGCTCGGCCTGGCCCGGGGCGGCGACGGCGGGGCCAGGCTGCTGGAGACCGACCTCGCCGGGGTGCTGGGCCCGCTCGCCGCCTCCCTCCAGGTGACGCCCGGCGCGGAACTCGCGATCGCGGCCGTGCTGGGACCTGTGGCCGAGTCGATCGCCGTCACGTCGATCGGCACCGCCGTCGAGGCCCTGGAACTGCTGCGCGTCAAGGAGGCGGGCCAGGCGACGCTCCTGGTGGCCGGCGCCCAGGATGACGGCCCGCCACGAGCCTCGGACGCGGAGGACCGTCGGACACGAGGGACGTCGTCGGACGCGGAGGGGCCAGGGAGCTTGCCTGGAGGGGAGTCTTCTGTCACCCGTCTCCCGGGCGGGGCCGGAGGGGGCCCGGATGCCGCTCTCCTCGTCGGCCTGCCCCCGGACGGGGCGGCGGCTCCCGAGGGCGGGCGGTGGGCGGTCGAGCTGGTGGCCGTGCCCGGCGGGCTCCGGCAGGCCGTGGATCACGTGCTGGACGGGGTCGTCGTGGTGGACGATCTCGGGGCGGCGCGGCGCGTGGCCGAGACCCACCCCGGGCTCCGGGCCGTGACCAGGGCCGGCGACCTCGTCGGCCCGCACCTCGCCAGCGGCGGGTCCGAGGGCGGCACCTCCGTCCTCCAGGTACGGGCCGCGCTCGACGACGCCATCGCCGACCTCGACGAGGCCGAGGCCACGGCCGAGCAGACGGCCCGGGCCCTCGACGAGGCCGCCGCGGCCGAGCAGGAGGCCCGGGGGGCCGTGGAGGCGGCGCAGGCGCGGG
>NZ_QNFZ01000391.1 GCF_003313395.1 Nonomuraea lactucae | reverse complement strand
GGGGCGGCACCAGCCGGATCTACACGCCCATAGCCGAGCGCGTCTACGCCGTCCTGACCGACCCCACCGGAGTGACCACCCACCGCCCGGGCGCTCTCGAACGCGCCCACCTGGTGCTGGAGGACTACCGCGCGGTGCGTGCCCGGCTGGCCGACACCGCGCACCGCATGACCGGCGTGCTGACCGAGCTGGAGCTGACCGAGCTGGTCACCTCCATCCCAGGCCTGTCGGCGGTGGGTGCCGCCGCCATCTTGGCCGAGACTGGCGATCCTACCCGCTTCCATACGCCCCGAGCGCTGGTCAAACATGCCGGGCTGGCTCCCCGTGAACGCACCTCGGGCAGCTACACCGGCCAAACCCGGCTGTCCGGCCGCGGCCGGCCCCGGCTGCGCCTGGCCGCCTGGCGCGCTGTCTGGGGCGCCCTGCACGCCAACCCGGTCTACCGCGATCGCCTGCGGCACCTGACCACCCGCCCCGACAACCCCCTGACCCCAGGACAAGCCCGCGCCGCCCTGGCCGCCGCGCTGCTGCGACAGCTGCACGTGATCGTCACCCGGCGTATCGCCTGGGATCCCGCACTGGCAGCCCCGCCCTCCACAGCCGCCCGGGCAGCGGCCTGACGACCCACCACCGCTCAACCCACTGACCACCTGTCACACAGGCGGGGCGAGCCCGACGGGCCGTTGAGGATCACACCTCGTGACTGACCATGGGCAGCCCCGCCCGTCTCCCCGTGAACCCGGTTGCACGCTGTCGGGCCATCAAGCCCCGTTGCCGGCTACGTAGGGACGAGGAGACGGACGGAGCCCCCGCCACTTGACCTTCGACGCCTTACGGTGGTCAGTC
>NZ_QNFZ01000381.1 GCF_003313395.1 Nonomuraea lactucae | reverse complement strand
GGCCGGAGCCGGCGCTCGTCGCCGCGGCGGCGGGGGCGGCCTCGGGCGACGAGCACGCGAGCGCGGCGGCGCTCCAGCACGCGGAGAGGCTGCTGGAGCACGCTTCCGGTACGGAGGCGTACGCGGGGCGACTGTGCGCCGGTCTCATCCGTTTGGCCCGGCACCGCTCGTCGGAGGCGGCGGGGTTCGAGGGGCCGGCGGGGCTCCTGCTCAGGTTCCCTGACCGGCTGCCGGACGACTGTCCCGAGCTGCGCGCGCTGGTGCTGTCGGCGCGCGCCACCACCGCCATGCGGGCGGGGCAGCCGGCGGAGGCCGCGCGCTTCTTCGACACCGCCCTGGTCGCCGCCACGCAGGCGGGCGGCGACTTCCAGCGGCGCTCGTGCCTCGGCTACCTGGCGCTGATCGAAGCCCTGCTCGGCCGGTTCGGGCACGCCGCCGACCTGGTCACCCGTGCCGCGCGGTTGCCCGAGGTGTCGCTGAACCCGCCCGGCAGGCGGGTCGCGGTCGCGCATCTCGCCGCCGCGTGGGTGCGCCTCCAGCGTTACGAGCTCCAGGCGGCCCGCGCCGAGCTCGACAGGGCCGCGCGGGCCCTGCGGGAATGCCCCGATCCGCTGCTCTCCGCGGTGCGCCGGTTGGTCGCCGCCCGCCTGGAGATCGCGCGGGACCGGCCGGGAGACGCGCTGGGCCTGCTCGGTACGGCCTCCGGCCCCGCGGAACGGGTGCCGTGGCTCGAACGCAGGGTACGGCTCGTGACCGCGGAGGCGCACCTGGCGTGCGGCGCGGTGGACGCGGCCCTGGTCGCGGCCGAACAGGCGGGCGGGGCCGGCACTCCTGCCTCGGCCCTGG
>NZ_QNFZ01000382.1 GCF_003313395.1 Nonomuraea lactucae | reverse complement strand
CCCCGAGCAGGGCGGCGAGCGCCGCCGCGGCGATGACGGCGGCCTTGCCGCGCCTGCGCCCCTGTCCGGCCGGCCTGGGCTCGTCGCCCGGCCCGACGAGGATCTCCTGGCGATCCGGCTCGGTCGGATCCTGCATGGTGTCGCTGCTCCCTGCGGTCGTATCGGGAAAGCTCACCGGCTTCCGCGGGTGATGGACCACACTAGCCGCATCAGTGGAATGCCCGCGCAACAATCACGAAGGAATCACGACTTGTCCCCCCTTAAGTCCATTCGCGCAGGTCGCCGTGACGCCCTGGCGCCCGTGGCGGGCGCGGCCGGAGTGCTCATGATCGCCGGGCTCGGCGTTTTCCTCGCCTTCGGCGGAACTCCCAGGCAGGCATCGGAAAAGGGACCGGCATTCGATCAGGAAAAGCGGCTTACCGGCGGATCGGGCATTCCCTCACCGCCGCCCGGCGCCCCCGCCTTCCCGACTTCGGCGGGACGCACCTCGGGAAGCGGATCCGGCTGGCAGGAACTGGTCAGGCCGCCGCGGGCTCCCGAGGCGACCGCGCGCAAGGGGGAGGCTCCATGGGGGTCCGGCCTGCCGTACGTACCGGTGCCCAGCCGAGAGCGGCACCCGGCCGCCACGCACGCGGGCTCCTCCCGTCCGGGCGCGACGCACGACGGCACGACCCACGACGATCCGACGCACGACGGCCCGACGCACGACGGCCCGACGGACAGGGGACGGGCGGACGGCGGCACCGCGCACGCCGACACCTCACACGCCGACCCCACGCACGCCGACACGTCGCGCGGCGACGCCTCGCGCCGCGATCCCGAGCAGCGTGCCGACCCT
>NZ_QNFZ01000376.1 GCF_003313395.1 Nonomuraea lactucae | reverse complement strand
CGCGCCGGTCGGGGCCGCGGCGGTCAGCCCAGTCGGCCGGCCGGGGCTGGCTCACCGGAAGGCCGCGATGTTGCGGGCGGTCCAGTCGGCGAACGCGCGCGGCGGGCGGCCGAGGAGGTGCTCGACGTCCGGGCTCACCTTCTGCTCGGCGGCCGTCGGCTCGCCCAGGACGGCCAGGGTGGCCTCCACGACGGGCTCAGGCATGAACCGCAGCATCCGCTCGCGGGCCTCCTCCCGCGTCTGCCCGTCGAAGCGCACCGCCTCGCCCAGCGCCTCGCCGATCGCAGCGGCCTGCTCGCGCGGGCTGATCGGCGCGGGCCCGGTGAGCTCGTACGCGCGGCCCGAGTGGCCCGCCCCCCGCAGGGTCACGGCGGCGACCTCGGCGATGTCGGCGGGGTCGACGACCGGCAGCCCGACGTCGCCGAACGGCGCGGTGACCGTCCGCCGCGCCCTGATGTCGTCGGCCCAGGCGAAGGCGTTCGAGGCGAACCCTCCTGGCCGCAGGATCGTCCAGGCCAGGCCCGAGCGCCGCACGGCGTCCTCGAAGGCCGCCGGGTGGCGGTACGCCCGCGGGCGGGTCGCCGCGCCCACCGAGGAGAGCAGCACGACCCGCCGCACCCCGCTCTCGGCGGCGAGGTCGAGGACGCCGACCGGATCCTCGCCGGCGACGAGCAGGAACAGCGCCTCGGCCCCGTCGAGCACGCCGCGCAGGCTCCCGGGCTCGGCGAGATCGGCCCGCCGGTGCCGCACCTCGCCCGGCGCGGAACCACCGGATTCGGGGCCGCCCGGCGCGGGGCTGTCCGGTGCCAGACCGCCCGGCGCGAG
>NZ_QNFZ01000378.1 GCF_003313395.1 Nonomuraea lactucae | reverse complement strand
CGCCGCCAGGGCCCGAGCGCCGGACAGCTCGGCGAGCCGGCGGTCCAGCTCCTCCGCGGCGGCCCGCACGTCGCCGCCGCGCAGCGCGACGAGGAGGTCCCCGGGGTCGGCCGGCGGGAGCTCGAAGCCGAGGTCGCGGGCCAGGGCGAGGTTGAGCTCCGTGGCCATGGCGACGACGGCCACGTCCGTGCCCGGCAGCTCGGACAGCGACCGGCTGACCCGCATGAGGGCCACCGAGTCGTGGTAGATCCCCTTGCGCAGCAGGACCATGTCGGCGGACTCGCCCGCCTGGCCCGCCGCCCCGGCGGAAGCGTCAGCCGCCCGAGGGTGCCCAGCCGTACGGTGCCGCTCGGTCATTCGGCCGCGCCGAGGGCGAGGACGGCGTTCAGGCCGATGGCGATGCCCTGGGCCAGGTCGGAGCCCGAGGTGTGGCCGAGCTGGTGGAGCCGGCGGACGGCCGGCTCCAGCGGCTGCTGCCCGGCCAGACCGCGCAGCACCGCGACCACCTCCGGGCTCGCCTCGCCGCGCGCCGCGCAGTGCAGCAGCGTCGCCGAGATGGGCGTCGTACGGGTGCGCGCGTCGTAGGTGACGGCCGCCGCCAGCCACCCGGCCAGCCGGACGGCCCGCTCGGTGCCCGTGGCCGTGCCGAGATGGCGCAACGTCACCAGCAGCCCCGCGAGCACGTCGTCGCCGCTGGGCGTGAGCCCGGGCCCGAGCCCCACGAGCTGCTCGGCGGCCGTCACCACGCCGAGCAGGCGGCCGCTCGCGCAGCTCGCCGCCAGCAGTTCGACGGCCTGGTTCCCGGCCAGCCCCGGG
>NZ_QNFZ01000377.1 GCF_003313395.1 Nonomuraea lactucae | reverse complement strand
CGAGCCGCGTCGCCTCGATGACGTGCGCCGACGACACGGCCAGCCCCTCGCCGCGCAGCACCGCCGCCGCGGCCGCCAGCCAGCGCTCGACGGGCCGGTCGGGCGCGGTGAACAGGTGGTGGTACCAGCCCGGCGAGCTGATGCCCGCGCCGTAGCCGCTCCACCAGGCCAGCCGCTCGTACGTCCACGGAACCCAGGTCAGCTCGGGCTTGACCCTGGGCAGGCGGCGCAGGAGGGCGTCGTCGGCCCTGGCGGGAGGCAGCGGCCCGGCGAGAGCGGGGACGTGCCAGGCGCCGCAGACGACCGCGATCCGCTGGAAGCCCTGCCTGCGGGCGGCGCGCAGGGTCCTGCGCATGTACGCCTCGCGCCTGGCCTCCCGCTCGTCCGGTTCGTAGCCTTCGCGCACGGCGGCCATGGCCTCGGCGATCACCTCGAACGGCGTGTCGCCCCGGTGCTCGACGGCGTCCTCCCACCAGCGTTCGGGATCGTCGTAACCGGCCGCGGCGGCCAGAGCGCCGACAGGGTCGAGGCGCACGACCTCGGGCCGCACGCCGTCAGGGCCCACGCCCTCGGGACCCGCGCCCTCGGGACCCGCACCGCCGGTGGGCGCCCGGTCTGCCGCCAGGCTGTGGGCCGCGGGCAGGTCGCAGAAGCGCACCGGTACGCCGTTCGCGGCGCCGTACAGGATGGCCTGCCACTCCGGCGAGAACATGGCGAACGGCCAGTACGCCGCGCGCGACGGCGTGCCCGGCACGTGCGCGAGCAGCGCGACCGGCGGCTCCAGCTCCGGCGCGAGCGCCACGAGGCCGTCGGCCT
>NZ_QNFZ01000379.1 GCF_003313395.1 Nonomuraea lactucae | reverse complement strand
GTTCGGCGCCGCGCTGGCGGCCGGCGACCTGGACGGCGACGGGCGCGACGAGCTGGCCGTGGGCGCGCCCACCCGGGGCAGGGGCGGCGCGGTCGTCGTCTACTGGATGAAGGGACGACGGCCGCAGGAGATCACCCAGCGGGCGCCGTGGGTCCGGCAGGCGGCGAACATCACCGACCAGTGGGGCGCGGCGCTCGCGACGGGCGACTTCGACGGTGACGGCCGGGAGGAGCTGGCCGTGGGCTCGCCCGCCGACACTGTCACCATGGACGGCCAGGGCTCGGTCACCGTGCTCGACGTGCGGCGCCGCAGGGCGTACGCCCTCACGCAGAGCAGCCCGGGGATCAAGGGGTCGGCCGAGAAGTGGGACGGCTTCGGCGCGGCGCTCACGTCCGGCGACTTCGACGCGAACGGCCGCGACGACCTGGTCATCGGGGTGCCCAGCGAGGGGCTGAGCGCCAACCAGCGGGCCATGGACTACGGCGACGGCGCCGTGCACGTGATCTACGGCGGCCGGGCAGGGCTGCGCGGCGCGCGGAGCGAGATGTGGACGCAGCGGCTGCTCAGCGGGCAGCCGCGCTACTACGACCGGTTCGGGGCGGCACTGGCCGCCGGCGACTTCAACGGCGACGGCGACGACGAGCTGGCCGTCGGCGTGCCGGGCGAGAACTCGGTCCAGGTGCTGGCCTCGGACCGCGCCGGCGGGCTGACCCGCCACGGAGACGTGATCATCAAGGGCCGCGGCTCCGTGCCGGCGGCGCTGCCCGCGCCCGGCGGTCGCTACCGGCTGCTGGCCGCGCGGCCCGCGGTG
>NZ_QNFZ01000373.1 GCF_003313395.1 Nonomuraea lactucae | reverse complement strand
CGCGGCCTCCTCACCGCCCTCGGCGCCATGCCGGGCGACCCGCTCGTCGCGGCTGCCCGAGTCGTCGCCCCGGCCGCGCAGGGGTGGGGTCAGCCGTATCGGCTTGGCGTCCGGGTCGAGCGGCGGCCACACCCGCTCCGTGCCGGGCATCGGCGACAGCGGCCCCTGCCGCGGCGGCTGCCCCTTCCGGTGCTGCATCCGCGCGGCCTCGGAGGATCGAGAAGACCCGGACGCCCCGGAAGACCCGGAGGACCCGGCCTCCGCGGTCGCGTCCTCACCGGAAGCGGTCGCGTCCTCACCGGAACCGACGCCGTCCGAGGCGGCCCCACCGGAACCGACGCCGTCCGAGGTGGCCTCACCGGTCGCGGCCCGCGCGGGTGCGTTCTCTTCGTCGGCCGCCTGCCCGGACGCGTTCCCGGACGCGTTCGCGGCGACCTCAACGGGCCCACCCGGCTCCTCAGGCGCGCCCTCGGGGGACGGGCGCGTCGAGGGGACGTCGGCGCTCGCCGCGAGCCTGCGCAGCCGCCGCAGAGCCTCCGTGTCGATCGGCTTGCCGCCACCGGCCCCGCCGTCCGAACCGCCGCCCGTCGTGACGCCACGGACGGCACGCCCATCGGCGACCGGCGCGTCACGGTGCTCGCGAGCCCCCGGCTCCTCCAGCGCCGGCGGCGCCTCGTGCGCGTTCAGGAGGGGCAGCTCTCCCCACCGCATGGGCGACGACCCGCCGCGCGCGCCGGAGGCACCCCGCGCGCCGGTCTCGTCGCGGTGGACGGGGGTGCGGTCCGCCTGCCGCGCCGGGGGCTGGGG
>NZ_QNFZ01000380.1 GCF_003313395.1 Nonomuraea lactucae | reverse complement strand
GGCAGGGCCGCCGGCGGCTCCGGCGCGGTGCGGCGGCCCCACGGCATGGCCAGGGCGAGCAGCGGCAGCAGCGCGACCGAGGCCCGCGACCAGTCGGCGTGCAGCCCCCACCAGGTGTTGACGTCGAACTGCGTCATGTAGAGGTAGCCGTAGGCCGCCCAGGCCGACACCCCGATGATGGCCGGCCAGGCGAACCGGGTCGGCCGGGCGATCAGGAACGGCATGAACCACAGGAGGTACTGGGCGCCGAGCCGCGGCGTGACCACCATGAAGACCAGCAGGACGGCCGTGGTCATGTCGACCGGGTCGGCGCGCCGCCAGATCAGCACGCAGCCCACGACGCAGGCGTAGATCAGGTTGGTGCCGAACGAGGCCAGGTCCGGCCGGAGCGCCCAGTCACCGCCGGTGAAGTGGGGGGTCCAGCCCCACTCGCCGACGATCGGCCTGATGTCCTGGATGGTGCGGATGACCTCGGGGATCTGGCTGAACGAGGTGCCGGCGAAGAGCGGCAGCGTGACCAGGAAGAACAGCGGCACGGCGCCGGTCGCGAACAGGGCGACGGCCCTGGCCCGCAGGTGGGGCAGGAGCAGCAGCATGCCGGGGATCAGCCAGATGGGCCAGCTCTTGGCGCTCAGCGCCAGGCCCATCAGCAGGCCGGCGAGGGCGGCCCGCTTCAGGTCGGCCCGGTCGGTGGGGCCGGGCCGCATCGCCCGGTGAAGCACGCCGCCGGGTGCGATCACCCGCCGCAGCGCCGCCTGCCAGCCGTAGGCGGCCACGCCCCGCCGCACCCTGGCGACGACCCGGGT
>NZ_QNFZ01000375.1 GCF_003313395.1 Nonomuraea lactucae | reverse complement strand
CGACCGGCTCGCCGCCGCGGCCGTGCTGGCCCTGCGCGACGGCGCCGACATCGAGCAGGCCGTCACGGTCGGCGTGGGCGAGGCGTCGCGGTTCGTGGAGCGCGGCGGGGCCGCCGTTGTCAAGCTCCACGAGCAGGAGCTCGGCGACCGGCCGCGCACCGCGCTCGAGGTGGCCGAGCTCACCCGCGCGTACGGCGGGCGGCTGATCGCCACCGGCGGCTGTTTCGACCTGCTGCACGCCGGGCACGTGAGCCTCCTGCGCAGGGCCAGGGCCCTCGGCGACGCGCTCGTGGTCTGCGTGAACTCCGACGACTCGGTGCGCAGGCTGAAGGGCCCCAACCGGCCGATCGTGGACGTCCGCGACCGGACCGAGGTGCTCCGGGCGCTGGCCTGCGTGGACGCGGTGCTGGTGTTCGACGAGGACACACCGGCCGCGGCCATCGAGCTGCTCCGGCCGGACGTGTGGGTGAAGGGCGGCGACTACGAGGGCGGCGTCCTGCCCGAGTCCGGGGTGCTCGACAGGCTCGGCGCGGAGACCGTCGTGCTGAGCAGCCTGCCGGGCCGATCGACAACCAATTTGATCAGGGAGATCCGATGAACGTGTTGATCACAGGGGGCGCCTCCGGGCTCGGCATGGCCACGGCCGAGGCCGTGCGGAAGGAGGGCTGGCGGCCCCTGGTCGTCGACGTGCGCGAGCCGGTTCCCGGCCAGGACGTCGACCACGCGGTCGCCGACCTGGCCGACCGCGCGCAGGCCGGGCGGGCGGTCCGGGAGCTGGCCGAGCGGGCCGGCGGGCTCGACGGGGT
>NZ_QNFZ01000372.1 GCF_003313395.1 Nonomuraea lactucae | reverse complement strand
GGCGCGGTGCCGTCGCCGGGGCCGGTGCGCTCGGCCAGCAGGCCGGCCACGCACAGTCCCTCCCCGGCGCCGCCGCGGAACGGGTTGTCGCGGATCGCCGTCTCCAGGCCGGTCTCCGGTCCTTCGGCGCCCACTGACACCCAGGCGAAGTCGCGCAGGATCGCGAACTCCGGGTGCTCGGCCCGCAGCCAGCCCGCCGGCCCGGCGGCCAGCAGCCGGGCCGCCCGCACACCGAGACGCATCTCGCCGCGCAGGTTGTTGCGGCGGGAGTTGGTGATGCGCATGCCGAGAGAGAGCTTGAGCATCACCTCGGCGTCCGGGCGGTGCACCGTGCGCACCGACGACGTCGCGTGCCACACCGGGCCGGCCGGGCCGAGCGGGCGCAGCAGGCCCGCCTCCACGAGGGCGGCCACCTCGGGGCGGCGCAGCACCTCGCGCGCCTGCCACGGGTGGGCGGGTACGGGGATCGCGCCGTCGGGCAGGTCGAGCCCCGCGGCGATCCGGCGGCACAGCTCGACCGGCACCCGGCCATCGCCCGTGCTTCCCCTCGTGCCTCCCTCTGTGCTTTCGTCTGCGCTGCCGCCCACCACGATGGCGGGGTCCGCGGCGAACCAGTGCAGCCGGAACGAGCCGCGCAGCTCGGGCGAGTAGTCGTCGAGCTCGCCGCCGGACGCCTCCTCGCGGCTCTTCGGCGCGGGATGGAACGGATGCCCCAGCAGGAGCGCCTGCTCGGCGTCGAGGAACGGGGTCGCCCCCCGCGCGCCGGGCCCCTCGGCCCGCCGCCGGGCGAGGTGCGCGGCGGTGC
>NZ_QNFZ01000371.1 GCF_003313395.1 Nonomuraea lactucae | reverse complement strand
CGAACCGCCCGCCGGCGGCGGTCACCGTCGCGCGCATCCCCGCGAGCCCGCGCCCCTCGGCGTGCGGCGTCCGGCCGGTGGCAGCTCCGCCCTGGTCGGCCACCTCCAGTACGAACTCGCGCGGGCCGTCGGACGCCCGTACCAGGGCGCGGGTGGGACCGGCGTGGCGCAGGACGTTCGTGAGGGACTCGCGCACGACCCGGTAGACGGCCTCGTGGAGGCGGGCGGGCACGGGCAGGCCGGTGGGTTCGACGTCCACCCGCAGACCCGCGGCCCGGACCCGGCCGATGAGCGCGGTGAGGTCGCCATGGACCGGGCCGAGAGGCCCGGCGGCATCGGGGCCATCGAGAGGAGGCGAGGCGAGTTCGGGGCCGTCGGGAGGGGGCGAGGCGAGTTCGGGGCCGTCGGGAGGGGGCGAGGCGAGTTCGGGGCCGTCGGGAGGGGGCGAGGCGAGGCGGTCGAGGGCGGCGCGGAGCTCGGTGAGCGCCGTCACGCTGGTCTCCCGGATCGCCTGGAGCGAGGCACGGGTCTGCTCGGGGTCGTCGTCGAGGGCGACGAGCGCGATCCCGGCCTGCATGGCGATGGCCGCCAGCCCGTGCCCGGCGGCGTCGTGCACCTCACCCGCGATCCGCGCCCGCTCCGCGGCGAGCACCTCGTGCCGCGCTGTGGCGGGCCCGTCCGGGCGACCGGCGGGGGTCGGGGAGGCGCGCTCAGCGGGGTCCAGAGAGGCGGTGCCCAGGGAGGCGGTGTCCGGGGAGGCACGTCCGGCGGTGTCCGGGGAGGCGAGAAGGGTGTCCGGG
>NZ_QNFZ01000370.1 GCF_003313395.1 Nonomuraea lactucae | reverse complement strand
GGGGGCCATGGCGCGCAGCTCGGCCGCCGTGGCGGCGAGCCGGTCGGGCGCGATGGGCGCGAGCGGCCGTTCGACCCGCCCGGTGAGCGGGTCGACGACCGGGAAACGGGGCGCGGACCGGGGTTCGGGCAAGGGCGCTCCCGTGGTTCCGGAGGAGTGGTGGCGGACCCATTCTGATCATTCAAGCCGCGGCGCTGTCCAGGCGTACCCCGCGCGTCCCGGGAAAAAGACATCCATAACCGCGGTTTTCCGGTAGGGCCGATGGTCCCCAGCGGGAGGGGACCTCATCCTCTGGGAACGCCCGCGTGACAGGTGTGTCCTGAAGGAGCGGCGCTCAGCCCGCGCACGCTGCGGAGGAGGTCGGCGATGAGCAGCCCCATCGTGGTCGCGATCGACGGATCGGACCCGGCGAACGCGGCGCTCGACTGGGCGGCCGACGACGCCGCGCGCCGCGGGCGCGACCTGCGGATCGTGAACGTGCTCCCGCCATGGGCGGCCGAACAGCCGATCGACACGGCCGACGACGACGCGACGCTCGCCGAGCGGCGCGAGCTGATGCTCACCGCCGCCGCGGACCGGGCCCGCTGGCGCCACCCCAGCCTCGACGTGACCACCGCCCACCTCACCGGCGCCGTGATCGAGCGGCTGCGAACCGAGTCGGAGTCCGCGGACACGCTGGTGGTCGGCAGCCGGGGCCTCGGCGGGTTCGCCGGGCTGGTGCTGGGCTCGGTCGGGCTCGCCCTCGCCGGCCACGCGCGCGGGCCGGTCGTCATCGTCCGGTCCGCCGTGCGCCGGCCGCT
>NZ_QNFZ01000367.1 GCF_003313395.1 Nonomuraea lactucae | reverse complement strand
GTCGGATGGTTGCTCGCCGCGCTGGCGATCCCCGCCATGGTGGTGGCCGTCGCCCGCGCCCGCCCCCTGCTCGCCACGGCCTCCACCTCGACGGCCCCCACCGCGACGGCACCCGTCACGTCCAGCCGCCCGGCGCCATCCGCCCCGACCGGCTCCGACGGCCTGCCTCCGGCTGGCCCCGCACCCAGAGACCCCACGACCCCCGCATCCGCCGGGCCCAGAGAACCCACGACCCCCGCATCCGCCGGGCCCAGAGAACCCACGACCCCCGCGCCCGTCGGCCCCGGAAAACCCACGGCCCCCGCATCCGCCGGACCCGGAGCGGGTCATGCGGAACCCGCGGCGAATCCCGACCGACCGGCGAAGGGCGGCGGATCCCCCATCCCGGCCGCCTGGGTGGAGCCGGAACGGCTGGCGGGCATGGAGCGGCAGCGGCAGGCGGAGATCGCGCGCCTGTCCGAGCTGCTCACCGAGGAGGCCAGGCTCCTGGTGGTCCGCCGTGACCTGCGGAGGGTCGAGGAGGAGCTCACCGGGCTCGCCGGTCAGGACGAGGCGGCCACCGCACGGCTCGCCGCGCTGCCCGCTCTCATCGAGGACGCCGGACTGAAGCTCGCGCGGGCGCGCCTCGACGCGGCCGGGATCCCCGCGGCCGAAGCCGTACGCGTCTGCGCCGCCGAGCTGATCGGCGTCGATCGCGGGCTCGCCCGCCTGGCGGCCGAGCTGGACGAGCTGGCGCAGCGGGAGGCCGAGGTGGCCGCCACGGAGGCGGAGCTGCCCGAACGGCTCGCGGACGCCCAG
>NZ_QNFZ01000369.1 GCF_003313395.1 Nonomuraea lactucae | reverse complement strand
GCGGCGCGCCCGCCCGTGGCCTCGGTCGTCCCGGCGGCACCGCCCACGACCTTGGCCGCCCCGGCCGCGTAGAGGGCGCCCAGCAGCAGGCCGCCCACCACCAGGGCGATCCGCCCGTCGCGGGCGGACGCGATCAGGGCGGTCGCCAGCAGCACCGCGAACGTGCCGTGGACCGCCCCCAGGGGCCCCCGTCGCCCTGCCGTAAACAGTGAGTCCATACGCGTACCAAGCGTAATCTCCGCAGGTGACCAAGGCGCCCGGGGTGGGGATGGAGGGCTATGGAGTCATCCGGCGATGCCGAGGACCCTGGCCTCCACCTCCGGGTCGAGGCCCACTGGCGGCCGATCGGGGCGTAGCGGGGCCTGGCCGCCGAGGCCGCGCAGCCACTTCCACGTGTCGGCCACCGTCTCCTCCACCGGGCGGCAGCGCAGCCCCGCCGCGACCGCCTTGGAGACGTCGCCGTTGTGCATGGTGTCGTGCCCCTCGCCGACCAGCCAGATCGGCAGGTCGGTCCACGGCCGAACCCCGGCCGCGAGGATCGTCTCGGCGCCGGTCCAGCGCAGCTCGGCGTCGGAGCCGGTGACCCGCGCGCAGCTCTCCAGCAGCTCCCGCATGGTGGCGAACCCGGGCGGGCTGACCACGTTGTAGGCGCCGCCCAGCCCGCGCTCGGCGGCTGCCAGGCACCAGGCGGCCAGGTCGCGCGCGTCGATGAACTGCAGGCCGAGGTCCGCGGGGCCCGGCGCGAGCACCGGGCCGCCGCGGGCGATCCGGGTCAGCCACCACGGCAGGCGCCCGATG
>NZ_QNFZ01000366.1 GCF_003313395.1 Nonomuraea lactucae | reverse complement strand
GGAGCGGGCAACCCGAGCGCCCACGGCCTGGCCAGGGCGGTGGCGGCGATCGGCGCCGCCCTGGAGGCGGCCCTGCGCGACGTGGACCCGGTGCGGGTTGTGGCGTCCCTGGCCGGCGTGGCCGGCAAGGTGGACGCGCTGGAGCCTGAGCTGGCCAGGGTGTGGGCGGGGCACGGCATCGCGCAGGGGCCACGGGTCGCCGGGGACGTGACGATCGCGTACGTGGCGGGCACGCCGGAGGCGGCCGGTTCGCTGCTGCTGTCGGGCACCGGCGCGGTGGCGGCCAGGATCGAGGACCACCGGCAGGCCGAGATCGCCGACGGGCTCGGCTGGCTGCTCGGCGACGAGGGCTCGGGCTTCTGGATCGGCCGCGAGGCGGCCAGGGCGGCCGTCGCGTCGCTCGACCGGGGCTCTCGGGGCGGCCCGCTGGTGGAGCTGGTGACCGAGGAGTTCCTGGGCGCCGGGCGAGTGGTCAGCGGGGGCCCGTCACCGCGTGCCGACGCCGACCGGATCGTACGGCTCGCACAGGCCGACCACATGCGCCTGGCCGCCCTGTCCCCACTGGTCAGCCGGGCCGCCGCCGAGGGCGATCCGATGGCCTCCGAGATCGTCCGCGCGGCGGCCCATCACCTGGTGGCCACCGTACGGCGGGTGCACGCGTCCGGGCCGGTGGTGCTGGCCGGCAGCGTGCTGACCAGCGAGGGCCCGGTCCGACGGGCCGTGCGCGAGCTGCTGGCGGGCGAGACAGTGGCGACGGCCCGTGACGCGGCGGGGGCGGCGGCCTGGC
>NZ_QNFZ01000365.1 GCF_003313395.1 Nonomuraea lactucae | reverse complement strand
CGCCCTGCCGGGTCCCGGCGGTCGGGGCCCCGCCCGCCGTCGGGGCGTCCGCCGCCGGGTCCGCCCACCGCCGGAGCCGTTGGTGACGTCCTCAGAGACGCCAGTCGCGCAGGAAGTCGGCCAGCGGGCCGGTGGACGGCACCTCGCCCCTCCGCTGCCCCTCCGCCAGCTCCCTCATGACGTCCCTGATCTGGTCGCGGCCGGACTCCTCACGGCCGGCCATGAACCGCCTCGCGGCCTTCCTGATCTTCTCGTGGGCCTTGGCCGCGCGCTTCGGGTCGATGTCGCCCATGGCCTCCTGGGCGGTCACGCTCTTGTCGAACTCGCTCAGCCACTTCAGCCACCCGCCCGTGGGGACGGTGGTGCCGAGCGTCGCCTTGGGCTGGGGCCCGGCCGTCTCCACCAGGCTGGGGACGCCACTGGGCTCGGCCGTGGTCGGCGTCGGCTCGGGGGCCGAGGCGCTGGGTGACGCCTCGGTGGGCGTCTCGGTGGGCTGGGCCTGGGTGGGCGGCGCGGACGTGGGGGCGGGGCCCACGACCGGCTCGTCGCGGGAGGAGCCCCACAGCATCGTGCCGGCGGTGACGGCCACGATCACGGCCATGGCGGCGGCCAGCTGGATGAACAGGCGCCGGTTGGAGATGGCCTTGCGGTCCTCCGGTGGAAAGTCGTAGAGGGCGGTGTCCCCACCACGCGCGCCGGGCGGGCCCTGCGCTGGCGCGCCGCCCGGCTGGCGGAACACAGCCCCCGTCACGGGCACCGGCACCGGCCCGGCTGCGGG
>NZ_QNFZ01000362.1 GCF_003313395.1 Nonomuraea lactucae | reverse complement strand
GGCCGCCGCCAGCCTGGCGGTCCGGCCCGACTCGGTGGCCTCCCCGGTCGCCACGACCACGGCCAGCCCGTGCCCGGCCGCCACCGTCGTCCCCTGGTACACCATCGAGGCGCGGTCCGCGACGGCCGCCGCCGCCGTCGGCTCCTCGGTCTTGGGCACGAGCTGGGACTCGCCGGTGAGAGTGGACTCGTCCACCTCGAGGCCGGCCGCCTGGATCAGCCTCCCGTCCGCCGGTACGGAGTCGCCCGCCCGCAGTTCGACCACGTCCCCGAGCACCAGGTCGTCGGCCACGCCCGCCACGCCGCCGCCGGGACGGCGCAGCCGTACCCGGGTGGCGGTGACCCGCGTGAGGCGGTGCAGGGCGCGGTCGGCGCCCCACTGCTGGGCGCCGCCGAGCACCGCGCCCACGACCATCACGCCGCTGATCAGCGCGGCGTCCAGCACCGAGCCGACGGCGGCCGACAGGCCCGCGCCCGCGGCGAGGACAGGGGTCAGCGGGTTGGCCAGGTCGCTCGCGCAGGCATGGACCAGCGACCCGGGACCTGGCGGAGCCGCCGCTGGGGCGGCCCTGCGATGGCGGGCCTCCGCCTCGGTCAGCCCGTGGGGTGACGTGCGGAGGGCCGCCAACACGTCCCGGGCGGACATCGCGTGCCACGGCGTGTGGTCGGCGGGGATCGGCGGCGGCACCCGCCCGGCGCGGCGCCCCGTCCACTCCCCCGTCGCCAGGGCGACCACGGACGTGCAGTCGGACACCAGGTGGGCGCGCCGCAGCGCG
>NZ_QNFZ01000374.1 GCF_003313395.1 Nonomuraea lactucae | reverse complement strand
CCGCCTGCTCCAGGCTGGGGTCAGGGGCCGGCAGCGCCTTCCGGTCGACCTTGCCGTTGGCGGTCACGGGGATGGCCGGCACCGTCACCACCACGGCGGGCACCATGTAGTCGGGCAGCCTGCCGCGCACGAAGCCGCGCAGTTCCGACGGTTCCACATCGTCGGCCACCGCGTAGCCGACCAGCCGCTTGCCGGACGGGCCGTCCTCGCGGGCGATCACCACCGAGTCGCGCACCCGCGGGTGGGCGGCCAGGACCGCCTCCACCTCGCCCAGCTCGATCCGGAACCCGCGGATCTTCACCTGGTCGTCCACCCGGCCCAGGAACTCCAGCACGCCGTCGGCCCGCCAGCGCACCCGGTCCCCGGTGCGGTACAGCCTTCGGCCGGGCACCCCCGACACCACGTCGGCGACGAACCTCTCCGCGGTCAGATCCGGCCTGCCCACATACCCGCGGGCCACGCCGGCGCCGCCCACGAACAGCTCACCGGCCATGCCGACCGGCACCACGTTCATCCACTCGTCCAGCACGTAGACCAGCCGCCCGGACAGCGGACCGCCGATCGGCACCGTCCCCTCCCCCGGCGGCAGGCCGGCGTCGATGTCGAAGATGGTGCAGGCCACCGTGGTCTCGGTGGGACCGTACGCGTTGATGATCTTCAGGTCGGGCAGGTGGCTCTTCACCTTCCGGCAGTGGCTGATCGACAGCGCGTCGCCACCGCACAGCAGCATCCGCAGCCCCGCGAACACCTCCGGCGCGGCCTCCGCCACCTG
>NZ_QNFZ01000364.1 GCF_003313395.1 Nonomuraea lactucae | reverse complement strand
GGTCGCGGGCGGTCTCGCCGGCTACCTCGCGGGTGCCGCGGTGGTGGCCGTGCTGGACGCTCGGAGCATCCTGGCCAACGTCGGGGCCGCCGTGCTGGCCGCGATCGCGGCGCTGGCCGCCGGCGGGTCGGTGGCGGCGCTGGTCGATCGGGATGACGCCAGGGAGGTGGCCGGTAGGCTCGCGCGTGGCGGTAAGGCGGCCCCGCGCGGCGAGTCAGACGTGCGCGGTGCCTCGGGCGTCCGTGGCGAGCCGGGTGTTCGCGGCCAGTCGGACCTGCGCGGCCAGTCGGACCTGCGCGGCGAGTCGGATGTGCGTGGCGAGTCGGATGTGCGCGGCCAGTCGGATGTGCGTGGCGAGGCGGGGCCTGAGGGATGAGTCGGGGCCCTGGAGCGGTGCGTGGGCGTGGCGAGGTGAGGAGCCGGATCGGGCCTGTGAGGCAGGGCCCGGCGGGGCTGCGAGGAAGGGAACGGCAGTGCGGGTGGCATTCGTCCTGGGCACCACGTCCGGCGGTACGGGCCGGCACGTGCGGATGCTGGCCGAGGGGCTGCTCCGGCGGGGGCACCAGGTCCTGGTGGTGGGGCCGCGGAGCGTCGAGGAGCGGTTCTCCTTCTCCGGCGCCGGTGCCCGGTTCGTCCACGTGCCCGTCTCGGACCGGCCCCATCCGCTCGACGACGTCCGGGCCGTGCTCGCCGTCAGGCGGCTGACCGCGGGGGCCGATGTCGTGCACGCGCACGGCCTGCGGGCGGGCGCGCTCGCCGCGCTGGGCCG
>NZ_QNFZ01000363.1 GCF_003313395.1 Nonomuraea lactucae | reverse complement strand
CCGCGCCCTGGGCCGGCGCCACGGCCGGCACGCCGCCGCCCGCCGGCGACGACCGCCCGTTCCTCTACCTCAAGGACCGGACGATCCCCCCGATCTACCTGATCACCCTCGGTCTGATCCTCGCCGCCAGCCTGCTCGCCGTACGCGCCGTGGCGGGCCCCTACCGGCGGATGCGCCCGTACGCCGACCTGTTCCTGCTCGGCGTGGCCTTCCTGCTGCTGGAGACCAAGAGCGTGACCGGGTTCGCGCTGCTGTTCGGCACCACCTGGGTGGTCAACGCGATCGTGTTCGCCGGGGTGCTGGTGGCGGTGCTCGCCGCCGTCGAGGTGACCCGCCGCTTCCGCACGCCGCCGCTGCCCGTCATGTACGGCGTGCTGCTCGGCGGCCTGGTGCTGGCCTGGCTGGTGCCCAACGCGTGGCTGCTGTCGCTCCCCCTGCCGCTCCGGGCGGTGGCGGCGGTCACGGTGGCCTTCCTGCCGATCTTCGCCGCGAACGTGGTCTTCGCCAAGCGCTTCGCGGACACGGCCGACGGGACGACCGCGTTCGGGGCGAACCTGCTGGGGGCGATGGTGGGTGGCTGCCTGGAGTACCTGGCCCTGGTGATCGGCTACCAGGGCCTGCTGGTCGTGGCCGCCATCGTCTACCTGGGCGCCTTCGCCCTCCTGCCCCGGAACACCGCTCCCGCCTGACCCCGCCACCGGCCCGCGCCCGCCACGTCGCGGCGGTCGTGCGGGGCCGCCGCGGTCGTGTGGGGCGGCGCCGCCCTT
>NZ_QNFZ01000368.1 GCF_003313395.1 Nonomuraea lactucae | reverse complement strand
TTACCGCTGGGGGGTGTCGCCGAGCTTGTCGACGTAGCCGGTGCTCTGGAAGGTCTGCTGGAGCAGCGGCACGCCTTCCTCGATCACGCTCAGCTCCAGCCCGGCGCCGGTCTTGTCATCGAAGATCAACCGATAGGTGATCCTGTCCGCCCTGCCCGCGTCATCCGGCCCGGTCGTCTCCAGCGCCACACCCGTACGACCCAGCGCGTCCTTGACACCCGCCTGGGACTTCAACCCCGAAGCCGAATCAGCCAGCACCTCAAACAGCGCCGACCGCGTACCCGGAGTGATCGGCGCCGTCAGCAGATCAGCACCCGTCGCCCACAGATAGCCCGCGAAGGACACCCCCCTCTCCTTGCTCTGACTCCGCGGATACAGCCCCTTCAGCTTGGCCTCCAGCTCCGCCTTACCGGTAGGCAGCTTGGCCACGTTCGACCAGGTGAAACCCGGATTGTCGATCGACACGATCGACTGCGGAGTCCCCTCAGCGGAACGCGCCTTGGTATCCCCCGCCAGATCCGGCGACCCGGCCCGCTTCCACTCGGCCTCATCCTCCGAACCCTTGAACACGACCTTCACATCCTGATTGCTCACCCGACGGCCCCCCTTACCCGTCAGCGAACGCCAGGTGTCAGTCGTATCCGAACGCCACGCCGTGTACGGCAACCGCACAAGATCCTGCTTGCGCTTCACCCTCTTCGTCGGATCCGCCCGCATCAGCTGAGCCGTCCGCACCCGCGAGAACCAGAACCGGCCCGAATCCG
>NZ_QNFZ01000357.1 GCF_003313395.1 Nonomuraea lactucae | reverse complement strand
TGGTGCCCGCCTCGGCCGCGGAGGCCGCGCGGCTGGCCCGCACGGGCGCGCTCGACGGCCTGGCGGCGGTGGCCGACGGCGGCAGAGTGATCGTGGTGCCGGGGGCGTTCGACCGGCTCACCCCCACCGGGCGGGACGTCGTGCTGGCCCACGAGCTGACCCACGTCGCCGCGGGGACCGGCGGGCTGCCCGTCTGGCTGTACGAGGGCTTCGCCGACTACGTCGCCTACCGGGACGCGGGCCTGCCCGTCCGGGTGGCCGCCGCCGAGCTCGCCGCCGAGGTGCGGGCCGGGAGGATGCCCCGCGAGCTTCCCGGTCCCGCCGCGTTCGCGCCCGGGACGGCCCGGCTGGCCGCCGCCTACCAGGAGGCGTGGCTCGCGTGCCGGTTCGTCGCCGCGCGGTTCGGGGAGGCGACGCTGGTGAGGCTCTACCGTGATGCTCGGACAAGGGGCGCAGAGCACGCGCTCGCCGCGCTCGCGCTACCGGTCGGGGAGTTGACGGCACGATGGCGCGCGTACGTGCGCGAGCAACTGGCGTAGGGGGCTGACGCGGTGGACGACCGGCATCGGGGAGAGGCGGGGGCAGAGGGGATGGGCGTCGAGCCGCGGCCAGGGGCGGGGTCGCCCGGGATGGGCGACCAGCGGGGGATGGGCGATCGGCGGCAGGCCGGGGTGGTGCTCGCCGTGCTCGGCGGGGTGATCCTGGCCGTGGTGGCGCTCGCGACGCCCTGGCGGGCGCTCCCGCCCGCGGCCACCGCCGTCGCG
>NZ_QNFZ01000360.1 GCF_003313395.1 Nonomuraea lactucae | reverse complement strand
GCCGCGCGCGGTCACGCCCGGGGCGGGCGGTCCGCCGGCGGCGCAGGCGTCCACGAGCCCGGCCACGATCATGCCGGGCCAGCGCCGCTCCTCGGTGACGGGGAAGTACGCCAGCAGGTCCTCCCGCGACCCCACCTGGAGCACCCGTTCGCCTCGTACGACGACCGCACCGTCACGGATGGGCTCCGTGGCGACGGGGAGGACCAGAGGGGCGGAATGGACGACGATCGGCGCGGGCGCGCGCCTGCCGAAGACCGGCCTGGCGCGCTTTTTAGGCATTCGAGCTCCCGTCGAATTTTCCTTTTCGGTATTAAACGTGACGCTGGCGGGGCGCGCAATCAGCCGTCCGGGCGAGCGTCGCGGGGGCGGTAGCGGCCCGAGAGCCGGGCCAGTTTGAGGCTGAGATGCAGGGCGAGCCGCTCGCCGCCGTCCTTCAGGTCCGTACACGCCAGCTCCTCCACGCGCTGCAGCCGGTAGTAGAGCGACGTGCGGTGCAGTCGCAGCGCCCGCGACGCTGCCACGACGCTGCCCGCGAGGTCCAGGTACGTCTCCAGAGTCTCCAGAAGGGGCAGGTGCTGCCGGTCGGCGAGCAGCGGTTCGAGACCCGGATGCAGCTCGTGGTGCGGCAGGTGGGTGAGCATCCGGTAGACGCCGAGCCGTGCCCACTCCACCGAACGCCCGAGGCCGGGCACGCGGGCGGCGACCTCGGCGGCGTGCCGGGCCTCCGCGTACGACTCGGCCGCGGCGGCCAGCGCGGGC
>NZ_QNFZ01000361.1 GCF_003313395.1 Nonomuraea lactucae | reverse complement strand
CGGCCCAGGCGCGGGTCGGCCAGCCCGCACCGCGCGCCCACCTCCCACAGCTCCCGGCACGGCTCGGCGGCGGCCAGGGCGGCGTCGGCGGCCCGGTCGTCGGTGACGAGGGCGTGGGTGACGGCCACGCAGACCGGCCAGGTCGCGGGGTGCTGGGCGTCGAGATAGCGGATCTCGAGCCAGCCCCGGGGCCGCACCGGGGGGAAGACCGTCGAGGCGTGGTAGACCAGATCCTCTGCTGTGAGCCGCCGCTCGCCGTCGGAGTGAAGCCAGTCACGGAACGTCGAGCCATCGCGGACCGGGCGATAGCGCTCCTTGTCCTCGCGCACCAGCATCATCCGGGCATCCAGCAGGTATTCGGCCCAGTCCGCGACAGGATCGCCCGAGGCGGGCACGGGGGAGGTCCTGGTGCGGTCGAGGTGATCCCAGACGGCCTGGCGGCCCGACATCCAGCCGCACGGCCGGCCGCCGCTCAGCGGTGAGTTGGCGAAGGCGGCCATCAGCACGGGGCCGAACGCGTGCGCCCGCTCCCACCGTGTCACCGGCCGTTCGCCCAGGTCGAGGTTGACCTGGATCGACGCGGTCGAGCACATCATCAGCGGCCCGTACGGCGCGCCGAGGAACTCGGCCATCGCCTCGTATCGGGGCAGGCGCAGCTGACGGCGGGCCGGCCGGATCGGGTCGAGGCCCACCCCGGCCAGCGCCAGTCCGGCCGCGCGCAGGGCGTCGCGCACGGCTGCCACGTCGGCG
>NZ_QNFZ01000356.1 GCF_003313395.1 Nonomuraea lactucae | reverse complement strand
CGTGCCGGGAGCCGCGGCCGCGATGCCGGCGGCGGCAACCGCCTCCATCGACTGCCTGGTGGCGCTCCAGGAGGCCGGGGACCCGGCCGCCCGGGCCGCCGTCGAGGAGGCCTCGCGGGCGCTCGGCACCGCCCTGACCTCGGCCGTCCACCTGTTCGACCCCGGCATGATCGTGCTGGGGGGCTCGTTCGCGCGGCTGTTCCCATGGCTCGAACGGCCGGTGGGGGACGTCCTGGCGGCCCGGCTCGGGCAGATGCGCCGCACGCCGCCCCGGCTCGCGGTGTCACGGACCGGCGCGGACGCCGCCATCCTGGGCGCCGCCGGCCTGATCCTCCAACAGGTCATCGCCGACCCGGCCTCCGTGCTCGGCCTCTGAGGCGGACCTGTGGCCCGCCTCGTCCTCAGCCGAGGACGCAGGTTTCCAGGAGAGTGAGGCCGACGCCGCAGAGGCGCCCCGCGACCAGGACAGGGGGTGGGGACCCGGGTCGGGCCGGGTCGACGGTGGCCGTCTCCGCCGGGGTGGGCGTGGGGGTGGCCGGGGACCAGGTGCGCGAGGGAGACGGGCCGGGAAGCCCGGTGGGGCCCGTCACGGTGGGCGCCGCCGTCGTGGGGGCGCCCGGCGTGCATCGCCAGTCGCCGGAGCGGGAGGCCGGTACGCAGAACATCGGCGACGCCGTACCAGAGGCACCCGCCGGTCCTGGCGAGCCCGGCGGCCCCGGAGGGCCGGACGGCCCCGGCGACCCGG
>NZ_QNFZ01000359.1 GCF_003313395.1 Nonomuraea lactucae | reverse complement strand
GGCCCGGTCGGAGGCCCGGCGGGAGGCCCGGTCGGAGGCCCGGCGGGAGGCCCGGTCGGAGGCGGGGGCGGCCAGGTGGGCGGCGGCGGGACCTGCCTGCCGGGCACCTGGTGGGGTGTGGTCGGCGGTTCGTCGCTACCGGGGTTCACGGGTGACTCCAGGGGTCTGCCATGACGTGCGGGTGAACATGCTAGTCAAAGTGCTCATATGGCACTCCGGGCTTCGTTCCATGACATGCGAGTCAACGTGGGTCATGACGCTTGCAAGGCACTTGCAGGTGGTCCGTACGGGTATCACGGCTTGAGTGCGGCGGACACGACGCGAGCGGCGCTGATCGCCCGCTCCCGTTCGCGCGCCACGGCCTTCACCGGCACCTCACGGCGGTGCACGACCACCTCCCCCAGGAGGTTGCTGACCCGCAGCAGCACCACTCCGTCCATCCGCCCCTGGTCGGGGCCCGGGAACACCTCGAAGGAGTGCTGCGCGAACGCCGCCTCGCCCACCCCCGTCAGGTCCGTGACGCCGCCCGTGACCTTGCGGAACACCTTGCCCTCCGCGCCCGCCCGGCTGGCGCGCTCTCCGGCGAACCTCCGCGCGGCCATGGCCGGGCCGCTGTGGTCGCCGTTGGGCCGCTCGGCCCACACGCGGACGATGACCCGGTGGCCCCGGTCGGAGCCCTCGCCCGGCCCCCACACGCACTCGCCGGGCCTGGAGGCCAGCCGCCGTACCGGGCCGTCGAGCAGCT
>NZ_QNFZ01000358.1 GCF_003313395.1 Nonomuraea lactucae | reverse complement strand
TGCCGCACACCCGGCCCGCCGACCTGGCGGGCGCGGTGGCCGCCGAGCTGGCCGCCGACCGGATCGTGGCCTGGTTCCAGGGCCGCTCCGAGTACGGCCCGCGGGCGCTCGGCCGCCGGTCGCTGCTCGCCCATCCGGGGCACGCCCGCAACACCGAGCGGCTCAACGACGTCAAGGGGCGCGAGCAGTTCAGGCCGATCGCGCCGATGGTGCTCGACTCACGCGCCGCCGAGATCTTCAGCCGGGGGCCTGTGCCCTCGCCGTACATGCTGTTCGTGCACGACGTGCGTCCCGAGTGGCTCGCGCGCATCCCGGCCGTGGTGCACGTGGACGGGACCGCGCGCATCCAGACGGTGTCGCCGGAGTCGGAGCCGCTGCTGACCCGGATGCTGTCGTCGTTCGAGGCGCGGACCGGGCTGCCGGTGGTGGTGAACACGAGCCTCAACACCGCCGGGCGGCCCATGGTGGACGATCCGCGCGACGCGCTCGAATGCTTCGGCTCCTCGCCGGTGGACGTGCTCGCCCTCGGGCCGTACCTGGTGCGGCGCGGAGAGGTGTTCGCCTCGTGATCACCGCGGTGATCCCCACGATCGGCCGGCCCAGTCTGCAGGCGACGCTCGCGGCGCTGGGGCCGGACGTCCCGGTCGTCGTCGTGGACGACCGGCCGCCCGGCGTGCCCCCGCTGGACGTGCCCGCGGGCGTGCGGGTCGTGCGTTCGGGGGGACGCGGGCCCGCCG
>NZ_QNFZ01000354.1 GCF_003313395.1 Nonomuraea lactucae | reverse complement strand
CGCCGAGGGCCTGCGCCATGCCCGCGCCCCCGTCGGTGCACGCGCTGCCGCCCAGGCCGAGCACGATCCGCTCGGCGCCCCTGCCGAGGGCGTCGGCGATCAGCTCCCCGGTGCCGCGGCTGGTGGCGGTGAGGGGCTCGAGCCCTGAGGGGAGGCGGCGCAGCCCGGAGGCCTCGGCCATCTCGATCACAGCCGTCGGCCGCCCCCGTCCCGCCGCCGGGCTCCCGGAGGCGGCCCCGGCGTGCCCGTCGGGCGGGACACGTGTGTCGGCGCGGGCGTGCCTGTCGGGCGGGACACATGTGTGGGCGCCGGCGTGCCCGTCGGACGGGGCACGGGTGGGGGCGCCGGTGGGATGCCAGGCGTACGAGGCCTGGACGGGCGACCCCGTCGGCCCCGTCACCTCGATCGTGATGCGGCTGAAACCGCAGGCCACGACCGCGTCCACCGTGCCGTCGCCGCCGTCGGCCACCGGCAGCTCGATCGCCGGGACGCCGAGGCCCGCCGACACCCTGGCGGCCACCTCCGCGGCCGCGAGCGACCCCTTGAACTTGTCAGGCGCGACAAGAACGTGCTCGACCACTACCAACTCCCACACGCGACGACGACCGTTGCCCGCACACCCCGGCGTACCGGCGTGGACTCATCATCACACCTCCCCGGCGCACGCCTCGCACCGGCGGCCCCGCGACCGGACGGCGGCGCGCCGGGCGGCCCACGCGCCCTACCGGCGGACCTCG
>NZ_QNFZ01000351.1 GCF_003313395.1 Nonomuraea lactucae | reverse complement strand
GGAGGAGGCGCTGTGGCACGCGGCCCGCGCCGAGGACGGCCGCGGCCCCGGCACGGCGCTGGCGGCCCTGGTGCGGGAGCACTTCGGCGTGCGCACGGTCGAGGAACTCGTGCTGGGGATCCACTTCGGCGAGATGGCGCTCAGCAGGCTGCACGAGCTGGCCCCCGGCGTCTTCGCGGCGGCCACCGCCGGGGACGCGGTGGCGGCGGTGCTGGTGGAGCGGCTGGCCGAAGAGGTGACGGTGATGGCGGAGGTCTGCCTGCGCCGCCTCGGGCTGCTGGACACGCCGACGGAGGTGGTGCTCGGCGGCGGCGTCCTGCGGGCGCGCGACCCGCTGCTGACGACGCTGCTGGACGGCATGTTCGCGGCCCGGGCGCCGCGGGCGAAGGTGATCGTCGCCGACGTCCCGCCCATCGTCGGCGCCGCGCTGAACGGCCTGGAGCGGCTCGGCGCGGCCGACGCCGCGAAGGACCGCCTGCGCGCCCGGTACGAGCGCGGCGCGCGGACCTGAGCCGCCGTGCCGGGTGTCATCCGCCGCGTATGACCCGTGTCATGCGCGGCCGGTGACACAGCGGACTAACCCCGCGCCGAGTGAACGATCATGCTGATCCCATGAATCCTCACCCATCCTCACAGCACACGGGCAGGGCGCGGCGCGGCGGCCGGATGATCGCCGCGACGGCGGTCGCGGGCGCGCTGCTCGCCACGGCCGCCCTG
>NZ_QNFZ01000355.1 GCF_003313395.1 Nonomuraea lactucae | reverse complement strand
GAGCGGGTGACCCTCGCGGTCGAGCGGGCCGCCCGCGAGCGGCTGCCGCTGCTCGCCGCGCCCGCCTCCGGCGGCACCCGGATGCAGGAGGGCGCGCTCGCGTTCGTGCAGATGGTGAAGATCACCGCCGCGGTGCAGGCGCACCGCGCGGCGGGCCTGCCGCACGTGGTCTACCTGCGCCATCCCACGACCGGCGGGGTCCTGGCGTCGTGGGGATCGCTCGGGCACGTCACGGCCGCCGAGCCGGGCGCGCTGATCGGGTTCCTCGGGCCGAGGGTGTTCGAGGCGCTACACGGCTACCCGTTCCCCGAGGGCGTGCAGGTGGCGGAGAACCTCTACCAGCACGGCCTGGTGGACGCGGTGGTGTCGGCCGCCGACGCGCGGGAGGTGGCGATCCGGGCGCTGTCGGTGCTCTGCGCGAGCACGACAGGGCTGGAGCAGGGGGAGGCGCCCGAGGAGGACCTGCGGCCGGTCGAGGCGTGGGAGGCGATCAGCCGCTCCCGCCGCGACGACCGGCCCGGCGTGCGCGGCCTGCTCAAGCTGGCCGCCACCGACGTGACCCCGCTCAACGGCACCGGCGTGGGCGAGAACGAGCCGGGCCTGCTGCTGGCGCTGGCGAGGTTCGGCGCCGCCCCCGCTGTCGTGCTCGGCCAGGACCGCTACCGGCAACGCTCCAGCTCGCCGCTCGGCCCGGCGGGGCTGCGCGTGGCCCGGCG
>NZ_QNFZ01000353.1 GCF_003313395.1 Nonomuraea lactucae | reverse complement strand
GCTCGGGCCCTCGACACCGTGCTCGTCGGCGCCGCCAGGGGCCGGACCGCGCCCGGCACGCCGCGCTCGGGACTCGGGCCCGCCGTCGAGGAGGAGCTCGCCGCGCTCAGGCTCCCGTGCCCCGGCGACCCGGAGCAGCGCGAGGTACGCCTCGACCCTCTCCGTTCCGAGCTGGACGCACGGAGGGAGGTCGCCCTGCAACGCCTGCTGGCCTGCGGCGTCGGCTACGGCGAGCCGGTCGGCGTGACGGCAACGGGCGACTCCACCGCGCTCACCACCAGGTGGCGGATCTCGTGGACTCCGGGGGTTCCCGCCCTGCTCGACCTGGCGGGCGTACGCGGGGTGACCCTCGCCCAGGCGGCGGCGGGCACGCTGCGCGAGGCGTTCCGGCGCGAGTCGGCTGACGGGGGCGCCACCTGCGCCCTGATCCTCGACGGCCTGCGCGCCGCGGCCCGCTGCGACCTGCCCGATCTGGTGGCCGACCGCCTCGCCGACGCCACCGGCGCCCTTCCCGACACCGCCACGCTCGCCGAGCTGCTCGACGCCCTCGACCTGCTCGAAGCGCTGCGCAGGCGGCATGTTCCCGGCACCACGGCCAAGGAACGCGAGCACGCCGCCGAGCTGTCCGGCACGCTGCTGGAGGCCGCGGTGCGCGCGCTGCCGGGGCTGGCCGGCAGCGACCGGCCGGAGGACGCGGCCGCGCTGGTCGCGCT
>NZ_QNFZ01000352.1 GCF_003313395.1 Nonomuraea lactucae | reverse complement strand
CGCCGCGACCGGCGTCGGCCGCGCCCGCCGGGTGCTCGACGCGGCGACCGCGTGGGCGGCGACCCGCGAGCAGTTCGGCCGGCCCATCGGCCGCTTCCAGGGAACCGGCTTCAAGCTGGCCGACATGGCGACCGAGCTGGAGGCCGCGGAGCTCCTGACGCTGCGCGCCGCCTGGAAGCTCGACCGGGGGACGATGACCGACCAGGACGCCGCGATGGCCAAGCTGTTCGCCTCCGAGGCGCTCGGCCGCATCACCGACCACGCGGTGCAGATCTTCGGCGGCATGGGACTGATGGAGGAGCTGCCGATCGAGAGGTTCTGGCGGGACGCCCGCGTCGAGCGGATCTGGGACGGCACCAGCGAGATCCAGCGCCACATCATCTCCCGCGCCCTGCTGCGCCCGCACGGCGGATGAGCCCGGTGACCTCACCCGACGTCAGGCGGCTCAACCTGCGCCGGCTGCTCGCCCCCCGCCACCTGGCGGTGTTCGGCGGGCGGCACGCCGCCGAGGCGATCCGGCAGTGCAGACAGCTCGGCTTCACCGGTGAGATCTGGCCCCTGCATCCGCACCACGAGTCGATCGAGGGCCTGCCCTGCTACCGCGGCGTGGACGAGCTGCCCGACGCGCCGGACGCCGCGTTCGTCGCCGTGCCGCGCGAGCCGACCGTCGCCGTCGTCGCGGCGCTCGCCCGGCGGGGTGCG
>NZ_QNFZ01000350.1 GCF_003313395.1 Nonomuraea lactucae | reverse complement strand
CTCCTCTCCCGGGAAGCGGTCGGGGCGGAAGGGGCGCAGGTCGAGTTCGGGGCGGGCGCCGGTGAGCGCCTGGGCGAGCAGGTGGCCCGTCGCTGGGGCCAGCCCGACGCCCGCGCCCTCGTGCCCGCAGGCGTGCCAGAGCCCGGGCGCGCGCGGGTCCTCGCCGATCACCGGCAGGTGGTCTGGGCAGTACGGGCGGAAGCCGCAGTACGAACGGATGGCCCGCACCTCGCGCAGGGCGGGGAACAGGGCCACCGCCTGCCCGGCCAGCCGGGACAGGACGGGAAGCGAGGTCGTGCGGTCGAAGCCGACCCGTTCCCGGCTGGCGCCGATCAGCACGGTCCCGGCCGGGGTGCCCTCGACGACGGCCGAGGCCTCCAGGCCGGCGGAGTCGCTGGACACGTTCGTGACGTAGGCGGCGGTGTAGACCTTGTGCCGGACGAGCGGCCGGGCCAGCGGCTCGGTGACGAGGACGAAGCCGCGCCTGGGCAGCACGGGCAGGTGGACGCCGGCCAGCGCCGCCACCTCGCCGGCCCACGTGCCCGCCGCGTTGACCACGGCGCCGCCGAGGATGTCGCCCCGGGTGGTGCGCACGCCGGTCACCCGCTCGCCGGAGCGCACGAACCCGGTCACGGTCAGGCCGGTGCGCAGGCCGAGCGTGCCGTGGCCGTAGCTCTCGGCGCCGCGCCTGAGCAGCCGGG
>NZ_QNFZ01000347.1 GCF_003313395.1 Nonomuraea lactucae | reverse complement strand
GGCCCGCCGGCACGCCGGGCCGGGACGGGGCGCACCCCCCGCTCACCCGCAGCAGGCGGCCGGTGGCCGGCAGGCGATGACCGCCCGGCTCCGGCCGCGCCAGCTCCCGGAGCGCGCAGTTGAGCAGGGCCGTCATGGTGAGGACTTCTCCCATGTCCCGACATGACATGGCATCTTCCTACCCTTGGTATCGAGCCAGGCACGCCGGGTAATGGGGCATTGTGTCGGAAGACCCGCCGGAGCTCATCGCCGGGTTCGCGGCCGAGCTGGCCGCCGTGCGCCCCGGTCTGTCCGTCGCCTATGCCGCGGCCCTGCCGGGCGCCAGGGCCGCCGTCATGGGACGTCTGTGGCGCGGCCTGCTGTACGAGCCGCTGCCGGGGCTCGCCGGGCGTGCGCCCGGCGGCGTTCGCCTCCGTGACGGCCGCCTCCTGACCGGCCCCGACTGCCTCCCGCACGACCTGGAGACGGCGGGAGAGGGCATGATGCTGTGGCTGGACGGGTGCGCGTACACCGACCCGGCGGCACTGCAGGCCGCGCTCGGCCTGCCCGGTGGCGACCGCCTGGTCCGCGATCTGGCGCACAGCGTGGCCTCCCTCGCGCTGTCCCGCGCCGGAGCGGCAGCGGCGTCGGCCGCCGCAGGAGGGGCGGTAACCCGTGGTGGGACGGGGGAGGCGGGCGGAGGTTCGGCGGGCGGGGGTGG
>NZ_QNFZ01000346.1 GCF_003313395.1 Nonomuraea lactucae | reverse complement strand
GGCCGCCCGGGCGGTGGCTGGCGGCGCCACCGAGTTCAGGCGCGACGGCCGCGTGGTCATCGTCGGCGCCTCGCTGGCCGGAGCGCGCGCCGCCGCGGTGCTGCGGCGGGAGGGCTTCACCGGCTCGCTCACGATGATCGGCGACGAGCCGCACCCGCCGTACGACCGGCCCCCGCTGTCCAAGCGGATCCTGTCCGGGGAGGTGCCGGCCGAGCACACCCTGCTGCCCCGCCTGCGCGAGGAGATCGGCGCCGAGTGGCTGCTGGGCACCGCGGCGACGGGGCTTGACCTCGCCGCCAAGCGGGTACGGCTCGCCGACGGCCGGGAGGTCGCCTTCGACCGGGTGCTGATCGCCACGGGCACCCGTGCGAGGCCGTGGCCGCACGAGGCCGAGGCCGCCCTGGAGGGCGTGCACGTCCTGCGCACGATGGAGGACTCGGCCCGGCTGCGGACCGCGCTGGCCGACCGGCCGGGCAGGGTGCTGGTCATCGGCGCCGGCTTCACCGGGTCGGAGGTCGCCTCCGCCTGCCGCGACCTGGACCTGCCGGTCACCGTCGTCGAGCGCGGAAAGGCGCCGCTGGTGGGGGCGCTGGGCGCGGTGATCGGCGCGGTGGCGGCCGACCTCCAGCGGGCCGCCGGCGTGGACCTGCGGTGCGGCGTCACGGTCTCGGCGCTGGAGGGCGACGGGGCCGG
>NZ_QNFZ01000345.1 GCF_003313395.1 Nonomuraea lactucae | reverse complement strand
CGCGACACCACGGGCGGCGCCGCCGGAGGCTCTCCGGGGGGCGCGCCGGGCGGCGTCCCGGGAGTGGCGGCCACCGGGGTGGGCACCGCGAGGGCCAAGCCCGCGGGAGCGAGGGCGAACCCGGCCGCTGAGTTCGGCTTCTCCGGCGATCCCGGCCAGCACGGCGTCCCCCAGGACGACATGCTCCACGCCCAGCGCGTCTGGGACGCCTCGCTCGCCGCCAGCCGCCTGGACAACCTGGGCGTCACCGCCGAACGCCGGCGCGTGGAGACCTCCGAGATCAGCACCAGCGTCGGCGTCGTCATCGACGGTCATCCCGAGGACGTACGGGAGGTGTTGCGGTCGGTGATCGAGCACAGCGGCGCGCGGATCCTCGCCCTCGACCTGGGCGACGTGGACGGCGCCGGAGGCGTGCTGCGCGAGCTGGCGGGCCGCCATCCCGACCGCGTCACCGCCTGGCACGTGGCCGAGACCCCGGCCTGGCGCGGCGGCACGGCCACGTGGGGCGCGTGCCTGGCCAAGCTGCTGCGGCTCGACACGTCCGAGGTGCACGTCGTGATGGACGGCTCCATCGCGCTCGACGGCGACGCGCTCAGCCCGCTGGTCGCCGCGGTCGACGGTGGCGCGGTGGCCGCCGGCTGGACGGGGCTGGAGCGACACGGCGGCGAGTGGCGCGCGGCCGGACCGGG
>NZ_QNFZ01000344.1 GCF_003313395.1 Nonomuraea lactucae | reverse complement strand
GTCGCCGGCCTGGCCGCCTGCCTTGCCTGGGCGGTCGCCGCCTGCGCCCCCGGACCGGGCCTGCTGCCGGCGGGCCAGGCGCCCGAGACCTCGCCCCGCGACGTCTCGACGCCTGGGCTCGACCTGAAGCGGCACCACGCGACCTACCTGCGGCCCGGCGACTGCCTGCTGACACTCCCCCGCGACCTCATCGCGACACTCGTGCCCTGCGAGCTGCCGCACGCGGCGGAGTACGGGTCGATCTACGTGCTGCCCGAGGGCCCGTGGCCGGGTGAGTCCGAGGCGATGCGCAAGGCCCTGGACTGGTGCGGGCCCCGGCTGCGCGTCAGGCCGGCGCGGCGCGAGGACGTCAAGGCCGGCGCGCTGCTGCCGCTGGAGCACGAGTGGCCCGCCAAGCGGACGGCCTACTGCCTCGCCGTCCCCCGCGAGGGAGAGCTGGTGGGCCGCGTCCTCAAGTAGGCACCCGGGTTTACCCCTCCTTTGGCACGGCCGGGTACATCCCGCCTATGACACCTTTCCAGCGCTATCTCGCCGAAGAGGTGGCGCTCGACCACGTCGACGGGCACATCACGCGGCGCGAGGCGCTGCGCCGCCTGGGCCTGCTCGGCCTCGGCCTGCCCGCCGCCACCGCTCTGCTGACCGCGTGCGGCGCGGCACCGGAAGCGGCCACCTCCGGCGCCGC
>NZ_QNFZ01000342.1 GCF_003313395.1 Nonomuraea lactucae | reverse complement strand
GGCCGGGGCGGCGGCCATGCCCCGCAGCGCGCCCGCCTTGCCGAGCCATGCGCGCGCCTTCACGTCCAGCCGGGAGCCGGCGTATGTGAGCGTCCCGTCCGCGACGGACACGGCGAGCCGGCCCGGCACGGGGCCGACGTGGCCGAGGACGCCGAACCGCACGTCGCCCCGGGTGACGTCGGCGTCGAGCGCGAGCCGCTGCCTGGCCGCGCGGAACTCGGCGGCGAACCCCGTGTCGGCCGGGCCGAACTCCACCCGCGAAAGGCCCTTGACCAGCACGCTCGCGTCGAGTTCGCCCGTGGACTGGTCGTAGTGGGCCGACAGGTGCGGGCCGGAGGGGGCCTTCGCGCCGTCGTGGTTGGTGACGGCGACCGCCGCCGAGCCGACCGGCCCGGACAGGCCGCGGAAGCGGTAGCCGGAGGCGTCCCACGAGGCGTCGAAGCGGGCGGGCACATCGGTCACGCGGGCGGCGGCCCGGACGAGACGGCCCTGGTGGGCGGCGCGGGCGAGGGCGGAGACCGAGGCCACGCGGCCGGTGGCGGTCCAGGCGAGGGTCCTGGCCTCGGTGTCGGCGACGAGCTTCGCCCGCTCGGGCACGCCCGCCACCTCGATCCGCAGGTCCTCGCCCTTCGGCTCGGTCACGTGCGCGGGGCCGGCGTACAGCCGGACGCGCTCGAC
>NZ_QNFZ01000343.1 GCF_003313395.1 Nonomuraea lactucae | reverse complement strand
GGGCCGGCGCCCCGGGACCTGGAGGATGTGCTGCTGCTGCGGGACCTGGCCGTCGGCGATCTGTGCGGGCGTGAGCGTGGGCGGCTGCTGGGCGGGCGCGTGCGCGTGCGGCTGCGGTGGGGGCGTGCGCGCGTGCGGCTGCTGTGCGGACGGGGTGTGCACGGGTGTCACGGCGTGCCCTCCCGGATGGTGATGACCGTCCACGCGCCGAGGTGGATGCGGTCGCCCGCGCCCACGGGGACCGGCACGTTGACCGTGACCGGCTTGCCGTTGACCTGGGTGCCGTTGGCGGAGCCGGGGTCGACCAGCGCCCACGAGCCGTCGCCCTGGGCGAGCAGCACGGCGTGCAGGTGCGAGACGCCCGGATCCTCCGGCGGGCCGGTCAGGTCGATCTCCGGCCGGGCGGCGCGGGTGCGGCTGTGCCGCCCGATCCGCACCTGCTCGCCGGTGAGGGGGAACGACCGCTCGGGGCAGTACGGAGGGAACGCCACGGTGTGGGCGTCGGGCCCGCCCTGGGCGATGACCTGCTCGTAGTAGGCGCGGTCGGCCGCGGTGACCGCCTCCCAGCGGGCGCCCGCCACCGGCACCCGGGCGGGGGCGCCGCCGGTGTAGTCGTGCCCGCACACCTCGCAGAACTGGCCGGCGCGCGGCGTCCGGCAGACCGGGCAGTCCTCG
>NZ_QNFZ01000341.1 GCF_003313395.1 Nonomuraea lactucae | reverse complement strand
CGGCTCGGCCGCGACGTCCAGCTTCCCGGCCAGGCCGGCGGCGCTCAGCGGCCCGGCGGCCAGCGCGTCGAAGACGCCGAGCCGCTGCGCCGTGCCCGCCGCGCGGAAGGCCATCGCGCCGATCAGGTCGAGCATGGGGCCCGGGTTCCGGTTGAGATGACGGAAGGCGCGGAGGTCTTCAGGATCGAGATAGAGCGGCATCGGACAGCTCCTCAACGTCGGGTAGTTCCGTCTCCACGCGGCGCAGGCGCGGCTGGAGGTAGGCCAGGGGCGCGAGCACGACCAGCGCGGCGCCCGTGAGCATGAAGATCACGGCGATGCCGCGCCCCGGGCCCGTGCCGACGAGGCCGCCGAGGCTGCCGGCCAGCGCGCCGCCCGGTGCGAGCATGGGTTCGAAGACGCGGTCGGCGAGCGGCCCCGCCATGAGGTAGGTCAGCACGGTGGCCGCCTGGGTGACCGTGCGGACCGTGCTGAGCACCCGGCCCAGCTCGGCGGGCGGGGTCTTGAGCTGCAGGATCGTGATGCCTGTTCCCTGGACGAACGGCAGCGTGAACAGGAAGGCGGGGGCGACCACGGCGATCAGCGCGGCCGACGGGCTCAGGCCGTGCGCGGCCAGCAGCACCCCGCCCGCCGCGATGAAGGCGACCAGGCCGCGCACGCGCCGCCGCGGGCCG
>NZ_QNFZ01000348.1 GCF_003313395.1 Nonomuraea lactucae | reverse complement strand
GTGGTCTTGAACCAGCCCTCGATCGACACCCGGTTCCGCAACCGCGCCAAAATGTTGGGCGGCAGCGCCAGATGCGACTTGGTGAAACCGGCGGCTGTATCGGTGCTGCCCTCCAGCGCGCCCGGCTGCCCCAGCGAGACATCCTTGTACCAGCCCGTCGAGCCACTGCTGCCCTCGTTGACCGGGTTACCGGACGCCCCCTCACCGAAACGGAAATACCCCACCGGCTCGGCATCCAGCACCAGGCCGCGATAGCGCGACCCGTCCCCGTAGGTGTAGGTCGTACAGTTCGGCGCCGCAACCGGAGCGCACACGCCGGTCAGATTGTCGCCCGTATAGGTATAGGTCCACGTCAGGCTCTGACCGTCCACCGGATCGGTGGACACCGACGCCACCCGTGACCCCTGCCAGGTGAAATGCAACGCCCGGCCACCGACAGCGGACACCTTGGAGATCTTGCCGTCACTCCCGTAGTGCAAGGTCTGCGCGCGGCCACGCCCATCAGCGATCTTCAGTAGCCGGCCGGAAGCGTCGAAGTGGTAGCTGGTCGCCGAGGTGTCCATCAGCCGCCAGCCGCCACCGGCCACATCCGCCAGCACCGCATGCATCCCCGGCGGAGCCTGATAGGTGCCGTCGCCCTTGCCGGCGAACCGCACCCGCCGGCCGGAGGG
>NZ_QNFZ01000340.1 GCF_003313395.1 Nonomuraea lactucae | reverse complement strand
TGTCGCCCCCGCGCCAGCCGCGACGGGCGCCTGACGCGCCCGGCGCCCCCTCCGGGCCGCAGCCGCTGCTCTTCCCCGGCGGCGCGCGGGGAGTGCAGCTCGGCGAGGAGTACCTGGCCGATCTCGCCGACCTGGTGTGGACCCCGTGCCCAGGCCGCCAGGCGCCGCCGCTCGGGGGCAGGCGGGAGTTCGACCCTGACGAGCTCAAAAGGCCCACGCTGTTCGAGTCGACGCTGATCACGCTCATGTCGCGGCCGTTCGCGTGGCTGGTGGTGGCCGAGCCGACCGACCTGCTGGACGCCGAGGTGGCCCACCTGCGCACGCAGCTCAACGTCCTGAGGCAGTACGGCGACGCCTCCGAACGCTCCCGCTTCGACGCCGAGCGGGCCGAGCGCCGTATGCAGGAGCTCGACGCCTTCCGCGAGGCCGGGCTGTGGAACGTACGGGTGCTGGCCGGCGGCGCGACGGCCGACGAGCTGCGGCAGATCGCGCCCGTGCTGGTCGGCTCGGTCGAGATGAGCCACCACCCCTACCGCCTGCGCAGCGCCCAGGGCGCGGTCTACCCGCTGTCGCAGGCGCTCACCATCGCCATGCAGGACCCGTCCGACGGCGCCGCCGCGCCGTTCGCCGCCACCGCGGGCGCGCTCGCGGCCCTGGCCGGGCT
>NZ_QNFZ01000338.1 GCF_003313395.1 Nonomuraea lactucae | reverse complement strand
GCTCAGGCGGCGGCCGCCCCTGGATCCGCCGCCGCGCAGACCGCGCCCGCCGGTACGCAGAACCCGCCGTCCGCCCCCCAGGCGCCGTCCGGCTCCCCCACTCGCCAGGGCGCCCAGCAGGCTCCCCACGCCGACCCCCTGGTCCAGAGCGGCGAGGCCCAGACCGGCCCCCCTGAGGCTCCCCCAGGCGGCCAGGCCCCCCAAGCCTCGGGGCAGGCGCCCCAGAACGGGCAGACGGCACCGGCGGGGCAGGCGACGCAGGGCCCCGAGCAGGCCGCGACGGCTCCCCCCGGAAACCCGAGCGGAAACCCGAGCGGAAACCCGCCCGGGAATCCCACCGGAAACACCCCTGGAAATGTCCCTGGAAACGCCTCTGGAGCCACGACCGCGCAGGCCCCGCCGACCCTGTCCTCCCTGATGGCGCAGGCCGCTCTCACCGACGCGCAGCGGGCGGCGTTCCCGCACGGGATCACCCTGCAGGACGGCGGCGTCCTCATCACGGACCCGAGCGGACGGCCGGTCACCCTGTCGCCGGAGGCCCTGCGCCGCACCGAGGAGCGGCTGACGGCACGGGCGGCGAGCGGCGCGACCCCGGAACGGCTGCGCGCGGTGGCGGCGGCGGCGTTAGGCGCCGAGATCGCCATGGCGGGCG
>NZ_QNFZ01000337.1 GCF_003313395.1 Nonomuraea lactucae | reverse complement strand
GCCCGCTCCAGCGCGCCCGGCCCCGCCCGCCGGGAGCGGCGCGCCAGCGTCCGGACGCGGGCCACCAGCTCGGCGAACGTGAACGGCTTGATCAGGTAGTCGTCCGCGCCCAGCGACAGCCCGTCGACCCGGTCGCGTACCCTGCCGGCCGCCGTCAGCATGAGGACGCGGCCCGCCGCGCCCGTGGCCGCCAGCTCGCGGCAGACCTCGTCGCCGTGCACCTCGGGCAGGTCGCGGTCGAGGACCACGACGTCGTACGGGACGTGGGCGGCCAGCGCCAGCGCCTCCTGGCCGTCGTAGGCCACGTCGACCGCGATGGCGTGCAGCCGCAGGCCGCGCGCGATGGCGTCGGCCAGCTCCTCTTCGTCCTCCACGACGAGCACCCGCATCCCGCGCCCCTTCCGTTCTGCAGTGAATCGTGACGTATGCGGTGTTAGCGCTGGATAAGGGATTGTCGTCGGCTTATCCGGGTTTAGCACGCGGAGCGCTGGAGTGAGCCTCGCGCCCCGGGCGAACGACCCGCGGCGCCCAAGGAGATCGGCATGAAGTATCCCCTTCTACTGGCCGCCTGCCTGGCGCTCGGCCTGACCGCCTGCGGCGCCCCCGCCCGGGACGGCGGGGTGGCCAGCGCGAGCGGCGGCGCGGCCA
>NZ_QNFZ01000335.1 GCF_003313395.1 Nonomuraea lactucae | reverse complement strand
GGACCCGGGTGGCCAGGACCGCGAGCGCCCCGAGCAGCAGCCAGCAGGACGTCAGGGCCACCAGCCGGCCCCAGCCGGCGTGGCCGTACACCGCGCTGCCCGCCGACCCGCCCGCCCCGCTGCCGAGGTAGTAGCAGAGCGTGTAGACGCCCGCCGCCCTGCCGCGCGCCCGGGGCGGTGCTTCGGCCGCGACCCAGGCGTTCGCCACCGTGTGCGCCGCGAAGAACCCCGCGGTCAGTACGGCGAAGCCGGCCGCCACCAGGGGCACCACGTCGGGGATCGTGAGGGCCGCGCCCGCCGCCGTGACGAGCAGGGACGCCACCAGCGCGCGCTCCCGGCCGAGCAGTGACACCAGGCGGCCGGCGGCGGCCGAGGAGGCGGTGCCCGTGGCGTACGCCAGGAACACCAGCGACGCCACAGCGGGCGCCAGGTCCATGGGTGGGTCCGCGAGCCGGAAGCCCGCCGCGTTGTAGAGCGCGACGAAGGCGCCCATCCCGAGCACCCCCACGGCGTACGGCACGAGCAGCCCGGAGCCGGGCCGCGTGGTCTCCGTCCCGGCCGGGGCGGGCTCGGCGCGGCGCGCCGGAGGCAGGGTGACGGCCGCGAACACCGCGCAGACCAGCGACACCGCCGCCGTCACCAGCAGCG
>NZ_QNFZ01000336.1 GCF_003313395.1 Nonomuraea lactucae | reverse complement strand
CGCGGCGCGGCCGAGGTGCTGGCGGGGCCGGCCGGGGAGGCGCTGCGCGGCCTGCTCGGCGAGGCGCTGTCCGACGAGTCGCGGGCGGCCTCCTTCCGGCGGCGTTCCCACGGGCTGGGCAGGCGGATGATGCAGGAGATCGCCCGCCGGGCGGTAGAGCGCGGCGAGATCGAGGCGGGCGCCGTCACCCCGCGCCGCCTCGACGTCGGCCAGGCGCTGCTCAGGCAGCACTTCCTCTTCGCCGGCCCGCCGATCCCCGACGAGCTCATCGTCGAGATCGTCGACGAGGTGGTCGTGCCGCTGCTCCAGCGCGGCTGAGCGTGGCGCCTGCTCCTGCGTGGCTCGGGCTCAGGGCCGGCCGGCGGCGAACCCCATCATCCCGGCCAGCACGCGCACCGAGTGGTCGAAGGTCGCGCGCCTGTCCTGGATCGTGTTCTCGAACTGGCCGAACACCTCGAAGTTGACCCAGCCGTACAGGGCGGTCCACGCGGTCATGCCCCGCAGCGCCAAGTCGTCGGGCACACCGGGCATGACCGGGGCGAGGTTCGCCATCTCGGCCGCGGCGGCCGGCGAGGGGGGCGGGGCGAGGTCGGGCGGGACGAGCGCGCCGGCCGCCCAGGCGTCCGCCACGATGCGGCCCATCACGGT
>NZ_QNFZ01000349.1 GCF_003313395.1 Nonomuraea lactucae | reverse complement strand
GGCAGACCGTCTACGGCTACTTCGCCCGCTGGCAAGAAGACGACATCTTCACCCAGCTCAACGGCATGTTGCGCCGCTTAGTCCGCACCGCCGACGGCCGTAACTCCGACCCCAGCGCCGGCGTCATCGACGCCCAGAGCGTCAAGACCTCCGCCAATGTCCCCGCCATCAGCCAGGGCTACGACGCCGGCAAGAAGATCGCCGGCCGCAAACGCAGCATCGTCACCGACACCCTCGGCCTCCTGGTCGCGGTGCTGGTCACCGCCGCAAGCCTCTCCGACAGCGCCGCCGGCCAACCCCTGCTCACCGAAGTCGCCGCCACCCAGCCCACCCTCACCAAGATCTGGGCCGACAGCGCCTACCGCACCAAGGTCATCGATTGCGGCGCCGCCCTCGGCATCGACGTCGAAGTCGTCCGCCGCGGCTCCGCCACCAAGGGATTCATCCCCCTGCCGCACCGCTGGGTGGCCGAGCGCACCCTCGGCTGGCTCATGTTCCACCGCCGCCTGGTACGCGACTACGAGGCCCGGCCCGCCCGCTCCGAAGCCATGATCCACCTCGCGATGATCGACCTCATGACCCGCCGCCTCACCGGCGAATCCACCCCAACCTGGCGAAACGCCTGACACGTGAACCAGACGGAACTC
>NZ_QNFZ01000333.1 GCF_003313395.1 Nonomuraea lactucae | reverse complement strand
CGCCGCCGGCCTGGCCGGGAAGCTGGACGTCGCGGCCGAGCCGCTGACCGTGCTCCTCGACGCGCTGGCCCGCTTCGGCTACCTGCACGGCGACGGCACCAGGTACGGCGTCGGCCGGGCCGCCAGCCCGTGGCTGGACCAGGGCGCCGCGGGCGGTTTCGCGCCCGCCCTCGCCCTCTGGCACGACCTGATCGGCGAGCTGTGGACCGGCCTGGAGGAGGCCGTGCGCACCGGGCGGCCGCCCGAGCCGTACTACCACTGGCTGGAACGGCGGCCCGGCACCTCGCGCGACTTCCAGGCCATGCTCGCCGGGATGGCGCGGGCCATCGCGCCCGCCGTCGTCGAGGCCGTGCCGGGGGTGGACGGCGACCTGCTGGACCTCGGCGGCGGCCACGCGATCTACAGCGTCGCGTTCTGCCAGGCCGTCCCCGGCCTGACGGCGACCGTCGTGGACCTGCCCGGCGCGTTGGAGGAGGGGCGCGCCGCCGTCGAGGAGGCCGGGCTCGGCGGCCGGATCGCGCTGGTCCCCGGAGACCTCGGCGACCCGATCGGCGGGAGCTACGGCGCGGTTCTCCTCTTCAACGTCTGCCACGGCCTCGACCCGCGCGCCGGCGCGGCCCTGGTCGGCCGGGCCGCCCGGGCGCT
>NZ_QNFZ01000334.1 GCF_003313395.1 Nonomuraea lactucae | reverse complement strand
GGCCGGCTTCGGGCTCCACCTCGCCGTGCGCGACGGGTGCGCGGCGACGGTCTTCGAGTGGGCCGAACGCCGGCGGGCCGTGGCCGCTCCGGTGCACGCCTCCGGCACCGTCGACCCCGACCGGGTGCGGGCCGCGTTGGGCGGGGCGGCGCTGGTGGAGTTCGTGGTGCATGAGGCGACACTGCTCGCGGTGCTGATCACGGACGGGCGGGTCACGCTGCGGCGGCTGGGGCCCGTGGAGGCGATCACGGAGGCGGTCATCCGGCTGCGGTACGCCCTGCGCAGGCACAGCCTCGGCGACGGCACCGGCTCACACGTCACCGGGCCGCACGACAGCGGAACGCTCGGCACCGGGCCGCACGACACCAGGCCGCGCGGCAGCGGAAAGCACGGCAGCGGGCCGCACGGCAGCGAATCGCTCGGCGGCGGGATGTTCGGGGTGGGCGGGATGGTGGACGAGGCGGCGGTCGAGGTGGAGCGGGCGCTGATGCGGCCGCTCCACGACGAGCTGGGCGACCGGCCGCTCGTGGTCGTGCCCGCCGGGGCGCTGCACACGCTGCCCTGGGCCGCGCTGCCGTGCCTTCGTTCCCGTCCGGTGAGCGTCGCCGCCAGCGCGGCGGCGTGGCTGGCGGCGAGACG
>NZ_QNFZ01000330.1 GCF_003313395.1 Nonomuraea lactucae | reverse complement strand
CCGGGTCGAGCGACGGCGGCACGCCGGGCGCGACCGCGAGCCCCAGCCAGGCGGCGAACGCGGCCACGGACACCCCGCCCGACGCCACCGCCGTTCCCAGCCACGGGTCGCGCCTCAGCATGGCGGGCACGCACGGCCAGATACCGACCCGGCGCGCCTGCCGGACCGTGAGCGGCACCAGCAGGGCGAGCACGGCGAGCCCGGCCACCTGCGCCTGCGTGCCCAGGTCGAAGGCGAGCGCGGTCGCCGAGACGCCGACCGTGGCGAGCGCCACCAGGAGGCGGGCCTGACGGGACCACACCTCCAGCGCGCGCCTGGCCCTGCCGGTGTCGCGCGGGTCGACCTGCCAGGCGGGGTCGTGGTGCGCGCGGGGCCGGTCCCAGCGCAGGAGCGCGAGGCCGAGGTTCACGCGGGCCTGAAGGTGCCGCGGGTCCAGGTCGAGGGCGGTGCGGTAGGCGGCTCCGGCGCTGGCGTGTTCGGAGCGCAGCAGGGCCAGGTCGCCTTCCAGCACGTGGGGGCCGGGCCGTTCCGGTGCGAACCTGCGGGCGACGGCGGCCTGCCCCGCGGCCTCGTCCCAGTGGCCGGCGAGGCGGCTGAGCGCCGTGGCGAGCCGCAGCCGGGCGGCCCAGGAGCCGGG
>NZ_QNFZ01000332.1 GCF_003313395.1 Nonomuraea lactucae | reverse complement strand
CGCCACCAGCACGGACGTGCTGGCGACCGCCACGGCGGCGAGCGCCGCGACGCCCGCCGTGAGCCGGTGGCGGAGCCTGTCCCGTGCCCGGGCGTGCGCTTCGGACGCGTCGAGGAACGACCGCTCCAGCCGGTTGACGGTCAGGTGGCCGTCGCCGCGACCGGCCCACTCCAGCGCCGTCCGCAGGGCCGCGCCCCGGTAGAGATCGGCGGCGTCGTGGCCGTTCGCCCGCCAGAGCGCGGCCGCCTGGCTGAGCCGGCCGTGCAGGCGCAGGCGTTCGCGCTCCGCGTCCATCCACGCGCGCATCCTGCCCCAGGCCCGGACCAGCGCGGCGCTGCGCAACGTCAGGCCGTCCCCCTCGTGGAGGACCAGGTCCTCGCGGACGTAACAGCCGAGCACCCGCCGCGCTGCGTCCACCGGAACCGTGCCGTCGAGGAGGTCGTCCACGCGCACCCACCTGAGCGTGTCCTCCGGGCCGTCGCCCGGAAACACGAGGCGGAGCAGGAGCCCGGGCACGAGTGCCCGCTCGCCGGGGCTGAGCCCCGTGTAGACCTCCTCGGCCAGGTCGCCGAGCGAGCGGTCCACCGGCGCGGCGGCCAGCTCCGGGGGGCGCCGGACCCCGCGCGCCACCCGGCT
>NZ_QNFZ01000329.1 GCF_003313395.1 Nonomuraea lactucae | reverse complement strand
AGTCCGGCTCCAGTCCGGGGGAGGGCCGATGACGTACGACCTCGCGGTGATCGGCGGCGGGCCCGCGGGGGTCGCGGGGGCGCTCACGGCGGCGCTGGCCGGGCTGCGCGTCGTCCTCGTCGACTCCGGCGCGCGGCTCGGCGGCCAGTACTTCCGCCACCCCGCCACACCGGATCATCCGGACACGCGGGGGTTCGACAGGTTCGTACGGCAGAGCCGCGCCCTCACGGACCGCGCCGACCTCCTCCTCGGCCACCAGGTGTGGGCCGTGGAACACGACGGCGAGCCGGCCCTGCGCTGCCTCACCCCGGAGGGAACCCCCGTGACCGTCCGCGGCCGGCACCTGCTCATCGCCACCGGCGCCCACGACCGGCCGCTGCCGTTCCCCGGCTGGGACCTGCCCGGGGTGCTCACCGCGGGAGGCGCCCAGGCGCTGCTGAAGGGCAACGGGGTGGTGGCCGGGCGCCGGATCGTCGTGGCCGGCAGCGGGCCGTTCCTGCTGCCCGTCGCGGCGGGACTCGCGGGCGCGGGCGCCGAGGTGACCGGCGTGTTCGAGGCCAACGGAGGGCTCGCCCTGGCCCGGCATCCGCTGCTCGCCCTGGGCAAGGCTGGCGAGGCCGCCGCCTACGGGCT
>NZ_QNFZ01000331.1 GCF_003313395.1 Nonomuraea lactucae | reverse complement strand
GGCCCAGCCCCCGCGCGGCCGGCGCCGTGCCCATCGGCCCGAACCACGCCGGGCGCGCGCCCCACGCGGCGAACGCCAGCACCTCGCCCTCACGTTCCGCGTAGTGCGTCCCCGAGGCGTTGACGGCCTCCCACGCCCAGCGATCGTGCCAGTGCTCGCTCACGAACGCCGCCACCCGCTCGCGCTCCGCCTGCCGCGACGCCACGCGGACGCTCACCCCCTCGGCGGCCAGCCGTTCCAGGGCGGCCCCGGTGGACAGGTCCGCGGAGAGCAGGTCGGCGGTCATGTTCCAGGCCACGTGGTAGCGCTCGTACCCGAGGCTCTCGGCGAGGCACGCGGCGGCGGTGTAGCGCACGTCGATGCCGGGCCAGGCGTAGCACGGCGGGTTCCCGGCGAAGAGGGTCTGCCCGGCGCCCTGCTCGCGCAGCCACTCCTCGGCCGAGCGCACCAGCCGCCGCCCCAGCCCGCGGCCCTGCTCGTCCGGGTGCACGGCGAGCAGGTCAAGGTGCCCGACGGCGGGGTCGCGCGAGGAGACGGACGCCATGACGACTCCGCCGCCCTCCGTCAGCACGGTCCAGCGGCGCTCGGCGGGAGGGCGGGCCAGCCGCCGCACCAGCGCGCCCGCCTCGGCG
>NZ_QNFZ01000339.1 GCF_003313395.1 Nonomuraea lactucae | reverse complement strand
GCGCGCCCGCCGGCCGTAGGGTCGGCCCATGGAGTCGTCCTTCGGTTCCCTGGTGCGCTACTGGCGCCGGGTGCGTGCGATGAGCCAGCTCGATCTCGCCTCGGCCGCGAGGACGACCCCGCGGCACATGAGCTTCCTGGAGACCGGCCGCTCGAACCCGAGCAGGAAGATGGTGCTCAGGCTGGCGGGCGCGCTGGACGTCCCGCTGCGCGACCGCAACGGGATGCTCCTGGCGGCCGGGTTCGCTCCGCTGTTCGCGCACAGCGGGCTCGACGACCCGGCGCTGCGACGGGTCGCGGCCGCCATCGGCCAGATGCTCGACCGGCACGACCCGCTGCCCGCCGTGGTGCTGGATCGTGGTTGGAACCTGGTGCGCGCCAACCGGGGTGCGGCGCGCCTGTTCGGGACGCTCTTCGCGCCCGCACCGATCCCTGAGGTCGCCAACGTGCTGCGGCTGATCATCGAACCCGGCCCGGTCCGCGACGCCGTCGCCAACTGGGACGAGGTCGTGCCCGCCCTGCTCGAACGCGCGCGGCGTGAGGCGGTGGGCGGGGTGCTCGACCTGGTCACCGCCGAGCTGGTGCGGGAGCTCCGGTCGCGCACGGAGGTCGAGGCGCTCAT
>NZ_QNFZ01000328.1 GCF_003313395.1 Nonomuraea lactucae | reverse complement strand
CCGGCAGCGGCCGGCACACGGTCCGCGCCATCGCCGACGCGCGGGGGCTGCGCGACGAGCTGACCCGGCCCGGCGTGCGGGTCGTGGTGATCGGCGCCGGTTTCATCGGCTGCGAGGTGGCCGCCACCGCCGCCGGGCTGGGCGTCGCGGAGGTGACCGTGGTCGATCCGGAGCCGCTCCCGATGCTCCGGCCGCTGGGTGAGGTGCTGGCGGGGGCGCTGCGCCGCCGGCACGAGGACCGGGGCGTGCGCTTCGCGCTGGGACGCGGCGTGGCGCGCTTCGAGGGTGGCGACGGGGGGAGGGTCATCGCTGTCGTGCTCGACGACGGCACCGTGCTGCCGGCCGACGTGGTGGTGGAGGCGGTCGGGTCGGTCGCCAACACCGAGTGGCTGGCGGGCAACGGCCTCGACCTGTCCAACGGCGTGCTGACGGACGGGCTGCTGCGGGCCGGCGGGCTGCCGCACGTCGTGGCCGTCGGCGACGTGGCCCGCTTCCCCAACGCCCGCTACGACGGCGTGCCCCGCCGTGTCGAGCACTGGTCGATCCCGGGCGACACCGCCAGGCGGGCCGCGC
Source organism: Nonomuraea lactucae (assembly GCF_003313395.1). Taxonomy (GTDB): domain Bacteria; phylum Actinomycetota; class Actinomycetes; order Streptosporangiales; family Streptosporangiaceae; genus Nonomuraea; species Nonomuraea lactucae. The sequence goes on along the minus strand of NZ_QNFZ01000328.1, from coordinate 48 downwards.
GGACCCTGGCCGCCCACCTCGCCGGGCGGGCGCCCGACCCCACGCCGT
>NZ_QNFZ01000327.1 GCF_003313395.1 Nonomuraea lactucae | reverse complement strand
CCCCACCAGCCGCAGCAGCTCGCCGACCCGCCGCTCGACGTCGGGCCGGCCGTGGGCGCGCAGGGGTTCGGCGACGAGGTCACCGACCGGCATGCGCGGGTCGAGCGCCGCCGCCGGGTCCTGGAAGACGATCTGCACGCCGGCCCGCAGCGCGCGCCGCCGGATCCGGTCGAGCCCCGCCGTGTCGTGCCCGAGCACCGTGATCCGCCCCGCCTGGGGCGGGGCGAGTTCCATGATCTGCTGCAGCGTGGTCGTCTTGCCGCATCCGGACTCGCCGACCAGCCCGAGCGTCTCGCCCCTTCGCACGTCGAAACTGACGCCGTCGACCGCCCGCACCATGCCCACGGCGCGCTTGAACACCGCGCCCTTCGTCAGGGGGAAGTGCTTGACCAGCCCGTCCACCGCGAGCACGACCGGCGCGTCGCCGCGTGGGCGACGGGTCCTGGGGCTGCCGCGCTCGAACACGGCCTCCTCTCCCGTGAGCAGGCAGGCCGCGGCGTGAGCGGCCCCGACCTGGACCAGCGCGGGCTCGATCGTCGTGCACTTCGGCGCGGCCAGCGGGCAGCGAGGCGCGAAGGGGCAGCCTGGCGGGAGGGCGGCCGGGCTCGGCGGGGCGCCCT
>NZ_QNFZ01000325.1 GCF_003313395.1 Nonomuraea lactucae | reverse complement strand
CGTCCTCCTTCCCGTCTCAGAGGACGGGAAGGAGGACGGCCCTGACTGCGGCCTGGTGTGGCGGCGCGGACGTGAACCGCTGCCCGCTGCGGGTGCTACCAGCGGTGGCCCTTGTGGAGCTGGCCGCGGACGGCGCCGTCGGGGAACTCCCCGGTGTGCAGGTTGGCGTACCAGTTCTTGGGGTTCTTCTTGATGCCCTTGAGGACGCTGATGTCCTTGACGCGGACGGAGCCGAAGCTGGTGTTGCCGCGGATCTTGCCGTTGGTGAGCAGGTCGATGACGACGGGGCCGTTCGTGCCGGCCTTGCCACGGTGGATGTGGAAGGCGGTGGGCCTCCCGGTCCTCTTCCACTGGACGAAGTAGTAGAAGCGCTGGCCGTGGATGCGGAACTTCGCGATCGCGATGCCGTTACGGTCGTTGACCTTCTTGCCGGGCTCGGGCACCTCGTTCCTGCCCAGGAGCACGGTCGTGTAGTACTTGCTGCCTACGGTGCCGTTCGTGTCGGCCACGGCGGACGCGGTCACGCTGCTCGCCCCGGAGCTCGCGGTGCTCGCGGTGCTCGCGGTGCTGGCCCCGGCGGGTGCCGCCAGCGCGCTCAGGGCGAGCGCCGCGGT
>NZ_QNFZ01000324.1 GCF_003313395.1 Nonomuraea lactucae | reverse complement strand
CCCGCCTCGGTGCCGGGGCGGCCCGAGTGGGCGGCGGCGGCCACGCGGGCCTCCGGGTCGGCCACCAGGACGGCCGGGCAGTCGGCGCCGAGGGAGGCGAGGGCGAGGCGCGGCTCGGTGGTGAAGACGCCGTCGAGGGGAGGCGGGTCGTCGCCGAACGGCTCGCTCACGTACGCCACGTCCGCGCCGTGGATCTGGCGCATGAACACCACGCCCCGCACGCCGAGCTCCGACACGACGCCCTCGCGGTTGGCCAGGACGGCCGCCGGGTCGTCGCCGACCATCCCGCCGAGGTTGCGCGACCCGTACGGCGGGGCGCTCACGCCCCCGTGGCGATCGGTGATGGCGACGTGCACTCCAGGAGCCAGCAGCATGCCTAGATCCTAGGCCGACTGCTGGCCGAGGCTAAGCAAGCAAGCATATGCTTGGTAACGTGGCTGACTATCGCAACCTCATCGGCGGCAGGCTCGTACCCGCCGCCGACGGCAGGACCATGGACTCGGTCAACCCCGCGACGGGCGAGGTGTGGGCCCGGGTGCCCGCCTGCGGCCCCCGGGACGCCGACGCGGCGGTCGAGGCCGCGCGGCAGGCGTTCCCCCGCTGGTCCGCGCTG
>NZ_QNFZ01000323.1 GCF_003313395.1 Nonomuraea lactucae | reverse complement strand
CGCGGCGAGCAGTCCGGCGGCGAGCGCGACGGCGCACGCGACGGCGCCCCCTCGAGACCTGCGGAGGTTCATGGATGCTCCTGGGGGGTGGAGTCATGACGAGAGATTGGAGCTTTCCATGGTGTTCCCACAGAAAGGTCACCGTCGTCAACAGCTCCTCGATCTTGGAGCGATCCAATCTTAAGTAAACTTTCCTAACCTGTCGCTGGTAGTGAGCTTGGGGTCGCCGTGGTATTACGCCACCCCGCCGGATGGGCGTATTGGCTGCTCAATCGCGTGGAGGATAGACGCCGCGCCAGGCGGGCACCGTCGCGGCGGCCCGAAGCAGCGCTGCAGGATGGGAGCGGAATCCGCTTGCCGCGGCAATGACGACAGGGGCGCCACGAGAGACCCTGCTCACCGGCGCCCCACAAGACATGGGATGTCTCACCCGGCCCGGCCAGCGTGGAGTGAGTCAGAGGATCAGCGGGCGAACGCCACGGCGGTGGCTGAGGCGATCATCGTCGTCAGCACGACCATGAGCATCACGGTGCCGAGCGGGCTGCGGCGCCGGGGCGGTCGCCCGGCCTTCTCGGCGCGCGGGCGGGCGACCCGCGTGGGCG
>NZ_QNFZ01000321.1 GCF_003313395.1 Nonomuraea lactucae | reverse complement strand
GGGGCAGCCTCGGGGCCCGGATCCGCGCCCACCGGCTGGTGCCGTACCAGCTCGTGGTGGGGCCGCGCGAGGTGGCGGAGGGCGTTGCGGCGGGTCGCGCGTCGGTGCGGCTGCGTGACGGCGGCCAGGCGGGCGCGGTGCCCGTCGAGGAACTCGCCGCCCGATCGCGTCCTGTTTTCTGAACACCTCGACCAAAAAGGATAGGCGAGCGTCAAGGAAAAGCGCCCTATGTCAAAGAAAGACGGCGGGCCCTTCCCTTAACAGGTCCGGCGCTCGTAAAGTCCCAGCAACAGCTGTCGGGAGGACCTGTTGACGGAGCTTAGTGATCGAGCTTCGGAGCTGGTCGCGGCACACGAGCAGGAGCGTCCGGCCCGGCATTTGACCGGGTGGCTGCGACTCGCCGTGTGGACCGTGGCGGCGCTGCTTTCGGCGTACTCGCTGATCGTCGTGTTCCGTCCCGTCGAGGCGCTGGAGCACCGGATGACGTTCCTGGCGGTGACACTTCCGCTGGTGTTCGTGTGCTACCGGTCCGGGATGGCGCCGCTGGTCGACCGCCTGCGCCGGCGGGGCGGACCGGCGGACGAGCCGGGCCCGCCG
>NZ_QNFZ01000322.1 GCF_003313395.1 Nonomuraea lactucae | reverse complement strand
CGAGCCGGTGGCACCCGTCGCATCGCCGGGACCGCCGCCCGCCCCGGCGCATCCGGCGGCGAGCGGGACGCTCAGCACGGCGACCGCCGCCATCGCCCCGAATCGTGCTTTTGATCCCCAGGCACCTCGCAGCATGATCGCCCCTTTCGCGCGCGCGTGAGGGCCGGTCAGGCAGGACCGGCCGCTCGCAGGGAGATACGCGGCATACGCGGCAATGGTTCGGAGATTTTCTTGGCTACCCTTTCCTCGTGATCGAGTCGGTCGGGTTGGTCGGGCTGGTCGTGTCGGCCGGGCTGATCGTGTCGGCCGGGCTGATCGTGTCGGCCGGGGCGGCGGGGGTGGGAACGGTCGGCACCGCGGCCGCGGTCTTCGCGGGGACCAACGTCGACGACCTCGTCATCCTGACCGTGCTGTTCCTGTCGGCGCGGGCCGGCGGCGCGCCCCGGCCGTGGCAGATCGTGGCCGGCCAGTACGCCGGGATCGCCGTTCTCGTGGCCGGCTCGGCCCTGGCGGCGCTGGGGCTCGCGGTCGTCCCCGACCAGTGGGTCGGCCTGCTCGGCCTGCTGCCCTTCGCGCTCGGCGTCCGCGGGCTGGTCG
>NZ_QNFZ01000319.1 GCF_003313395.1 Nonomuraea lactucae | reverse complement strand
GGGCGAGGTCGTGGCCGGGTTCGACGGGTCCGCCGACGCCGAGGCCGCCCTCGACTACGCCCTGGAGCAGGCCGTCGCCCGCGGCGCCCGGTTGCGCGTGGTCTACGTCCAGCAGACCCCGGTGCTCGCGCCGCAGGCGGCCGGGTACGGCCCGCTGCTGGCGGGCGCGGTCGAGAACGAGGCGGCCGACATCCGGCAGCGGCTGGCGCCGTGGCGGGACAAGCATCCCGGCGTCGATCTGGCCGAGTCCGTCGTCCCCGGCCACCCGGTGCCCGTCCTCGCCGACGCGTCGAGGTCGGCCGCCCTCGTGGTGATCGGGTCGCGCGGGCTGGGCGGGTTCGCCGCGGCCGTGCTCGGCTCGGTCTGCCACGGCCTCCTCCACCGGGCGCACTGCCCGGTGGCCGTCGTCCGAGCCCCCTGGAGGCGGTCATGACCGTCATCGTCGCCCCGCCGTACCTGACCGAGGACGCCCGCCGCGACTGGGACCTGCTGCAGGCGCAGACGGAGGACGCCCCGCTGTTCGACCCGGCGCAGGCGGCCCTGCCGCCGGAGCCCGCGCGGCGGTGGGTCCTGCGCGCCATCGCGCCGGGC
>NZ_QNFZ01000320.1 GCF_003313395.1 Nonomuraea lactucae | reverse complement strand
GTCGCACAGGCCGGCCAGCGGGTTCGGCTCCGGCCCGGTCAGCGCCCAGGCGAGCAGCCCGCACTCGCGCGCGGCCCGCGCGGCGGCCAGCACGTTGCCGCTCTCGCCGCTGGTGGACAGGCAGACCAGCACGTCGCCCTCGCGGCCGTGCGCGCGCACCTGCCGGGCGTAGACCTCCTCGGCGCCGTAGTCGTTGACGATGGCCGTCATCGACGAGGTGTCGGCGTGCAGCGCGATGGCCGCGAACGGCCGCCTGTCGGACCGGAACCTGCCGACCAGCTCGGCCGTCAGATGCTGGGCCTCGGCCGCCGAGCCGCCGTTCCCGCAGGCCAGCAGCCTGCCCCCGGAGCCCAGCACCCCGGCCAGCTTGCCGCCCCACGCCCGCACGACGGCCGCGTGTCCGTCGACCCGCGCCAGGGCGGTGCGGAGCTTGTCCAGATGCGTGTCCATGGCTATCCCCCCAGCGCGGCAAGGCGGCACAGCTTGCCGTCGATCACCTGCGTGTACACGGCCTCGGTCTGCTCGGCCACGCGCGCCCACCCGTACCTGGCGCGGGCGCGGCGCGCTCCCGCCGCGCCCAGCGCCCGCCG
>NZ_QNFZ01000318.1 GCF_003313395.1 Nonomuraea lactucae | reverse complement strand
GCCACGACCTCGCCGTCCAGCAGTTCCTCCACCACGTGCCCGCCGAGCGTCGCCGGGTCCGGACCCCGGATCGCGCCCGGCCGCGGCATGGTGGCGTTCACCACCGCGTACGGCTCCGCGGCGCCGATGCCGCAGGTGCGCAGCCCGGCGTTGAGCTCGGCCGCGTCGGAGCCGGCGAGCGCGGCCATGACGAGCTGCTCGGCCAGGCGGCGCTCGACCCGGCGCCCCTCCTCCATACGGCTCCGTTCCAGGGCGACGCAGGCCGCCAGCTCGTAGCCGAGATCGGCCCGGTCCATCAGGTCGCCGTCGCAGGCCAGCGCCCAGCCCGCGGCGCGGTGGCCGCGCCCGACGCCGAAGACCGTGTAGCGGCCCACCCTGCAGGGCAGGCGGGCGGCCGTCAGGTAGGCGCGCGACAGCCGTACCGGATCGTCGGCGGAGCCCACCAGCACCCGGCCGGTGGGAGAGAGCACCACCCCGGTGACGCCGAGCTCGTCGGCGGTGAGCGCGAACAGCTCCGGCAGCCCGGCGCCCTCGGCGACGGCGGCCACCAGCCTGCGGTGGCGGCCGAGCGCGTCGCGCACGTCGCCCGG
>NZ_QNFZ01000326.1 GCF_003313395.1 Nonomuraea lactucae | reverse complement strand
TCGATCGTTTCCACGCGCCTACCAGCGCAATGGCCCGGTTTCGTCTTGGAAGGTTCCTGTCGGGCCGTCCGCGTCGAGGGTTGCCAGGCGCACGACAGTCCTGGCGCTGTCTTGCGGTGACCTTCCGATTCCGAAGGCCGCGGTCATGTCGGTGGCGGTGGTGCCGGGCTCGATTGCATTGAACTTGATGCCCGGCTGGGCCTTGGCGTACTGAACCGTGAGCATGGTGGCAGCTGATTTGGACGCGGAGTAAAGCGCGAGGGGCAAGTGGAACTCCGGCCGGTCGGGGTTGTTCACTGCCCAAAACGACCCGGCGCTGCTCGAAACGGTGACCACGTTAGGGTTCGATGATCTGCGCAGCAGCGCAAGCGCCGCCTCGGTGACACGCACGATTCCCACCGCGTTGGTGTCGAACACGCGAAGAGCCGTGGGACCGTCGATGACTCCCTCTCCCAAGATGCCCGCGTTGTGCACCAGAACGTCGAGCCGGCCCTCGGCCGCGTCGATCGCCGCCAGAGCGTTGCTCACCGATGCGTCGTCGGTCACATCGAGGTGCACGAATCG
>NZ_QNFZ01000316.1 GCF_003313395.1 Nonomuraea lactucae | reverse complement strand
GGAAGGACCGTAGGAGGAGCATGCCGGGCGACAGGATCCGGGGGGCCTTCGTCGGGCTCGCCGTGGGCGACGCCGCGGGCTGGCCGGCGGCCAGGCACCGCGCCGCCCTGCACGCGCCGTGGAGCAGGCGGCTCCACCGGGAGCTGGACGCCTTCGCCGAGGAGCGGCGGGTCACCACGCTGCCGGTGCCGTTCGCGCTCAACCAGCCCGTCGCCCCCCTCGCGATCGGCCCCTCCGACGACGCCGAATGGCTGGCCTGGACGGCGCTCACCATCGACCGGCCCCGGGCCGAGGCGTTCAGGGAGCTCGGCCCGGAGATCCGCGCCCGCATCTCGGTGGCCGCCGCGCTGGACAACCTGGCCAGAGGCGTCGAGCCGCCCGCCAGCGGCCACGACAATCCGCACCACTTCGACGACGCCGCGGCCGTCAGGGCCGTCGCCTTCGGGGCGCTCGGCCGCGACCCCACGCCGGACGCCCAGGTCACCAATGCCGGAGACGGGCTCCTCGGCGCGCGGGCCGTGGCCGAGGCCGTCGCGTCCGGGTCGGCGTCCGCCGCCGTCCGG
>NZ_QNFZ01000313.1 GCF_003313395.1 Nonomuraea lactucae | reverse complement strand
TGGGCGCGGCGCGCTGGCTGGCCGCCCGCCGCCCGCGCGTGGTGGGCGGCGAGACGATCGCCTTCGAGCACATCGCGCCCGGTCGCGGCCACGCCACGCTGCCCGTGCACCGGATCATGCTGGTGGAGTCGGGCGTCAACATCGTGGAGACCATGCGGCTGAGCGAGCTGCTCGACTCGGGGGCGCGCGAGTTCCTGCTGGTGCTGAACCCGCTGCCGATCGCCGGCGCCACCGGCGCCCCCGCCCGCCCGCTGGCCGTCCTCGGCTGAACCGCGCGCGCCGGATCACCGCTGATCGGCCGCGGCGCCCCCGGTCCGGGGACCGAGCAGGACCCGAGAAAGACGCGAGGAGGCATCGTGACCACGCACGTGCAACGGTTCGCCGAGTTCGCCGTTCGCTGCCGCGACCAGGGCGTTCCCGTCCGGGTGCGCGAGGACGTGACCGGGCGGCTGATCGACGTGCTGGGCAACTGCCTGGCGGCCCACGCCGACCCGGCGGGCGACGCCGGGCCCGCGGTGCTCCGGGCCGTGCGCCGCTGGAGCGGCTCCCAGGAGGCGACCGTG
>NZ_QNFZ01000315.1 GCF_003313395.1 Nonomuraea lactucae | reverse complement strand
GGCCGGCTGCGACGCCCGGCGGGCACGAGAGGCGGCCGTAGGGCGGGTGGCCGATCGCAGCGGTGGCCGGCGGCGGCACCGGGGCTCCCCCCGGCCGTCCGGTGCGGCTGTAGGGTGCTGGCAGTCGAAGGGAGCAGGTGATCATGCGGGCCGCTGTGATGGGGTCGCCGATCGGGCACTCGCTCTCACCCTGCCTGCACCGCGCCGCCTACGCGGCGATGGGCCTGGACGGGTGGAGCTACGAGGCGATCGAGTGCGACGAGGCGGCGCTTCCCGCGACGCTCCGGCGGCTCCGGCCGGTCAGGGGCGAGGCACCCGGCGACGGCGAGCACGTCTGGGCGGGCCTGTCGCTGACGATGCCGCTCAAGCGGGCCGTGCTGCCGCTGCTCGACACGGTCTCCGGCCTGGCGGTGGAGGTGGGCGGGGCGAACACGGTGGTGTTCCGCGACGGCGCCGCGCACGGCGACAACACGGACGTCCACGGCATCGAGCGGGCCCTGACCGAGGCCGGGGTGCCCGCGCCCCGCTCGGCGACCGTGCTCGGCGGCGGCGCCACGGC
>NZ_QNFZ01000314.1 GCF_003313395.1 Nonomuraea lactucae | reverse complement strand
CGGCGGGCGCGGGCGCCGCGCTGGTCGCCGCACTCGCCGACGGGCACGGCACGGTACGGCGGGCCGCGGCCACCGGCCTCAGGGAACTGGTCGAGGTGCTGCCCGCCACCCCCGAGCTCGGCGCGGCACTGACCGGGCGGCTCGCCGGAACCGACGCCCTCGTCCGGGCCACGGCGCTCGACGTGCTGCGCGCGCTCCGGCTCGGCGACAGCGCCACGTTCCGGGCGGGTGTGGACGATGCCGACCACCGGGTGCGCATCGAGGCGATCCGCGGCCTGGTCTCACTCGACGAGGCCGACCTGGTGGCCGCCGCCGCGGCGGACCCCTCCCGGGAGGTGCGCGTGTGGGTGGCCAAGGGCCTCGGCCTCATCGGCAAGCCGTCGCCCGCCCTCGCGGTCCTCGCCCGTGACCACGACCCGCTGGTCAGGGCGGCCGCCCTGGAGTCCTCCGGCACGGTCGGCACACCGCTGGAGGCGCGGGCCGTACAGGGGCTGGCGGACCCCGCCTGGCAGGTGCGGGTCGGCGCGGCCCGCTGCCTCGCGGCGGCGGACCGCGCG
>NZ_QNFZ01000312.1 GCF_003313395.1 Nonomuraea lactucae | reverse complement strand
CGCGTCGTCGGCCCGCTGGCCGCCGCCCTCCGCCGCGCCCACCGCGTTCGCGACGGCCTGGCGGAAGTCCGTGCCGCGCACGCCGTACGAGCGCAGCAGTTTCAGCACGGCCGGGCCGCCGGTCAGCGCCTGGTAGCCGTGGTTGGCGTACCGTCCCGCCTCGCGGGCGGTCGGCGCGCCCGGGGTGGGCATGTAGCCGACCTCGCCCGCGCCGCCCGTGGCCCCCCTGTGCATCCGCCCGCCCAGCACGATGGCCGAGCCGATGCCCTCGTCGGCCCACAGCAGCACGAAGTCGGGATGGCCCTGCGCGGCGCCGTGCGCCTGTTCGGCGAGCGCCACGAGGTTGACGTTGTTCTCCACCGCCACCGGCACGCCGAGGCCCTCGGCCAGCGCCGGCACCAGGCGCGGGATCTGCCAGCCCGGCATGTCCTTGGCGGTGGCGTACCCGAGGCGGCCGGTGGACGGGTCGATCGCCGCCTGCACGCCGATCACCACCTGCCGCAGCCTGCCGGGCGGGCCGGCGCCGCGCAGGGCGGCGTCGAGCCGCTCGACCAGT
>NZ_QNFZ01000311.1 GCF_003313395.1 Nonomuraea lactucae | reverse complement strand
CCGCCGGCCGCACGGCGCTGACGGTGCCCCGCGGCTGGGCGGCGCGGGCCGCGGCGACCTGCTGTGACAGCGGCGCCATGGTACGGCCGGGGGGCGCGTTCAGCTCGTGGCTGTAGATCATCTGCTCCAGTTGCCAGGACGCCGCGTAGAGCAGGCCCGTCGCCGCGGCGATGAACAGGAACGGCGCGACGAGGATTCCGGCGTAGAAGTGCAGGCGCAGCACGAGTGGGCGGAGGGCGGCCCAGCCGCCGCGGGCCGGGGATGTTCCCGCCGGGTCGGCGGTGGGTTGGGCTTCGAGAGTCGAGGACATCAGAGTTCTCCGTTCCCGGGAACGCGCGCGTGCGCGGGCGCGCGTCACCGTTCGAGCAGGGGGATGGCCACGCCGGGTGCACGGCACGGCGGTGGCGGGCACGCTCGGGCATCGGGCCCGGGCGTGCGGACGGGCGGAAAGCCCGTCCGGCCTCCGGCATCGGGCCGGATGGGCGGACGGGCGGCCCGTTCAGCGAACGGAGAACGCGAGCGGCGGGCCGCGCCGCGAGATCGCCGCGGTG
>NZ_QNFZ01000310.1 GCF_003313395.1 Nonomuraea lactucae | reverse complement strand
CGTGCGATGGGGCCTCCACCCCGGGGACGGGCACGGCGGGACGCGGCGGACGCGCCGCGTCCCGCCGTGACGCCCGCCCGCTCCACATGCGGCCTCCACATGCGGCCGCCGCCTACGTGACCACCGTCGCAATTGTGGGAAAACCAACTGTGAGCGTCGGGCCGCGGGGAGGTGCTCCTTGACCATCGAGATGGTCACACCGGACGGTAGGAAGCTCGCAGTAGAAGACAGGGGGAACCCCGAGGGCACGCCGGTCTTCCTGCTCCACGGCACGCCGGGCAGCAGGTTCGGGCCGTCGCCCAGGGCCGGGGTGCTCTACCGGCTGGGCATCCGGCTGATCACCTTCGACCGGCCCGGCTACGGCCACTCCGACCGGAGGCGGGGCCGTTCGGTGTCCGACGTGGCCTCCGACGTGGCCGCGATAGCGGGGGCGCTCGGCATCGGCTCGTTCGCGGTGGTCGGGCGTTCGGGCGGGGCGCCGCACGCGCTCGCCTGCGCGGCGCTGCTCCCGGGCCTGGTCACCCGGGCCGCCGCGCTGGTCGGGCTGGCG
>NZ_QNFZ01000317.1 GCF_003313395.1 Nonomuraea lactucae | reverse complement strand
TCGGCGAGGGTGATGGCGGGCAGCGGGGTGGGTTGGGAGGCGATGACGACGCTGGTGTTGCCGGTGACGATGGCGGGGGCGATGACCGAGACGAGGCCGAGCAGGGGGTCGTCGGGGGCGGCGATGGCGACCACGCCGGTGGGTTCGGGGGTGGACAGGTTGAAGTAGGGGCCGGCGACCGGGTTGGCGGTGCCGCGGACGGCGGTGATCTTGTCGGCCCAGCCGGCGTACCAGACGAGCCGGTCGACGGCGGCGTCCGTGGTTTCCAGCGCGGCTTTCCTGGTGGTGTGCAGTTCGTCGGCGAACTGGGCGCGGCGGCCTTGGAGCATCTCGGCGACGCGGTAGAGGATCTGGCCGCGGTTGTAGGCGGTGGCGGCCGACCAGCCGGGGAAGGCCGCGCGGGCGGCCACGACGGCGTCGCGGGCGTCCTTGCGGGAGGCGCGGGCGGCGTTGGCGATGAAGGCGCCCTTGGGGTCGCTCACGATGTAGGACCTGCCACTCTCCGAGCGGGGGAAGGCGCCGCCGATGAACAGCTTGTACGTCTTGCG
>NZ_QNFZ01000306.1 GCF_003313395.1 Nonomuraea lactucae | reverse complement strand
GGACGCCCGTCAGCGTGCGGGTGACCGCCTGGCGCGGCGCGCCGCCGCCCGGCAGCAGGAAGAGGCCCGCCGTGAAGGCGCCCGCCGCCCAGGCGGCCGCCTCGTTGACGCCCATGCCGCCGCCCCAGCGCAGGACGCCCCAGACGCAGAAGCCGAACAGGACCGACAGCGGCACGTGCACGAGCGTCACGAGCGACGCCTTGACCAGCGCCCACGGGGTGCCGACCAGCGCGAGCAGCGGATCGGCCGCGCTCGCGCCGCGCACCTGGCGGCGCTTGACCAGGTCGCCGAAGAGGTATTCGCCCACCCGCAGCACCAGCGCCAGCGCCACGGCCACGGCGCCCACCGCGACGGGCATCATGACCGTCAGCGCGACCAGCGTCACCAGCAGCAGCGCGCCGATGAGCTGGCTGCCCACCAGATAGCGCTTGCGCTCGGCCGGCGGCGTGTAGGGACGCGGCGGGCTCACGGGAGGAGGCGGCACCGGCCGCTGCGCCTGCTGCGGGGCGGGATAGCCAGCCACCCGCTGGTCGGCGCGCGGCGCG
>NZ_QNFZ01000305.1 GCF_003313395.1 Nonomuraea lactucae | reverse complement strand
GGGCCGGTGCCGCCGTCGCCCAGCACGGCCACGGCCGTCCAGGCCACGGCCGCGGCCAGCGCGCCGCCTCCGCCGATGAGCAGGGCCTTCCTCACTTCGGGCCTCCGCCCGGCCCGAACTCCTTGCACGCCTCGTGGGCCGCGTTGACCTTCTCCTCCGGGGTTCCAGGTTTGACGCCGATCTCGATGCGGCCGTCGGGGCCGGGGTCCTTCATGTCGACGCCGTGCTCGCGCATGCACTGGGCGAACTTGAGCGCCCGGTCCTGCATCTCCTGGTCGGGCTTGCCCTTGCGGTCGCCCACCGCCGCCTCCATGAAGTGCTTGCAGGCCTGCTGGGCCTGCTCGACCTTCTGGGCCTCTCCCTTGCGCCCCTGGATCCTGATCGCGCCGTCGGGCTCGGGGTCCTTCATGTCGACGCCGTGCTCGCGCATGCACTGGGCGAACTTGAGCTGCGCCTCCCTGCGGTCGGCGGGCGCCGACCCCGTGGCCGACCCCGTGGCCGAGGCGGTGGGCTTGGCCGCGCCGCCGCTCGCGCTGGCC
>NZ_QNFZ01000304.1 GCF_003313395.1 Nonomuraea lactucae | reverse complement strand
CCCGCCGCCGCGCGCAACGCGGGCCGGCGGGCGGCCGGCACGCCGTGGGTGGCGTTCCTCGACGACGACGTGGTGCCCCGGCCGGGCTGGTACGAGGCCGCCCTGGACGATCTCGCGGACCTGCCGGGTGACGTGGCGGGCAGCCAGGGACGCATCGAGGTGCCGCTGCCCGCGCACCGCAGGCCGACCGACGCGGAGCGTCACACCGCAGGGCTGGCCGGGGCCGCGTGGATCACCGCTGACATCGCCTACCGGCGGGAGGCGCTGGAGAAGGTCGGCGGGTTCGACGAGCGCTTCCCCCGGGCCTACCGGGAGGACGCCGACCTGGCCCTGCGGATGGCGGGCGCCGGTTACCGGCTGGTGCGGGGGCGGCGGGTGACGGTGCACCCGGTGCGCGACGACGGGTTCTGGTCGAGTGTGCGGTTCCAGAGGGGCAACGCCGACGACGCGCTGATGCGCCGGGTCCACGGCCCGTCGTGGCGGGAGGCCGTCGGCGGCACGCGGGGCCGGCTGCGCGGGCACGCCGTCACGACCGGGCT
>NZ_QNFZ01000303.1 GCF_003313395.1 Nonomuraea lactucae | reverse complement strand
CGGTGCCCGCCCTGCCGGGCGGCCAGGCCCAGCGGGCCGACCGAGCGCACGGTGACCGCCACGGACTCGCGGTCTCCACGCCTGGTCGGGGTGAGCGTCATGGTCAGCCTTCGCCGCTCGCCGGCCGGCACGTCCAGCTCCAGGGTCCGCGGCGAGGCGCCGGCCGAGGGCGGCCAGGCGTCCCTGAGCGCGCCGCGCACCCGCCTGGAGCCGGGGTTCTCCACGACGAGCTCGACCGTGGCCCGCTGGCCGAGCCGGATCAGGGTCTCGCCCGACCGGTGGAAGCGCAGCGGCCGTACCCCTCCCGCGAACACCAGGTCGACGACGATCGCCGCGGCGAGCAGCAGGCAGACCCCGGCCAGCGCGGCCCCGGCCTCCGGCGCCAGCAGCACCACCACGACGCCGAGCGCGGCGACCAGCCCGGCGCGTCCGGTCAGAGCCATCAGCGCGGGACCGGGACCGAGGCCAGGATGCCGTCGAGCACGCCGTCGGCGGTCGCGCCCTCCAGCTCGGCCTCCGGCCGGAGCTGCACGCGGTG
>NZ_QNFZ01000308.1 GCF_003313395.1 Nonomuraea lactucae | reverse complement strand
TTGCGGGCTCGGGTGCCTTCTGATGTGGCGTTCGTGGACTGGTTGCGTGAACTGCAGGACAACCAGGTGGCGATGCAGCGGTTCGAGTACACGCCGCTGGTCGATGTGCAGCGGTATTCGGCGGTGTCGCGGGGGTCGTCGCTGTTCGACAGCATCATGGTGTTCGGCAACTACCCACAGGAGGAGCTGCCGGAGGAGGAGACCTCCAGAGGCGGGGGCGAGTTCACACTCCTGGACTCGTTCGAGGTGGGCAACTATCCGATCACGATCGCGGCGGATCTGCTGGACCGGCTGCGGATGGACGTGGAGTTTTCCACGGCCGCTTTCGATGGGGCGACGGTTGATCGGCTGCTGGAGCAGTTCGCTCGGGTTTTGGGGGTTGTTGCTGCTGACGGTGCGGTGCTGGTCCGCGATGTTGAGTTGGTGTCGGCGGGGGATGGCGCGGAGCTGGTGGGTTGGGGTGCCGGGGCGGCGGTTGACGGCGATCTGGTTCCGGTGGGGCAGCTGGTGGGTGCTGTTGGTCGGGATGCG
>NZ_QNFZ01000301.1 GCF_003313395.1 Nonomuraea lactucae | reverse complement strand
TGCCGCGCCGCCCAACTGGGCGGGGAACCGCAGCGCGCGCAACCGCTCGTCGGCGCGCAGGAGCCCGGCGAGCCAGCCCGCCGCCTTCAGCCCGAACGTCGTGGGCACCGCGTGCTGCCCGAGCGTGCGGGCGGCCATCACCGTGCCGCGGTGGCGGTCCGCGAGACCGGCGAGCGAGCGCATGGCGCGGTCCAGGTCCGCCACGATCGCCCCGACCGCACGGGAGGCGACCAGCATGGCCGCGCTGTCCACGATGTCCTGGCTCGTCGCCCCGCGGTGCACGAAAGCCGCCGGATCGCCGCCGGGAAGGGCCGGTGGCGTGACCACTTCCTCCCGGGCTGGTGTGACGAGCTCCTCCCGGGCTGGTGTGACGAGCTCCTCCCGGGCTGGTGTGACGGGCTCCTCCCGGGCGCGGGCCGTGACGGCGGCGCGGAGGTCCGCGACCAGGGGGATGACCGGGGAGGCGGAGTGGCGGGCGCGGCGGGCCAGGGCGACGGGGTCCGCGGTGAGCCCGTCGGCCACCCGGCTGAT
>NZ_QNFZ01000309.1 GCF_003313395.1 Nonomuraea lactucae | reverse complement strand
GTGGGTCCACAACACCGGCGGCGAGCCGCAGTGGGGCAACGAGGAATGGCAGTACTACACCAACCGCCCCCAGAACGTCTCCACCGACGGCGACGGAAACCTGGCCATCACCGCCCGGCGTGAGAAGCTGCCCGGAATGGCCAACTGCGCGTACGGCACCTGTGACATCACCTCCGGCCGCATCACCACCAAGGCCAAGTTCCAGCAGAGGTACGGCAGGTTCGAAGCCCGGATCAAGGTCCCGGCCGGCCAGGGCCTGTGGCCCGCGTTCTGGATGATGGGCAACGACATCGACAAGGTCGGCTGGCCGAACAACGGCGAGATCGACATCATGGAGATCATCGGCAAGGAACCCGGCACCGTGTACGGCACCGTGCACGGGCCCGGCTACTCCGGCGAGAACGGCCCCGGCGGCAGCACCAGCCTGCCCGGCGGCGCCAGGTTCGCCGACGCCTTCCACATCTACTCCGTGGAATGGTCACCCGACCAGATCATCTGGAAGCTCGACGGCAAGCAGTACCACTCGCT
>NZ_QNFZ01000300.1 GCF_003313395.1 Nonomuraea lactucae | reverse complement strand
CGCACCTGCGCTGGCGCTCGGTGAACGTCCCGGCGCTGCTCGGCCTCCCCGGCGCGGCCGGTCCCGACGCCCAGCCGAGCACGGCCGGACCCGAACCCCAGGCAAGCACGGCCGGAGCCGAACCCCAGGCAAGCACGCCCGGAGCCGACGCCCAGGCGAGCGGGCAGGCGCCCGCGTCCCGCACGCCGCTGGTGGGGAACGACACCGCCTTCGCGGCGCTGGCGGAAGCGCGGCGGGGTCTGTTGCGGGGCGTCGGCGTGGGCCTCCATCTCCACGTGGACTTCGACCTCGGCGGCGTCCTGGTGGTGGACGGGCGGCCCCTGCCGGGAGCGGGCGGGATCGGCGCCGAGTTCGGCCACATGCCGCTGACCGGTGGCACCGAGCCCTGCATGTGCGGGGCGCGCGGCTGCTGGGGCCGGGAGGTGGGAACGAACGCCCTCCTGCGCCATCTCGGGCTCGCCCACGGCGGCGGCAGGGGCCGCGGCCGGGCCGAGCGGGTCTTCGCCGACGCGGCGGCGGGTCTCGG
>NZ_QNFZ01000307.1 GCF_003313395.1 Nonomuraea lactucae | reverse complement strand
CCCGGCCGACGCCGATGATGTGGGCGGCTTGGCGGAGGGTGAGGTTGCGGGTGTCGGCGAGGGTTTTGACCTGGGTGTAGGCGGTCTGCATGAGGTCGCGGAGTCTGAGGTCGACGTCGTTGGCGCTCCAGGAGTAGGCCTGCATGTTCTGGACCCATTCCAGGTAGGAGACGATGACGCCGCCGGCGTTGGCGAGGATGTCGGGGACGATGGTGGTGCCGTTGGCGGTGAGGATGTCGTCGGCTTGGGGGGTGGTGGGGCCGTTGGCGCCTTCGACGATGAGGCGGGCGCGGATGTGGGGGGCGTTGTCGGCGGTGATGACGTTCTCCAGGGCGGCGGGCACGAGCAGGTGGACGTCGAGTGCGAGGAGTTCGTCGTGGGTGAGGGTGTCGGCGTGGGGGTAGCCGTGCAGGCCGCCGGTCTGGGTGGTCCAGGCGCGTAGGGCGGTGATGTCCAGGCCGGTGTCGGCGTGGAGGGCGGTGGTGGCGTCGCAGACGGCGGTCACGGTGCAGCCGGCGTCGG
>NZ_QNFZ01000299.1 GCF_003313395.1 Nonomuraea lactucae | reverse complement strand
GGGCTGGACGCCGAGGCCGCGGAAGCGGGCCTGGCGGGCGGCGAGGCGGGCGGCCGGGTCCTGCGCCAGCAGCCCGGCGATCTCGTACTCCAGCGCCCGCGCGACCCGCTCGCAGAACGCCCGGTGCTCGTAGGCGGCGTCGGGCACCTCGGGGACGACCCGGTCCACCACCCCGGCCCGTCGCAGGTCGGTGGCCCGGATGCCCTGCGCCTGGGCGATCTCCGGCGCGAAGTCCGTGGACCGGTAGAGGATCGCGGACGCGCCCTCCGGCGGTAGCGGCGACAGCCAGGCGTGCTGCGCGCACAGCACCCGGTCGGCGGGCAGCAGCGCCAGCGCCGCGCCTCCGGCGCCCTCGCCGAGCAGCAGGCAGACCGTCGGGGCGTCGAGTGTCACCAGGTCGGCCAGGCAGCGCGCGATCTCGCCCGCCAGCCCGCCCTCCTCGGCCGCCTTCGACAGGGCGGCCCCGGCCGTGTCGATCACCGTGACCAGCGGCAGGCCCAGCTCGGCCGCCAGCCGCA
>NZ_QNFZ01000297.1 GCF_003313395.1 Nonomuraea lactucae | reverse complement strand
GGCCCCGGCCGAGGCGGGCGCGGCGCTGGGCCTGACCTCGCGCCAGGCGGCCACCCGCCTCGGCAGGGCCCGTGACCACCTGGAGAACGCAGCCGCGGCCGTCGTCCTGGCGCGGGTGGGGCGCGCGCACTGCCCGGACCTGTCGGCGATGCTCGACTCGTGGGAGGGGCCGCTCACGTCGCTGCTGCGGCGACGCCTGTCCGGGCACATCAGCGGGTGCGAGGTGTGCACGGAGGGGCGGCGGCGGCAGGTGGCGGCGGGCCGGCTGCTCGGCATGGTCCAGGTGGCGTACCCGCCGATCTCGCTGCGCCGGCGGGTGATCGACACGTGCCTGAGCCCCGCGCTGGGCGACACCCGCGGCCTGATCATGGCCCGGTGCGACAGCTTCGACCGCGCCGGCTTCCCTGTCATGGTGGCCAGGCGCCGGCGCCGCCCGCGCGGGCTCGCGCCGGTGGCCATCGCGGGCGTGTGCGTGCTCGCGGCGACCGGCGCGATGGTGGTGGCGAACGGCGGC
>NZ_QNFZ01000298.1 GCF_003313395.1 Nonomuraea lactucae | reverse complement strand
CGCGCCACGTCGCAGCCCGGGCATGCCGGCCCCGTCCAGCCGGGTGGCGGCGTCCCGGTAGGCGGCCTCCACCTCCGCCACCGGTGCCCGCTCCGCCGCGGCGAGCCGCAGGGCCCGGTACCACTGGGCGAACACGCCCGCCAGCGGCAGCTCGTGGCGTTCGGCGAGGCTGTCCGCGGCGGCCGCGTGCGTGTCGGCCGCGGGGAAGTCCGCGAGCGCGCTGCGGGCCTGGAGGCGGATGAGGTGCCCGAGCACCTCGAACGTGACCAGGCCGTGCCGGGCGGACAAGGCCACCAGTTCGGCCCCGATCTCGTCGCGGCGCGGCGCCAGCCCCGCCCGGTGGAAGGTCTGCATGAACACGCTGTTGAGGGCGAACGCCAGCAGCGCCGGGTCGTCGAGGCCGCGGGCGAGTTCCTCGGCCTGCCGGGCGGCCTGGGGCCCGCGTCCGGTGCGGGTGCCGCGCGACTCCAGGGCGATCGTGGCCAGCAGCCGGGCCCGCGCCGCCTGGTGCGCG
>NZ_QNFZ01000295.1 GCF_003313395.1 Nonomuraea lactucae | reverse complement strand
GGCGTGGGCGCGTCCGGGCTGGTGCTGACCGACGGGGTGCCCGGCTGGGCGGCGAAGTCCGTCGTCGACTGGGTGGCCGCCGCGGACGGGGCCGAGCCCACCGGGCGCACCGGCGGCGCCTCGGCGGGGTGGTGACGGCGGTGGGGACGGCCAAGGGCGTGCTGAGCCAGGCACAGGCCGACGGCGTCAGGCAGGCGATCACGACCGCCGAGCGGCGTAGCGGGCTGCGCTTCGGACTCTTCCTCGGCAGGCCCGTCGGCGCCGGCCGACCCTTCGCCGAACGGCTGCACGCCGCGCTCGGCGACGAGGCGGCCGACGCCGTGGTGATCATGGTGGACGTCACCGGGCGGGCGCTGGAGATCGTGACGGGGGAGCGGGCCAGGCGCAGGCTGCCCGACGGCGCGTGCAGGCTGGTCGCGCTCTCGATGGCCGGCGCGTTCGCGGCCGGCGACCTCGCGGGCGGACTGCTGCACGGCGTCGCCGCGCTTGGCGAGCACGCCGCCGGACG
>NZ_QNFZ01000302.1 GCF_003313395.1 Nonomuraea lactucae | reverse complement strand
AGGCCGGCCTCGACGTCCTGGGCGCGGGCGGCGACGTCGGCGCCGGGACGGTTGAGGATCAGCGCGGCCGGCCAGTCGCGGCGGATGCGGTGCAGGAGCTCCTCGGGCCCGTCATAGGTGACGTGCAGGTAGGCCAGGTCCAGCGGCGCCAGCGCGGGCACGAGGGCCCCGTACAGCTCCGCGGTGTCCGCCTCCGCGATGTCGTTGAACGGGTTGCCGGGCGAGATCCGGATGCCGGTACGCCCCGCGCCGATCTCGTCCGCCACGGCCGAGGCCACCTCCACGGCGAAGCGGATCCGGTTCTCCACGGACCCGCCGTAACGGTCGGCGCGCTGGTTGGCGTTGCTGGACAGGAACTGATGCACCAGGTAGCCGTTGGCCCCGTGGATCTCCACCCCGTCCGCGCCGGCCGCGATCGCCGCGGCCGCGGCCTGGCGGAAGTCCCGCACCGTGGCGGCGACCTCGTCCGTCGACAGCGCCCGCGGCACCGGCATCTCCTGAGGCCCCG
>NZ_QNFZ01000296.1 GCF_003313395.1 Nonomuraea lactucae | reverse complement strand
CGGCGCAGCCGCTGCTCGCCGGGTTCGTGCGGCCCGTCGGGGCAGCCGGGGTCGGGCGCGGCGGGATCGCAGGCGAACCGGCACCCGGCCACGACGTCCACCGGCGGCAGCTGGGCGGCCAGGGCGCGGACGATCGTGGACTTGGCGGTGCCCTTCTCCCCGCGCACGAGCACGCCGCCCACCCGCGGGGAGACGGCGTTGAGCACCAGGGCCAGCTTCAGGTCCTCGAGCCCGACGACGGCGCTGAACGGATAGGTGGCGATCACGACGTGGCCTTCCGGTTGACATGGGCGACCCGCCGGCCGCCTCGGGTGACGGACAGTTCGGTGGTGGAGAGCGGGGCCAGGTCGAACCGCGCGGCGGCGAGCGGGTCCAGGCCGAGCGCGTGGCCCAGGGCGGCTCTGATCGCCCCGGCGTCGCAGATCACCACGGCCCGGTCCGGCGGCCCGGAGTCGAGCCACCCCGCCACCCGCGCCGCCAGCGCGGCCAGGCTCTCGCCG